>CAJTZL010000032.1 GCA_910583695.1 uncultured Oscillibacter sp.
CGTGGGAAGTTCTGAAAACTTTTGATTGAAAACGAAAGGAACCCCTGATGGGTTCCTTTCGTAGCTATCTTCCTTTCCGGTTTTACAATTTCCGGAGTGCATCCACCAAGGCCGTCTTACCCTCGGTTTTCTCATCTTTCATTTTGATAATCCGGGCGGGGCTTCCGGCTACCACGGCGTTCTCGGGCACGTCCTCGATGACGACGGCCCCGGCGGCTACCACGGCGTTCCGACCGATATGAACCCCCTCGATGACCACGGCGTTGGCTCCCACCAGCACTCCGTCCTCCACAATGACGGGGGTGGCGGAGGCGGGCTCCACCACGCCGGCCAGCACGGCTCCCGCGCCGATGTGACAGCGGGCTCCCACGGTGGCCCGGCCTCCCAGCACGGCGCCCATGTCGATCATGGTGCCCGGGCCCACCACGGCGCCGATGTTGAGGACGGCCCCCATCATGATCACGGCCCCCTGGCCGATTTCCACCTTTTCCCGGATGATGGCGCCGGGCTCAATCCGGGCCTGGACGCCCTTGAGGTCCAGCAGGGGCACGCCGGAGTTCCGGCGATCGTTCTCCACGACGAGGTCGGCAATCTTCTCCCGGCCTGCCTCCAGAATGGGCTGAAGCTCCGCCCAGTCGCCGAAGACGGTGAAGCTGTTCCCGGAGCCGAAGACCTGGGCGGAGCCGAAGTCCAGGGGAGCGGTGGTGTTGACGTAGAGCTTGACGGGGGTCTTCTTTTCCGAGTTTGCGATATAGTCGATGATTTCCTGTGCGTTCATAGGAACCTCCTGATAAACAAGATGAAGGGACGGACCTGGGGGCCGTTAGGAGCCGAAGAGAATTTTTTGCAGGTCGTACACCCCATTGGGCTTCCCCGGCAGCAGCCGGGCCATGTGCAGGGCGCCGTTGACAAAGATCTGGCGGCTGGCCGCCCGGTGGGTGAACTCCAGCTCCTCGTCGGGGCCGAAGAAGTGGACGGTGTGGGTTCCCGCCACGGTGCCTCCCCGAAGGGCGTGGACGCCGATTTCCTCCTTCCGCCGCCGCCCGGTGTTCCCCTCCCGGCCGTGGACCGGGGTCAGGGCGTGGGCGGGGTCCAGGGACTCCAGCAGCAGCTTGGCGGTGCCGCTGGGGGCGTCGGCCTTCTGGTTGTGGTGGGTCTCCGTCAGCTCAATGTCAAAGTCCGGCTTCAAAACTCCGGAGACCGCCGCCAGGGCCCGGCAGAGGACGGCCACGCCCAGGGAGAAGTTGGCGCTCCACAGCACCGGGGCGGAGGCGCCCAGGGACTCCAGCTGCCGGAGCTGGTCCGGGTTGAAGCCGGTGGTGCCGGAGAGCAGGGGAGTCCCGGTCCGGCGGACGTAGGAGGCGATTTCCGACAGGGCCCCGGGCTGGGAGAAGTCGATGACCACGTCGGCGACGCGGCCCAGCTTCCCCAGCCGGTCCAGGTCCTCCCGGCCGAAGGCGGCCTCGATTTCGTCCCCGGCGGCCTGGGCGGTCTCCTGAATCAGGCGGCCCATCCTGCCCCGGCCAATCAGAAGATATCTCACAGCAGCCCCGCCTCCTCCAGCGCCGCCCGGAGAATGTCCCGGTGCTCCGGGCTCATTTCGCACAGAGGCAGGCGCATGGGCCCGGCGTGGAGGCCCATCATGTTCAGGGCGGACTTGACGGGAATGGGGTTCACCTCTATAAAGAGGTCGTTCATCAGCTCCAGGTATTTCAGGTGATTTTCCAGAGCCCGGGCCTGATTGCCTCCGGCGTAGTCCGCCACAATCTGATGACACATGCCGGGCATCACATTGGCAAAGACGGAGATCACGCCGCTGCCGCCGATGCTCATCAGGGGGAGGGTGATGTCGTCGTTTCCGGAGTAGAGGGCAAAGTCCGGCCCTACGCAGCGGGCGATCTTCATGGCATAGGACATGTCCCCGCTGGCCTCCTTGATGCCGGAGATCCGGGGATGCTTGCTGAGCGCCTCCACCACGGAGACGGGGATGGAGCAGCCGGTGCGGCCCGGCACATTGTAGAGCAGACAGGGAATCTTCACCCGGTCCGCCGTCTCGGCGAAGTGACGGACCATGCCCTCCGGGTTGGCCTTGTTGTAGTAGGGGGCGATGAGCAGCAGGGCGTCGGCCCCCATGTCCTGATACTCCACGCTCTTTTCAATTTGCGTGGCGGTGCAGTTGGAGCCGCTGCCCACGATGACGGGGACCCGTCCGTTTACCACCTTGACGGTGTGGGCCACAACGGAGGCGTCCTCCTCGTGGCTCATGGTGGGGTATTCGCCGGTGGTGCCCAGGGTGAGGATGCCGTCGGTCCCGGCGGCAATCTGCCGCTCCAGCAGCAGGGTGAGCGCGTCGAAGTTAACGCTGCCGTCCTCGCGGAAGGGGGTGATCATGGCCACGATGGAGCCGGTGGGGTTGTTGAATTTCATTTGAATGTCCTCCAGATAATTATGTAGTTCCGTAATGGCGGCGTGGTATAAAAAAAGCCGGCAGAGACTGCGCTCCTGCCGACAGCGTACACGCCGGGACGGCGTGACGGTTCTGTAAGCGGATAGCGCCCCCGCGGCCAAGGGACCGCGGACAGTCCCGGAGGTCTTTCCCCCGGGCCCATCTCCCGCCCACGCCTGGACGGGGGATTCGGCGGAGCTGCCCCCGCCGCGTTCCCAGCCTGCCGGCTCCCGCGACTTCATCGTCTCCGCGCCTCTATCTCATTTTTTGCTATCATAACATCTCCCCGGCCCGGTTGCAAGAGGGAAGGAGAAAAAAATTCTTGTGGAAACCGACGAAAACGCCGCCGCCTCTTGCCTCTCTCCGGCGAGGCGTGCTATATTGAGAGTTGCTGAATGAAATCTGAGGAGGCAACGTCATGCTGTCCGTTGTTGAATACCGCCGCGCCCTGCACCGCATTCCCGAGCTGGACGACCGTCTGCCGGAGACCTGCGCCTATGTGCATTCCGCCCTGGCCAGCTTTGAGCTGGAGGCGTTTTCCCCCATCCCCTCCAGCGTCTGCGCCTATCTGGACGCCGGGAAGCCCGAAACCGTGGCCTTCCGGGCGGATATGGACGCCCTGCCCATTGAGGAGGCCACCGGCCTGGCCTTCTCCTCCGGCAACGCCGGAGCCATGCACGCCTGCGGCCACGACGGGAACACCGCCATGGCCCTGGCCCTGGCGGAGTACGCCGCCGCCCACCGGGAGGCGCTGCCCCGGAACGTCCTCTTTCTCTTCCAGCCCTCCGAGGAGACCACCGGCGGGGCGGAGCGGCTGTGCGGGACCGGGATTCTGGAGCAGCATCACACGGCCCGGGTCTTTGCCATGCACCTGTGGCCCAAGCTGGAGCTGGGAAAAATCTGGTCTCGGCCCGGCCCCATCATGGCCCGGTCCAACGAGGTGACGGTGACGCTCACCGGCAAAAGCGTCCACATCGGCAGGGCATCGGAGGGAATCGACGCCCTGGCGGCGGGGGCGGAGTACCTGCTCCGGGCCTATGCCATGGCGGGGGCCCTGCCGGGGGAGGAGCCGGTGGTGCTGCGCTTTGGGAAGATGGTCTCCGGACGGGTGCGGAACGCCGTCAGCGGAGAGACCCGGCTGGAGGGGAGCCTCCGGACCTTCCGGGACGAGACCCAGGCCCTTTGCCGCCGGGAGCTGGAGCGGATCGGACGGGAGATCGCGTCGGAGACCGGCTGCGGCGCGGAGGTCCATTTGAGCCAAGGCTACCCGGCGGTCTGGAACCACGAGGAACTTTACGAAACGGTCCGGTCCGGGCTGGGGGAGCACGCCCCCCTGCTCCTGGCGGCCCCCACGCTGACGGCGGAGGACTTTTCCTTCTACCAGCGGCGGGTTCCGGGTCTTTTCTTCCTGCTGGGGGTGGGGGACACGCCGGAGCTCCACTCCCCGGAGTTCTGCTTTGACGACGAAGCCGTGCTGCCCCGAGGCGTGGAGTTCCTGAAACGGCTGCTCCTGCTGGAATGAGGGCGCGTCCTGCCGGGGCATGTGCCCGCCCTTCTTCCGGGGCCCGGGTTCTTCCAACCAGACGGGAGAACCCGCAGGTCCGCCCCTGCGAGTTCTCCCCAGGATAAAATGCGTGAGCGGACACGGAAAAAGCGCCCCCTTGCAAATGGGAAAAAGAGGGGTATAATAGAAAAGAAAACCATGTTTTAGGAGGAAAGCTCCTTATGCGAAGACCGAACGCCGTGCAGACCCTCGCCCTGGGCTTCGCCCTGCTGATTCTGGCGGGGGCGTGCCTTCTGTCTCTGCCCATCGCCTCCCGAAATGGGGAGAGCATCCCCTGGACCAGCGCCGTGTTTACCGCTGCGTCGGCCTCCTGCGTCACGGGGCTGACGGTGTACGACACCGCCACGCAGTTCAGCGCCTTCGGGCAGATCGTGCTGCTGCTGCTGATTCAGGTGGGAGGATTGGGCTTTGTGACGGCCTCCCTCCCGGCGGCGCTGCTGGTCCGGCGGCGGGTGGGTCTGCGGCAGCGGGCCCTGCTTCAGGACAGCGTGGGAGCCCTGCAATTGGGGGGCGTTGTCCGTCTGGCCCGGCGGGCCCTGCTGGTGACGGTTTTGTGTGAGGGCTTGGGGGCGGTGCTGCTGGCCTTCTGGTTCTGTCCCCGGTACGGCTTGGGGCGGGGCCTGTGGATGGCGGTGTTTCACGCGGTCTCCGCTTTCTGCAACGCGGGCTTTGACCTCTTGGGTACCGGAGCGTCCATCACCACGGAGGCGGAGGAGCCCCTGCTGAACCTCGTGCTGATGGCGCTGATCATCTGCGGGGGCCTGGGCTTTCTGGTGTGGGACGACATCCTGACCCATGGGCGGCATTTCCGCCGCTGGCGGCTCCACTCCAAAATGGCCTTCACGGTGACGATGCTTCTTTTCATCGGCGGCGGAGCGGCCTTCTGGTTTCTGGAGGCGGACCACGCCTTTGCCGGGGCGGACGGCCCCACCCGGGCGCTGATGGCGGCTTTCCAGTCGGTGACGGCCCGGACGGCGGGCTTTGCCTCCGTGGACCAGTCCGCCCTGAGCCAGGGAGGCGTTCTGCTGATGCTGGTGCTGATGTTTGTGGGTGCGGCCTCCGGGTCCACCGGCGGCGGCGTGAAGGTGAACACCTTCGCCGTGCTGGCACTGGGGGTCCGGGCGCGCATCTGGCGGCAGAGCGACGTAAACGCCTTCCGCCGCCGCCTGGACGGCGGGGATATCCATAAGGCCTACTCCACCGCCGGCATCTACCTCTTCGGGGCTTTGTGCGGCTGCATGGTGCTGTGCGTCCAGGGCGTGGATCTGGTGGACGCATTGTATGAGACCGTCTCCGCCATGAGCACCGTGGGCCTCAGCCGGAATCTGACGGGAACGCTGCCGCTGCTTTCCAAGTGGACGGTGATTTTGATGATGTTCGCCGGACGGGTGGGCAGCATGTCCGTGGCCATGGCAGTGACCAGGGGACGGGACGCCGGAAACGGCCTGCGCTACGTGCCGGAAAAAATTCTGATTGGTTGACAGGGAGGACAAGCGATGAAATCCTTTTTGGTCATCGGCCTGGGCCGCTTCGGGCGGCACCTGACCCGGTATCTGCTGGAGCTGGGGAATGAGGTCATGGTTCTGGACAAGGACGAGGAGAAGGTGTCCAAGGTGGCCTCCATGGCCACGGCCGCCTGCGTGGGGGACTGTCAGGACGAGCAGGTGCTGGAGGCTCTGGGGGTGCGGAACTTCGACGTGTGCTTCGTCTGCGTCCGGGACGACTTCCAGTGCTCCCTGGAGGCCACGGCGGCCCTGAAGGAGCTGGGGGCCCGGTTCGTGGTGGCCCGGGCGGACCAGGAGCGGCAGATCAAGTTCCTGCGGAAGATCGGAGCGGATTTCGTGGTCCACACGGAGATGGACATGGCCCGCCGGGCCGCCATCCGCTTCTCCGCGGAGAACGTCTTCGACTACTTTGAGCTGACACCGAAATTCGCCGTCTTCGAGCTGGAGATTCCCGAGGAGTGGGAGGGCCACACGGTGGTGGAGCTGGAGGTCCGGCAGAAGTACAACGTCAACATCCTGGGGGTGAAGAGCGGCGACGTGGTGGTGCCCCTGGTGGACCCCAACTACCGCTTCCGGGACGACGCGCACATCATCGTGGCCGGGGACAAGGAGGCGGGCATCCGCCTGATGAATTTACATTAACTTCCGACATAAAATTCGAGAGTCTGCGCATGCTTTCTCTGAGGTGATATTTCATGTCAGAGAACAAGCGCGCAGTCAACCATCTGGACGACGGGAAGCCGTTTCTCCGGTTGGAGCCGGAGAAGCGGATCTGCCCCATTGTGGACCCGGTTTCCATTTACAAGTATCCCTTGGCAACCTCGGAGGAAATGGGCTTCCGGGTGCTGGACAACTTCCCGGAGGAGCACATTCAGTAAATGCGGAAAAAGCGCCCCCTCCGGCTGACCCGGAGGGGGCGAATCCCAGGTGCTATTTGCAGGCGGCCAGGTCCCGAAGGAAGTTCTCCACGGCCTGCTCCGGCGTGGCCCAGCTGGCTACCAGACGAATCATGGTGTGCCCGGCGTCCACGGCGTGGTCCACCTCAAATTCATAGCCCATGGCCTGGAGCTTGGCCACGACCTCGTTGGGGAGGACCGGGAACTGCTGGTTGGAGGGGGATTCCACCGGCAGGGGATAGCCCAGGGCGGCCACGCCGTCCCGAAGGCGGAGGGCCAGGGTGTTGGCGTGGCGGGCGGCCTCCAGATAGGTCTCGTCCTCCAGGAGAGCCTGGAACTGGACCCCCAGCAGCCGGCCCTTGGCCAGCATGGCCCCTCGGCGCTTCATGTGCCAGCGGAAGTCCTCCCGGGGCTTGGCGAAGACCAGGGCCTCGCCGAAGAGGGCGCCGTTCTTGGTGCCGCCGATGTAAAAGACGTCCGCCAGGGCCGCGTAGTCCGGCAGGGTCATGTCCCCGCAGGCCAGGGCGGAGCCCAGCCTTGCCCCGTCCAGGAAGAGGAGGAGGCCGTGCTTGTCGCAGCACTGCCGGAGGGCCTGAAGCTCCGCCTTGGAGTAGACGGTGCCGATCTCCGTGGTGTTGGAGACATAGGCCATGGCGGGCTTTACCTGATGCTCGTCGCTGTGGAGCTCTGGCACGGATTCGATCATGGCGGGAGTGAGCTTCCCGTCGGGGCTGGAGACGGCGATGACCTTGTGGCCCGTACCCTCGATGGCCCCGGTTTCGTGGACATTGACGTGGCCCGTGTGGGCGGAAATCACCGCCTCATAGGGTCTCAGCATGGCCTCAATGACCAGCAGGTTTGTCTGGGTGCCTCCCACCAGGAAGTGGACGTCCGCCTCCGGGGCGGCGCAGAGGGAGCGGATGAGGTCCCGCGTTTTTTGGCAGAGGGGGTCCAGGCCGTAGCCCCGGGTCTGCTCAAAATTGGTGTCGGTGAGGGCCTTTAACACCTTGGGGTGGGCGCCCTCGCTGTAGTCGTTTCGGAAACTGTACATGGTGAACCTCCAGAAAGTAACAACCGCAGGGTAGAACTGTTACGGAATGTTACAGATTTGATGTTGAAATTATAGCGCGAATCCTGTATAAAAACAAGGAATGGAACGAGAAAATTTTCCGGCGGAGCCGGAAGGGCGGGAGGAGATTCGCTTGAAGAAGAGAGCGGTGTGGGTTTTGGTGGCGCTTTTGCTGCTGGTCTCCGGCTGCGGCGGGCAGCGGGAGGAAGGCAGGGCGGAGGACTCGGATGTTGCCCTGAACACCCTGTACGCCGGGATGGAGGCGTCCTGCGGCTGGGAGGAGGGCTATATGGCGGACGTGGAGGGGGAGCTGCTGGAGGGCTATTACCCCGGCCTCTCCGAAATCTCCGCGAAGCAGCTGGTTGTCAAGATTCCGGCCATGAGTTCCGACGTGAATGAGATTGTGCTGATGCAGGGGGAGACGGAGGAGGACGCGGAGTCCGCCGCCGCCATCCTCCAGGCCCGAATCGACGCCCAGGCGGAGGGCGGGGCCTGGTACCCCGAGAGCCTGGAGGCATGGAAGGCGGCCAAGGTGCTGCGGGAGGGGACCTACGTGGCCCTGATTGCCTCCGGGGCGCATCAGGAGGCTTTAGAGGAGCAGTTCCGCCTCCAATTCCAATCCAAGGAGTAGGCCATGGTTTTCAGCAGCCTGACGTTTTTGTTCGGATATCTGCCGCTGACGCTGGCGCTGTACTTTCTTACGCCGCTTCGGCGGCGTAATTTTGTGCTGCTTGTAACCAGCCTTTTTTTCTACGGCTGGGGGGAGCCGGTGTACGTGGGGGTTATGTTCCTCTCCATTTTCATCGACTACATTCACGGACTCCTGGTGGAGCGGTTCCGGAGCCGGGACCGGCTGGCGAGGTGGTTCGTGGGGCAGTCGGTGGTGTTCAACCTCCTGCTTCTGGGCTTTTTCAAGTACTGGGACTTCGTGGCGGCGAATTTGTCCCTGCTCCCGGGGGTGAAGATTCCCCAGTTGGGCCTGCCCCTGCCTCTGGGCATCTCCTTCTTCACCTTCCAGACCATGAGCTACACCATCGACGTCTACCGCCGGGACGCGCCGGTTCAGCGGAACATCGTCGACTTCGGAGCCTATGTGACCTTGTTCCCCCAGCTCATTGCCGGTCCTATCGTGAAGTACAAAACCGTGGCGGAAGAGCTGGTCCGGCGAACCGTCACGTCCCAGGACTTCGCGGAGGGAGCCTGCCGGTTCACCGTGGGCCTTGCCAAAAAGGTTTTGCTGGCCAACGCCGCCGGGTCCCTGTGGGAGAGCTGTCAGGCATCTCAAAACGCCGGGGCGCTGACGGTTATCGGGGGCTGGACGGGGCTCTTCGCTTTCGGCCTCCAGATTTACTTTGACTTCTCCGGCTACTCCGATATGGCCATCGGCCTGGGGCGCATCCTGGGCTTCCGCTTTGACGAGAACTTTGACCACCCCTATCTCTCCACCTCCGTGGGGGAGTTCTGGCGGCGGTGGCACATGTCCCTGACCTCCTGGTTCCGGGAGTACCTGTACTTCCCCCTGGGGGGCAGCCGGGCGGGGAATGCCCGGACCCTGCGGAATCTGCTGATCGTCTGGTTCTGCACCGGCTTCTGGCACGGGGCCAGCTGGAATTTTGTCCTGTGGGGCCTGTATTTCGGCCTGTGGCTGATTCTGGAGCGGTTCGTCTTCCGGGATCTCCTGACCCGGACGCCGGTCCTGGTGAAGCGGTTCTATACGCTGCTGGTGGTCTTCGTGGGCTGGGGAATCTTCGCCATGGAGAACCTGGGAGTCTGCGGACGGTATCTGGCGGTGTGCTTCGGCGGCGGGCCCCTCTGGTCCGCTTCGGACGGCTACCGCCTGCGGAGCTGGGCCCTGATTCTGCTCCTGCTGGTTCTGGGCTCCACCACTCTGGCGGCGGACCTTTGGAAGAGGCTGCCGGAGCGGGGACGGAAGGTCCTGACCCCGGTGCTGATGGCCCTGGGGCTGGTGATCTCCACCGCCTATCTGGTGGACGGCAGCTACAATCCCTTCCTGTATTTTCGGTTTTAAAGGAGGGCTTGCGAAATGACAACGAGATACAGCCGTTTCCTGTCGGCCTTCTTCTGCGTGTTTCTGGGGGGGCTGCTGGCGTGGCATGTCCTCCTGCCGGACCGGGACCGCTCCGACGTGGAAAACCGGACCCTGGCTCAGTTCCCGGCCTTCTCGTGGGAGACCTTGGAGGACGGCGGCTTCACCAAGGGCGTGGAGGATTATTTTGCCGACCAGTTCCCCCTCCGGGATCAGTGGACGGGGCTCAAGGCCCGGACGGAGCAGCTTTTGGGGAAGCGGGAGTTCAACGGGGTCTACCTTTGCGGCCGCTCCCTGATTTCCAAGGTGGAGCCGCCCAGGGACGGCTTGGAGGAGAAGAATTTGAGCTATGTTTCCCGTTTGGCGGAAAGGACGGAGCTCCCGGTGTACCTGGGACTCATCCCCTCGGCGGCGGAGGTCCGGCAGGAGGACCTGCCCAAGGGGGCGGAGAGCTGGGATCAGGCGGCCTTCATTGCCCGAGGAGCGGAGCTGGGGGGCGTAGAATCCATAGACTTCCTGACCCCGCTGACCGCTCACGCCAGGGAGGACATTTACTACCGCACGGACCACCACTGGACCACCCTGGGGGCCTATTACGGCTATGCCGCGTTGATGGAATCCCTGGGCCGGGGGGAGGAGGTGCTGGAGCAGGAGGCATATGAACGGCGATCCTTTCCCCCGGTCTCCAACGGGTTCCAGGGTACCCTCTATTCCCAGTCCGGCATTCACTGGCTGGAGCCGGACAGCATTGAGTTCTGGGTGGAGGATAATGGCCTTTCCGTCACCTCCTGGCGGGACGGCACGCCGAAGGAAGCAAGCCTGTATGATCACAACTATCTGGGGAAGAAGGACAAATACTCCGCCTTCCTGGGGGGCAACCAGCCCCTCTGCGTGATCAAAAACCCCCAGGGAACAGGAAAGCTGCTGGTGATCCGGGACTCCTACGCGGACTCCATGGCCCCCTTTCTGGCCCTGCACTTTGAAGAGGTCCACCTGCTGGACCCCCGGTATTACCGCTACTCCGCCGCAAAATACGCGGAGGACAACGGGCTGGACGCCATTTCCGTGGTGTACAGCGTGCCGAACTTCATCACCGACCGGAATCTGGTGCTCTTGATTCAGTGAGGGGTATCCGCATTATCCTGCAAAAGAAAACCGCCTGGACAGGTCCGGCACGGACCTGTCCAGGCGGTGTTGCTTATGGTTCCCGCTTGAGGGCACAGGAGGCCCAGACCGCGTTATGGTCGGACAGCTCCGCTCCGGTAAAGGCCTCCAGGGCGGAACCCGGGCGGGCGAAGCCGCAGTCCTCCCGCCGGGTGGAGACGGTGCGGCTCTCTCCGGCCTCCAGCCCCCGGACCAGCAGCCAGTCCAGCCGCAGGTCCAGGTGTCCCCCGCCGGGGAGGGGCTTGCGCCGGGTGGCCGCGGGTCTGTCCGGCAGGATGCGGTAGCCCGCCGCTTCCGCCGCCGGGAGGCACTCCTCCCAGGCCTCCACGTCCTCCAGGCACCGCCGCTGGAGCTCCGGGCTCCCGGCGACGGCTTGAATGGCGTCCTTGTCCCGGCCGTCGAAGGTGTTGGTGTTCAGGTCGCCGCCCAGAATCACCGGCATGCCGGGGAACATGGCCTCCGCCTCTGCCAACACGGCATCCAGCTGGGCCCGGCGGCCGGGGCCGTGGGTCCGGTTTTCCAGGTGGATGGTTCCCACGCCCACCGGGGTGCCCGCCACGTCCAGCTCCGCCAGAACCGCCAGCCGCCCGCCGATGCGCCGCTGGCGGTCAAAGTACCAGTTGTACTGCTCCGGCAGGCGGACCGCCCTGGCCCGCCGGATGGGCCAGCGGGAGAAGATGGCGTTGCCGTGGAAGCCCTTGGGATCCGCGCCGTTTACCAGCTCGATGAACTCCAGGCCGAATACCGCATTCATCCCCAGCCTCCTGGCCAGCTCCAGGGTGGTGTCCTTCCCGCCGGAGCGGAGGCAGCCGTCGTCCAGCTCGTTGGCGAGAATCACGTCAAAGGGCCGGACCGCCGGGCAGTGCTCCAGAAAGTCCCCCAGCTCGTCCAGGTACACGCCCCGCTCCATGTTGAAGACCAGGGCTCCCAGGGACTCCGGAGCTTGGTCCGGAGCCGGGGTCAGATTGTGGATTTCCGCTTGGGAAAATGGGGGAATCATTGCCATGACCTCCGCCTGGGAGGTTCCGTCCAGCAGCGCCCCCAGACGCTGCCGTTCCTCGTTGCTCAGGCCCTTCATTGAGAATCCGCCTCCTTTTTTAGGTTAGGATACCATGGTTCCCCGGCCTCCGTCAAGCCGGTTTCCCATTCTGCTCCCGGAAGCTGGAAAGACGGCCTTGCTTTTGCGGCCTTTTGCGGCTATAATAAGCGCCATAAAAAAGGAAAAGGGGAACTGCCATGAATGCCACCCGCGTCGAACACGATACCATGGGGGAGGTCCGCGTCCCGGCGGACCGCCATTGGGGCGCCCAGACCCAGCGGAGTCTGGAAAACTTCAAGATCGGCGGCCAGCGCCAGCCGCGGGAGATCATCGCCGCCTTCGCCTGCTTGAAGGAGGCCTGCGCCAAGGCCAACGCCTCTGTGGGCAAGCTGACGGCGGAACAGGCCGCCGCCATCGCTGCCGCCTGTGAGGAAATCCGGGCGGGAAAGTGGGACGAGGAGTTCCCCCTGGTGGTCTGGCAGACGGGAAGCGGCACCCAGACCAACATGAACGTCAACGAAGTCGTGGCCCATCTGGCGGCGGACCGGGGCGTTTCGCTCCATCCCAACGACCATGTCAACGCCTCCCAGTCCTCCAACGACACCTATCCCTCCGCCCTCCACATCGCCGCGGCTCTGTCCGTGGCCAACGAGGTCCTTCCGGCGGCGGAGAGGCTGGCGGGGGCCTTCGGAAAACTGGAGGCGGCCTACCCGGACCTCATCCGCATCGGCCGGACCCACCTCCAGGACGCCACACCCCTGCGCTTTGCCCAGGAGGTCTCCGGCTGGCGGGAGCTGGTGGAGGCTCCCTGCCGGATGCTCCGGGCGGCGCAGACGGAGCTCTGCCGCCTTGCCATCGGCGGCACCGCCGTGGGCACCGGGCTGAACGCGCCCAAGGGCTACGATGAGCTGGTCTGCGGGGAGCTGCGGGTCCTGACGGGCCTGGACTTCCGGCCCGACGGGAACAAGTTCCACGCCCTCACCAGCAAGGATGCCCTGGTCTTCGCCCACGGGGCGCTGAAAGCGCTGGCGGCGAATTTGATGAAGGTTGCCAACGATATCCGCTGGCAGGCCAGCGGCCCCCGGTGCGGCATGGGGGAGCTCCGCATTCCGGAGAACGAGCCCGGCAGCTCCATCATGCCCGGTAAGGTGAACCCCACCCAATGCGAGGCCGTCACCATGGCGGCGGTGCAGGTGATGGGGAACGACGCGGCCATCGGCTTTGCCGCCAGCCAGGGGAATTTCCAGCTGAATGTCTTCCTGCCGGTGTCGGCCTATAACTTCCAGCTCTCCGCCCGTCTGCTGGCGGACGCCATGGAGTCCTTCCGGGTCCATTGCGTGGAGGGGATTGTCCCCAATGCGGGGCGGATGGAGGAGAATCTGAACAACTCCCTGATGCTTGTAACCTGCCTGACGCCGAAGATCGGCTATGAGAAAGCGGCGGAGTGTGCGAAAAAGGCTCTCCATGACGGAACGACTTTAAAGGAGGCCGTCCTGACACTGGGTCTTCTGACGGCGGAGGAGTTTGACGAGACGGTGAGGCCGGAGAAGATGGTCTGAAAAGAGAAGGGAATTTGGAGCGGTTCTATGGAGCAAAAGGCGCTTGCGGAGAAAGGGCGGACCCCTGCAAGGTATCCTGCCGATAGGAAGGCAGGTCCTGGAGAAATGGCCTGACCAGGGGGATCGGGCCCCACAGGGTGTTCTACCGATAGAGAGACAGGCCCTGGGAGAGAGTGGATACATACCCCTGCCACCGGATCAGCGGCAGCGAAAAGAGGAGCTGGTCCATTTATCATCGGCCCCCCGCTCAACCCGGTTGCGCGAAGGAAGTCATTCCGCCTCTTCCGATCATTCAGCCGTGCCTCCCCGTCCCCTGCGGGCCGTTCCTTCTTTTTCTCTTTTAGGCGTACAATGGACCAGCCATCATCATGGCTGAAATCCCCCCCTCCGCCAGGAGCCTCCTTTGTACAAATAGCAGAATTTATCATACTACCGAATCAGTGCTTTACTTTGCTAAAAAATCAGAGTAAACTAAAGTCCATCAATGGGGCCCGGCCCCACAAGGAGGAACCCCATGGAATTGGATTTGAACATCCTGCGCCCCCAGGAGCGGCTAGCCCTGCGGCTCCGCCTGCTGTATGAGCAGGCGGGCTTTCGCCAGTACCGCATGGGCCGCTTTGAGGAATACGGCCTCTACCAGCAGAACCGCCGCTTTCTGGCCAGCGATCAGGTTATCACCTTCACGGACCTGGACGGGCGGTTGCTGGCGCTGAAGCCCGACGTCACCCTCTCCATCGCCAAAAACGCCCAGTTCGAGGAGGGGGGCTGCGGGCGGTTCTACTACGCCGAGAACGTCTACCGTCCCAGCCAGGAGAGCCACACCTTCCAGGAGATCAGCCAGATGGGCCTGGAGTGCGTAGGCGGGGTGAACGACGCCGTCACCGCCCAGGCGGTGTCCCTGGCCGGACAGAGTCTGGCTCTGACGGGCCAGGACTTCGTGCTGGAGGCCAGCCACATGGGCTTTGTGGCGGGACTGCTGGATGCGGTGGGCGCACCAGAGGCCGTCCGGCCCCGGCTGCTCAGCTGCATCCGGGACCGGAACCTCCATGAGCTCCGGGCCGCCGCGGAGGAAGCGGGATTGTCCCGCCAGGGGGCCGACGCCCTCTGCCGCCTGGACGCCCTGGCGGGGGACTGGGAGGCCGTGCTGGCTCAGGCGGAGCCCATCGCCCTCAACGCCGCCATGGGGGCGGCCCTGGGAGAGCTGCGGACCCTGTGCGCCGCCCTGGAGGCCCAGGGACAGAGACTGCGGCTGGATTTGTCCCTGGTCAACGACATGGAGTATTACAACGGCCTGGTGCTGCAGGGCTATCTGGCGGGGCTGCCCCGGGCGGTGCTCAAGGGCGGGCAGTACGACCCCCTGGCGGAGCAGTTCCGTCCTGGGGCCAGGGCTGTGGGCTTTGCCCTCTATCTGGACGAGCTGGACCGCCTGGGCGCCGCCGCCCCGGAGGCGGAAGGACGGACCATGCTGAACGTAGCCCTGCCCAAGGGCCGCCTGGGGGACAAGGTCTACAGCCTCCTGGCGGGAGTGGGCTGCGGCTGTCCGGAGGACTACAACGAGAGCCGGAAGCTGGTGGTGGAGAACCCCGCCGCGGGCATCCGCTACTTCCTGGTGAAGCCCAGCGACGTGGCCATCTATGTGGAGCACGGCGCGGCGGACGTCGGCATCGTGGGCAAGGACATTCTGGAGGAATCCGGGGCCGATGTGTATGAGCTGCTGGACACGGGACTGGGGAAGTGCCGCATGTGCGTGGCGGGGCCGGAGGACTTTGCCGACGACCCGGGCCGGTCCCTCCGGGTGGCGACGAAATTCGTCAACATCGCCAAAGCCTACTACGCCGCCCGGGGTCGGGACATCGACATCATCAAGCTCAACGGGTCCATTGAGCTGGCCCCCCTGCTGGGTCTTTCCGACGTGATTGTGGACATTGTGGAAACCGGGACCACCCTGCGGGAGAACCATTTGAAGGTGCTGACGGAGTTCATGCCCATCTCTGCCCGGTTTGTGGCGAACCGGGCCAGCTTCCAGTTCAAGCGCCGGGAGATTGAGACCCTGCTGAACAAGCTGACGGAGGTGACGGGGGCATGATGCGGATTTTGGATTTCGACAGCCTTTCGCCGGAGGAGTTTCTGAATCGGGACATCCAGGCGGAGGAGGATGTGAGCGCCGCCGTGGACGAGGTTATTGCCGGCGTCCGGGAGCGGGGAGACGAGGCCCTGCGGGACTACACCCGCCGCTTTGACGGCGCGGAGCTCCGGGACTTGTGGGTGAGCGCCGGGGAGTTTGACGCCGCCCGGAAGGTGGTGGACCCCTATTTCATGGAGACGCTGCGGGAGGCGGCGGAGAACATCCGGCGTTTTCACCAGCGGCAGACGCACAAGGACTTCATTCTCACGGACCGGGCCGGGATGGTCATGGGCCAGCGGTGGACCCCCATTGAACGGGTGGGAATCTGTGTGCCCCGGAGTCCGGAGGCCTTCCCGTCCACCATTTTGATGAATGCCATCCCCGCTCAGATCGCCGGGGTGGAGGATATTGTGCTTGTAACGCCCCCCCGGCCGGATGGCACCGTCAGCCCGGAGGCGCTGATGGCGGCGGAGCTGGCGGAGGTGACAGATGTTTTCAAAATCGGCGGGGCCCAGGCGGTGGCCGCCCTGGCCTACGGTACGGAGAGCGTGCCCAAGGTGGACAAGATCGTGGGCCCCGGCGGCGTTTTCGTTGCCACGGCCAAGCGGAAGGTTTTCGGCCGGACAGCCATTGATATGATTGCGGGGCCCAGTGAGATTCTGGTTCTGGCGGACGGGAAGTCCAATCCGAAATGGGTGGCGGCGGACCTGCTGAGTCAGGCGGAGCACGACCCGTTGTCCTCCGCCGTGCTGGTGACGGACAGCCGGGAATTGGCAGAGGCCGTCCAGGCGGAGGTGGAGGCCCAATTGGAGAGCCTGCCCCGGAGGGAGACGGCCCGCCGGTCCATAGAGGACAACGGGAAGATCATTGTGACAGACAGCCTGGACAAGGCCGTGGAGGCGGCGAACCGCATTGCCCCGGAGCATCTGGAGCTCTGCGTGGAGGACCCCTTCGCCCTGCTGGCCCGGATCAGGAACGCTGGGAGCGTCTTCCTGGGCCGGACGACCCCGGAGGCCCTGGGGGACTACTTCGCGGGACCGAACCACACTCTGCCGACTTCCGGCACCGCCCGATTCTCCAGCCCTCTGGGGGTGGACGATTTCCTGAAGCGGTCCAGCTTCCTGTGCTATGACCAAGCGGCGCTGAGTGCCTGTGCGGACAGGATTGCGGACTTCGCCCGGCGGGAGGGGCTGGAGGGGCACGCTCGTTCGGCGTTGAGCCGGAGGGGCCCCTGAGGGGGGCCTGTACTCGCCCTTGCGGGCGGGGTGGAATGGCAACCAGCGATGGCTGGTGCAATGCACCCCCCATTTTCTCTTTTTCTTCCAGAAGAAAAAAAGAAAACGGGCCGTGCACGGTCCAAAAGAGAAAAGAAGTATACGGGGACGCGACCGGGCGCGGCTGAATGATCGGCGGAGCCGGAATGACTTTCCACGCGCAATTGGTTCGCGCGGGGGTTGTCCTTCACTGCATGGACCAGCTCCTCTTTTTGCTGCCGCACCCCGGTGGTTACTCCAGTCTTACGTTTACCGGGCTTCTTTTTCAGTGCGTGCCGGATGAGCGGCGACGCTCCGCTGGCCGCCATCTTTTGGAGGCTTTCCCCCTGCTCCAGGGCAGCGGCAGCGAAAAGAGGAGCTTGCCTATTCATCATCGAACAAACTCCCGCTCAATTTCATTGCGCGAGGGAAGTCATTCCGGCTCCGCCGATCATTCAGCCGCGGTCCCCCGTCCCCCGCGGGCCGTTACTTCTTTTTCTCTTTTGGACCGTGCACGGCCCGTTTTCTCGTTTTCTTCTGGAAGAAAAAGAGAAAATGGGGGGTGCATTGCCAAGCCATCATCATGGCTGAAATCCCCCCGCCCGTCAGGGCGTGAGCAGTTTCAGCAAAGTTTCGCCCCCGCGGGGATCGCGTCGTCCACCATCAGGAGGTGGAGGACCTCCTCCCCCTTCTCCTTGTGGACGGCGGAAATCAGCATGCCGTTGCTCTCCTGACCCATCATCTTCCGGGGCGGGAGATTCACAATCGCCACCAGGGTCTTGCCCACCAGATCTTCCGGCTCATACCATTTGTGAATCCCGGAGAGAATCTGCCGGTCCACGCCGGTGCCGTCGTCCAGGATGAACTTCAAGAGCTTCTCGCTCTTCTTCACCGCCTCGCAGGCCTTGACCTTCACCACCCGGAAGTCGCTTTTGCAGAAGGTGTCGAAGTCCACCTTCTCCGCAAGCTGGGGCTCCAGCTCCACGCCGGACTCCGCCTGCTTCGCCGCCTCCACGGCGGCCTCCAGCTCCTCCAGGGCCTTGTCCATGTCCACCCGGGGGAACAGGTTCTCCCCCTTGGAAACCGCGGCGCTCTCGGACAGGGCGCCCCAGCGGGCGGCGGAGTCCCAGGTCCGGACGGCCTTCTCCGCGCCGATCTGGGCAAAGAGCTTGTCCATGGACTCCGGCATGAAGGGGGTCAGCAGGACGCCGCAGACCCGGGCCGCCTCCAGCAGGTTGTAGAGCACGTGGGCCAGCCGGGGCCCGTTGGCCTCCATGTCCTTGGCCAGGGTCCAGGGGGTGTTCTCGTCAATATACTTGTTGGCCCGCTGGATTACCTTGAAGACCTCCTCCAGGGCCTTGTGGGGAGCGAAGTGGTCCATCTCGGCGGCGTAGCGGTCCCGGAGGCCCCCGGCCAGCTCCTTGAGCTCCGTGTCGAAGGAGACGGCTTCCGCCCAGGTCCCGCAGCCCGCAGGCAGGGTCCCGCCGAAGTACTTGCCCGCCATGGCGGTGGTCCGGGAGACCAGATTGCCCAGGTCGTTGGCCAGGTCCGTGTTGATGGTCTGGATCAGCAGCTCGTTGGAGAAGTTTCCGTCGGAGCCGAAGGGGAAGGTGCGCATGAGGAAGAAGCGCAGGGCGTCCACCCCGAACTGCTCCGCCAGGATATAGGGGTCCACCACGTTGCCCTTGGACTTGGACATCTTGCCGCCGTCCAGGAGGAGCCAGCCGTGGCCGAAGCACTTCTTGGGCACCGGCTCGCCCAGGCTCATGAGCATGGCGGGCCAGATGATGGAGTGGAAGCGGACGATCTCCTTGCCCACGATGTTCACGCCGGGCCACCAGCCCTTTTCGTAATCGCTGTAGCGGTCGTTGCCGTAGCCTAGAGCGGTAATATAGTTGGAGAGGGCGTCGATCCAGACATAGACCACATGACCGGGGTCGAAGTCCACCGGCACGCCCCAGCTGAAGCTGGTCCGGGAAACGCACAGGTCCTCAAGGCCCGGGTCGATGAAGTTCCGGACCATCTCGTGGACCCGGGAGCGGGGCTCCAGGAAGTCCGTGTTTTCCAGCAGATCCCGGATTTTGTCCGCGTACTTGCTCAGGCGGAAGAAATAGGCCTCCTCCTCCGCGTCCTTGACGGGACGGCCGCAGTCGGGGCAGCAGCCGTCCTTAAGCTGGCTCTCCGTCCAGAAGGACTCGCAGGGGGTGCAGTATTTGCCCTTGTAGGTCCCCTTGTAGATATCGCCGTTGTCGTGCATTTTGCGGAAGATATATTGAATGGATTTCACATGGTAGTCGTCGGTGGTGCGGATGAAGCGGTCGTTGGAAATGTTCATCAGCTTCCACAGATCCCGCACGCCCCGGGGACCGTCCACAATGCGGTCCACAAATTCCTGGGGGGTGATGCCGGCCTCCTTGGCCTTTTCTTCAATCTTCTGTCCGTGCTCGTCGGTGCCGGTAAGGAACATGACGTCCTCGCCAAGCAGGCGGTGGTAGCGGGCCAGGGTGTCCGTGGCCACGGTGCAGTAGGTGTGGCCGATGTGGAGCTTGTCCGAGGGATAGTAAATGGGCGTGGTGATATAGAATTTTTTCTTCTCCATGGTCTTTCTCCTTTAAAACGGCGGCCCCGAATGGAAGGAACGCCGGGATTGACGGGGATATAACTGGTTTATTATACCGAAAATGCTTGAAAATTACAAGCGGGTTTTTAAAGCGCCTCCGTGCTGCCCCCGCGACAAAACTTTCCTCATAATCCTGGAATCGGGCGGCCTCGGTCGGACGCCTGATCTGATAAAGGGAAGGATTACCGGTCCGTCCAGGAATCAGATCTCGTTGAAATTTGCGGGTCGTACAGAGGACAGCCAAAGCCTGCTAAAATATCCATAAGAGCGTTCAGATCAGCCCCCTGCATACCATAGCAGTCAAATCGTACCATTTGCGGGGTTGTGGAAATCTGAAACGCGCCATGTCCCTCTTTCTCAAAATCCTTTCCGCCATCTTGAACGGTCCAGTCGGAAAAAGACGGCGGCCACGTTCTTTAAAATATCACCGACGGGAAGAATCTTCAGCTCTTCCGTTGTCTCTCCGTCACAACACGCCGCCTGATATACGGCCGCATGATTATGTGGGGCATTTTCCTTGTATCTCCAAAAATTCAAATGTCGGTTTGCCGCCCTGCTGACAGCGCGGCGCGGGCTTCTCAGCCGCGTGTCGGTTTGCCGCCCTGCTGACAGCGCGGCGCGGGCTTCTCAGCCGCGCTCCCCGCCCTCGTCCGCCAGGCTCCCGTGCCGCTTCCACCGTCCCGAGAAGTACCACCCCAGGGACAACGCCAGCCCTACGGCCCAGCCCACGGCGCAGCCGTAGTACATATAGTCCGGCCCGTAGTGGTTCGCCAGCCAGTACACCGCCGGGACCCGGACCAGGATGAGGGACAAGATCACGTCCACCATGGGGAACACGCTGTCCCCCGCGCCCCGCATGGCGTTGTTCAGGCAGAACATAATGGCGAACAGAAAGTAGAAGGGCATGATGCACTGGAGGTATACCGCCCCGGCGTGAATCACTGCCGGGGTGGGGGAGAAGAAGGACACCAGAGGCTCCCGGAGGGGCAGGAGCACCGCCGTCATCAGAAGGGCCCAGGCGGCGGAGAGGCCCACCGTCACCCGGATGCCCTGCCGGGCCCGGTCCGGCTTCCTGGCGCCGGTGTTCTGGCCCACGAAGGAGATGACGGCGCTGGAGAGGCTCTGAATGGGCAGAAAGGCCAGCTGGTCCAGCCGGAAGCCCACATTGTACCCGGCGGTGAACTCCTTGCCGTAGGTGTTGATCTTCCCCATCACCACCATGGCTCCCAGGGCCACCAGGGACATCTGCACCCCCGCCGGTAGGCCGATGCCCATAATCTGCCGGAAGAGGGCCGGGTCGAACTTCCGGGGCAGGAGGCGGAGGGAAATCTCCGGGTAGTGCCGGTTGATGTAAAACACCCCGAAGAGCCAGGAGAAGGCCTGGGCGATGATGGTCCCCAGGGCCACCCCCAGCACGCCCAGGCCGCAGGCCAGCACCAGGACCAAATCCAGGATGATGTTCATCACCGAGGCCGCCGCCAGGAACAAAAGGGTGCTCCGGCTGTTCCCCAGGCCCCCCAAAATTCCGGCGTTGAGGTTGTAGCCGATGCTGCCGATGAGCCCGGCGCAGACCACCATGAGATAGAGGCAGGCTTCGCCGTAGGCGGCATCCTCCACCTGGAGCAGGCGGAGGATGGGCCCCACCGCCAGCAGGGCCAGGGCCGTCAGGGGGACGATGGAGATGAGGAAAGCGGAATAGATGGTGTCCGCCGCGTCCCGGACCCGGTTCTGCTTCCCCGCGCCGAAGAACTGGGCGATGACCACCGTGCCGCCGCTGGAGAGGCCGATGAAGAGGGAGGAGAACATGGTCAGAACCGGGAAGCCCACGCCCACGGCGGCCAGGGCCCCGTCCCCCACGTAGCGGCCCACCACCCAACTGTCCACCATGTTGTACAGCTGCTGGAGGAGGCTCCCCGCCAAAAGGGGCAGGGCGAAATAGAGGATATGCCCGGCGGGGCTGCCCGATGTCATGTCCCGGAGGCCGTCATGCCGCTTCATTCCTCACCCTCCCATAAGATTCCCAGAGCCCCCAGGGCCTCCCGCACCCGGCGGAAAGCGTCCTCGTCGGGGCAGGAGAGGGTGTGGAGGTGAATGCCCCCGGTGAGGTCCGACAGGGGCCGGGCCCCGGCGCTGCGGGAGAGGAACTGGCTTACGTCGTACCGGCTGGAAAGCTGGAGGGGGCCGGTGAGCTGGCCGTAGACGGGGTGCTCCACAATCACGTCCGCCACGGCGCAGCCCTGGTCCACCACAGCGCAGAGCTCCGCCTCCATGCCCGCGGCATCGTGGCGGCAGGCGATCCGGCGGATGAGGCCCCGGTCGGCCTTCAGGATGACATAGCCCCGGGGTGTGGCGGAGATGTCCTCCCCGGCGGCCCGGAGCAGGGCCACGTCCCCCACCACCACCTGACGGCTGACGGAGAAGCGCTCCGCCAGGGACCCGGCGCTGACGGGGCGGCTGGAGTGCCGCAAATACTCTAAAATGGCCTGCCGCCGTTTTTCGGCCTGCATGGCGATCCCTCCTTGTCATGGAATGCATTTGGGTTTGCAAAGCAGTATACCACAATTTGGGGGAAAAGAAAAGGGCTGGGAAATGATAGAACGTTGACAGAGGGGATGGTTTATGATATGTTGACGATAGCTGAATGTATTGTGTCGTAAAGGTGAAGCGGGAAGCTGACGGAGATCCGACAGCGGTTTCAAAAATGGGAAAAGGCGATTGAAAACAAAAGAAGGCAAAGGCTGGGGAAAGATATGGGAGATTTAAAGGTATTGATGTTTTCCAAAAAGAGGAACGTCTTTTGCGATTATGCGGAGGCGATTCTGAAAAGCAGCTTTGCGGATAAGGCATTTTTGTCCATACGCGGCGCTGTAGGGGACCATCTTGATGAGGAATTGCACTGGCAGCGTCCGGAATATATCCTGTCGTTTGTGTCCCCCTGGATTATTCCGAAAAGCCTGCTGGCTTCCGCCCAAAAAGCCGCGGTCAATTTTCATCCGGGCTCACCCGCTTATCCTGGGACCGGGTGCTATAATTTTGCGCTCTACGAGGGGGCCCGGGAGTATGGCGTCACGGTTCATCATATGAAAGAAACGGTCGACAGCGGCGATATTATCATGACATCTTCCTTCGGCGTCTCGCCCTTTGAATCTGTTGAGACGCTGAAATTAAAGTCTATGAATCACTTGCTATACTGTTTTGAGAAAATCGTCCGCCTGATTTCAGAGGGACAGCCGCTGCCGGTATCGGAGGAGACCTGGAAGCGCAAACCGTTTAGGCGGAAGGAAATGCTGGAACTGTTTAAAATAGATCCGGCGCGGCATGACCCGGCGGAAGTGGAAAGGCGGATACACGCAGCGGAATACCCGGGGTCTCCGGGGGCGTTCCTCTCGGTGGGAGGCCATGAGTTTTACTACCCGTATGAGACGAGGAGGCCCATTGTCGACTGAGGGGAGGGAAGAGGCCGCTCCCACTTTTTCGGCGACTATCGATACCAGCAAGCCCCTCCGGGACTTCATCTACGAGTCCAACAACGGAAAGCACTTTTTCTTCACCGCCTCCAGGGAGGAAGCCCTGGAGCGGCTGGCGCGGGCAAACTGAGCGCGGCGTACGGATTCCAGTCTTATACGCGGCCCTTCCTTCGGGGAGGGCCGCGCTTCTTTTCCGGGCCGCAGCAAAAATTCCCTTGCAAAACCGGACGACTTCGCCTATACTGTATGCTAGTATGGCCATATCCCCGGAGAGACCAAGGCCGGGAGGCGTGGCACCATGGAGAGAAGGTGAGAACGAATGTCTTTAGAAGCGATCGAAAAGGTAACGCAGGTGGAAACCGAGGCCCGGGAGCGCCGCGCCGCCGCGGAGGCGGAGGCAAAGCAGATCGTCGCCGACGCGGAAAAAGAAGGTCAGGCGCTCTTGCAGAAACGGCGGAGCGCCGGGGCGGAGGCCGGCCGGGAGCTTCTGCGTCAGGCGGAGGAGCGGGCGGCGGCCGCGGCCGCGGCAACCGCGCAGGCCGCGGAGGCGGACGCCGCCAAGCTGCGGGCGGCGGCGGAAAAACGACTGGAGGCCGCGGCGGAGTTTATTGTCGGAAGGGTTGTGAGCAACTGAGATGGCCATTGTAAAAATGAAAAAGCTCCGCGTCATGGCCATGGCCGACAGCCGGGACGCGCTCCTGCGGGAGCTGCTGCGCCTGGGCTGTGTGGAGATCAGCGAGCCCGCCGAGAAGCTCTCGGACCCCGCCTGGGCGGCGCTGCTGCGGCGGGACGCCTCCACCCTGGCGGAGACGAAAAGCGAGCAGGGAGAAGCCGCCGCCGCCCTGGAC
This sequence comes from uncultured Oscillibacter sp., assembly GCA_910583695.1. Classification (GTDB taxonomy): domain Bacteria; phylum Bacillota; class Clostridia; order Oscillospirales; family Oscillospiraceae; genus Oscillibacter. The sequence continues at coordinate 23,603 of CAJTZL010000032.1, forward strand.
GCACTGAAGCGCTACGGCGGCGCCAAGGACGGCCTCTTCATCCAGCGCCGGGCGGTGAGCGAGTCGGAATTTCTCAGCGACGGAACCCTGGAGAAGGCCCGGGCCGTCAGCCGGCAGATCAACGGGCATCTGCAGGACATCTCCCGCCTCCAGGGTGAGGAGAACCGCCTCCTCAGCCGGCGGGCGGGGCTGGAGCCCTGGGTCCCCCTGGACATGCCCCTGGAGCTTGGCGGCACGGACAACGCGGTGTTCCGCCTGGGGGTGCTCCCCGGGGCGGCGGACCCCGCCGCCATCCGCAACGAGCTGGCGGAGAATCCGGCGGAGCTCTATGAAATCAGCGCCGACAGGCAGCAGCGCTGTTGTCTCCTCATCGCCCACCGGGCGGCGGAGGAGAAGGCCCTGGAGGTCCTGCGGCCCCATGGGTTCAGCGTCACCGCTTTCCAGGGGGTGACGGGCACGGCGGCCCAGAATGTTCAGGCCCTGGACGCGGAACTGGCGGAGAACCGGAGGCAGCGGCAGGAGGCCGAGGCCGCCATCGCCGCCATGGCCCCGGAGCGGGACGGACTCCGGCTCTATGCCGACCGGCTTGCCGCAGAGGCGGCGGAGGACCGGAACGCCGAGCGGCTCCTCACCGACGGGACCATCGTCTTCTTTGAGGGCTGGGCCCCGGCGGAGAACCTGGGGGAGGTGCAATCCCTGCTGGACGGCAGGGGCTGCGCCTGGGAGGCGTCGGACCCCACGGAGGAGGATATCCCCGACGTGCCGGTGCGCCTGAAAAACAACTGGCTGACAAGGCCGCTGAACATGGTGACGGAGATGTACTCCCTCCCCGCCTACAACAACGTGGACCCCAACCCCCTCATGGCGCCCTTCTTCATTTTGTTCTACGGCATCATGATGGCGGACATGGGCTACGGCATTTTGATGTTCCTGGCCGGTATGCTCATCTCGAAAAAGTACCGGCCCAAGGGCACCATGGGCCATATGATGGGCCTGATGCAGCTGTGCGGCGTGTCCACCTTTATCATGGGCGCGATCACCGGCGGCTTCTTCGGCGACTTCCTGACCCAGGTGGTGAAGATCACCACCGGCGCGGACTTCGCCCTCCCGGCCCTCTTCACCCCGCTGAACGACACGCTGATGATTCTGGTGGGGGCCATGGCCCTGGGGCTGGTCCAGATCATCACCGGCATGGCCGTCAGCTTCATCCGCAAGCTCAAGGCCGGACAGGTGCTGGACGCCGTGTTTGAGGAGGTCACGTGGTGGATTGTCTTTGCGGGCATCGGGCTGATGGCTGCGGGCATCACGAATCTGGTTCTCTACGCAGGGCTGGCCCTGATCGTCATCGGCCCCCTGGTCACGGGACAGGGCTTTGGAAAGATCATGGGCATCTTCGGCTCTTTGTACAACCACGTGACCGGCTATTTCGGCGACATTCTCTCCTACGCCCGTCTCATGGCTCTGATGCTGGCGGGCAGCGTCATTGCCCAGGTGTTCAACACCCTGGGCGCGATTCCCGGCAACATTCTCATTTTCCTGGTGATCTCCCTGGCGGGCAACGCGCTGAACTTCGCGCTGAACCTGCTGGGCTGCTACGTCCACGACCTGCGGCTCCAGTGCCTGGAGTACTTCGGGAAGTTCTATGAGGACGGCGGCAAGCCCTTCCGGCCCCTGGCCATGGAGACCAAATACGTGGACATCACAAAGTAAATTTATTTTAGGAGGAACAACATTATGGTGGATATGGAACTCATTCAGGCGATCGAGCAGAACGCGGCGGCACAATCCTTCCTGGGCGCTTTCGGCGGTCTGGCCCTGGCTCTTCTGGGCGCGGGTCTGGCGGCGGTTCTCCCCGGCATCGGCTCCGCCAAGGGCACCGGCATCGCCGGCGAGGCGGGCACCGGCCTCCTCTGCCAGGATCCCAGCAAGTTCGGTAAGGTCATGATTCTTCAGGTGATCCCCGGCACCCAGGGCCTTTATGGTCTGGTGGTCTGGTTCTTCGCCATCTTCTCCATGGGCCTGCTGGGCGGCGATGCCAGCGGCATGACGGTGGCCCAGGGCCTCCAGTACTTCTGCGCCTGCCTGCCCATGGCTCTCGGCGGATTGTTCTCCGCCATCGCCCAGGGCCGCGTGGCCGCGGGCTCCATCAACATTCTGGCCAAGAAGCCCGACGACTGGTCCAAGGGCATGGTGCTCTGCATCACCGTGGAGTTCTACGCCATCCTGTCTCTGCTGGCTTCCATGCTGATGATTATCAACATTTCTTAATTGGCCCCGCAGAAAGGGGATTGAACCATGAACGGAATTGAAAAAATCACCCAGCGCATCAGCGCCGACGCCCAGGGGGAGATCGACCGCGTCCTGGGCGAAGCCCGGGCGGAGGCGGAGAAGATCACCGCCCGGTATCAGGCTCAGGCGGACGCCGAGGCGGCGGACCTGGACGCCAGGAACCAAAAGGCCGCCGCGGAGCGGGAGGAGCGTCTGGCGGGTACCGCCCAGATGGAGGCCCGGAAGGCCGCCCTGGCCGCCAGGCAGGAGATGGTGGAAAGGGCCTATGAGCTGGCCCTCCAAAAGCTCTGCTCCCTGCCGGAGGAGAAGTATGCCGCCGTGCTGGCGGGGCTTCTGATTCAGGCGTCCTCCACCGGTAAGGAGGAGGTCATCTTCTCCGACAAGGACCGCCGCAAGGTGGGCAAGGCCGCCGTGGAAAAGGCCAACCAGGACGGCGGCAAAAAGCTGACCCTCTCCGGCGAGACCCGTTCCATACCCGGCGGCTTCATCCTCCGCTCGGAGAACGTGGAGGTCAACTGCGCGTTCGACACCCTGGTGCGCCTGCAAAAGGCGGAAACTGCGGGAGAAGTGGTGAAGAAGCTGTTCTCATGAAGGAGGAAGTGTCTTGGCTAGCAAAATCAAAGACACCGATTATCTGGCGATCTCGGCCCGCATCAAGGCCATGGAGACCGGGCTCCTGACACGGGAACGGATGGAACAGGTCCTGGAGGCCCGCAGCGACGAGGAGGCGGTGAAAATCCTCCAGGAGTGCGGGTATCCCGAGCTGGACGCCCGCAGTCCCGAGGCCATGGACGCCGCGCTGTCGGCGGCCCGGGAGGCCACCCTCTCCGACGTGCTGGACGGCGCGCCGGACCCCAGGTATATCGACATTTTCAAGCTGAAATACGACTATCACAACATCAAGGCCGTGCTGAAAGCCGCAGCCATGAACGTAAGCCCCGACTCCATGCTGATGGATATGGGCCGGGTTCCGGCATCCTTGCTGAAGGAGGCCGTCCTGACCGGGCGGCTGGAGGAGCTGCCGGAGGGCCTTGCCGCCGCGGCGGCGGAGGCCCGGGAGATTCTGGATTCCACCCGGGATCCCCAGCTCTCCGACATTGCCCTGGACCGCCGGTGCTATCAGGAGATGGCGCGCGTGGCGGAGGAGACGGGCAGCGCCTTTTTGGCGGGCTACGTCAAAATCCAGATCGACGCGGCGAACCTCCGCAGTCTGGTCCGCACGGCGCGGATGGGCAAGAGCGGGGAGTTTTTGAAGACCGTGCTGCTGGAAGGCGGGGACATCGGCGAGGACGCCGTGGCCGCCGCCGGGAACTCCGGCGCGCTCCAGGAGCTTTACGGCCCCACGGCCCTCCAGGCCGCGGCGGAGGCGGGAACGGAGGCCCTTCGGGGCGGGTCCCTGACGGCCTTTGAGAAGCTCTGCGACGACGCGGTGGGGGAGTACCTGGCCGGGGCGCAGTTCGTGCCCTTTGGCGAGGCCCCGCTGCTGGGGTATCTGGCGGCCCGGGAGACGGAGTATACCAACATCCGCATCCTGCTGATGGGCCGCGGGGCGGGCCTGCCCGCCGACGTGATCCGTTCCCGGCTGCGGAACGGGTATGTGTAAGGCGGTGAACGTATGGCAATGACCTATCAGATCGCCGCCATCGGCGATTGGGAGTCCGTCATGGGCTTCCGGGCTCTGGGACTGGACACCTACCCCGTCGCGGACGCGGCGGAGGCCAGGGAGAAGATCAAGGAGCTGGCCAAGGGGAACTGCGCCGTGATTTACCTCACGGAGCAGCTGGCAAAGGACATGGAGGACGTGATCTCCCGCTATAAGGACGAGCTGCGCCCCGCCATCATCCTCATCCCCGGGCGGCAGGGTTCCCTGGGCATCGGCAGGAACAACATCCAGCGCGCCATTGAGCGGGCGGTGGGGGCGGATATCCTTTAGTCCTTAAAGAGGGGACTTCGTCCCCCCTTTAGATTCCCCCTCGCCAGTCTGCGGACTGGCGCCGCCGCCCAGGGCGGCTGGAGTATCGGAATTTTTGTGACGCGCATGTCGTCACAAAAATGATTTCAAATTATTTCCCCGCTTTGCGGGGAAACCAAGGGAAAACGGCGTTTTCCCCTGGACCCCTTTTCGGGCATGCGGCAACGGGAAGGGGGGTCCCGCAAATCTATCCTGAAAGAAGGTTTTAGAGTTTGAGCGGCAAAGTTGTTAAAGTTTCCGGGCCGCTGGTGGTCGCTACAGGGCTGTCCAATGCCAACATGAGCGACGTGGTCCGCGTCGGCCCCCAGCGCCTGATCGGCGAGATCCTGACCATGAAGGGCGACGCCGCCTCCATCCAGGTCTATGAGGAAACCTCCGGCCTGGGCCCCGGCGCCGTCGTCGAAACCACCGGCGCCCCCATGAGCGTGGAGCTGGGCCCCGGCATGATCGAGGGCATCTATGACGGCATCCAGCGCCCCCTGGAGAAAATCGTGGAGAAGGTGGGCGCCAACATCACCCGCGGCGTGGAGGTCTCCGCCCTGGACCACGAGAAAAAGTGGGACTTCACCGCCACGGTGAAAGCCGGAGACAAGGTGATCGGCGGCGATGTCATCGGCACCGTCCCCGAGACTCCCGTGGTGCTCCACAAAATCATGGTGCCCCCCAGCCTGAAGGGCACCATCAAATCCATTCAGAGCGGCAGCTTCAAGGTTACGGACACCGTGGCCACCCTCACCACCGAGGACGGCAAGGACGTGCCCCTGACCATGGTCCAGAAATGGCCCGTGCGTATCGGCCGCCCCTATGAGAAGAAGTACTCCCCCGAGCGTCCCCTGTGCTCCGGCCAGCGGATCATCGACACCATGTTCCCCATCGCCAAGGGCGGCACCGCCGCCGTTCCCGGCCCCTTCGGCTCCGGCAAGACCGTGGTTCAGCACCAGCTGGCCAAGTGGTCCGACGTGGATATCGTGGTCTACATCGGCTGCGGCGAGCGGGGCAACGAGATGACCGACGTTCTGCGGGAGTTCCCCGAGCTGAAGGACCCCCGCACCGGCGAGTCCCTGATGAAGCGGACGGTGCTGATTGCCAACACCTCCGATATGCCCGTGGCGGCCCGTGAGGCCTCCGTCTACACCGGCATCACCATTGCGGAGTACTTCCGGGACATGGGCTATGACGTGGCCGTTATCGCCGACTCCACCTCCCGCTGGGCCGAGGCTCTCCGCGAGATGTCCGGCCGTCTGGAGGAGATGCCCGGCGAAGAGGGCTACCCCGCCTACCTCTCCTCCCGTCTGGCCCAGTTCTACGAGCGGGCCGGCAGCGTGGAGTGCATCGGCTCCGACGAGCGCCGGGGCTCCCTGACCGCCGTGGGCGCGGTCTCCCCCCCGGGCGGCGACTTGTCCGAGCCCGTCTCCCAGGCCACCATGCGCATCGTCAAGGTTTTCTGGGCCCTGGACGCGTCCCTGGCCTACAAGCGGCACTTCCCCGCCATCAACTGGCTGAACTCCTACTCCCTGTACCTGGATACCCTCAAGCCCTGGTTCGACGAGAATTTCGGCGATGCCTTCATGAAGGACCGGGGCAAGGCCATGAGCATCCTTCAGCAGGAGGCCAGCCTGAACGAAATCGTCCAGCTCGTCGGTAAGGACGCCCTGTCCCCTGCCGACCAGCTGACCCTGGAAGTTGCCCGGATGGTCCGGGAGGACTTCCTCCAGCAGAACGCCTTCACCGACATCGACGGCTATTCCAGCTACGACCGTCAGGGCAAGCTCCTGGCGCTGATTCTCCGCTACGAGGCTCTGTGCCGGGACGCCATCGCCAAGGGGGCGGACGTGATGAAGCTCTTTGACATCCCCGTCCGGGAGAAGATCGGCCGGGCCAAGAGCGTTCCCGCCGACGAGTACGTCCAGGTCTACGAGGGAATCGGGACCGAGATGGAAGCTCAGATCGCCGAGATCGCCGCCCAGGGAGGTGACAACTGATGATTCGTGAATACAAAACCGTAGAGGAAATCGTCAGCCCGCTGATGATGGTCCGCATGGTGGAGAACGTCACCTATGATGAACTGGTGGAGGTGGAACTGCATGACGGTTCCATCCGCCGGGGCAAGGTGCTGGAGGTCAACGGCGATACCGCGGTCGTCCAGCTCTTTGAAGCCGCTGCGGGCATCAACCTGGCTGACGCGAAGGTCCGCTTCCTGGGCCATCCCCTTCAGCTTGGCGTCTCCGGCGATATGCTGGGCCGCGTCTTCAACGGCATGGGCCAGCCCATCGACGGCGGCCCCGCCATCCTGGCCGAGGAGTACCGGGACATCAACGGCCTGCCCATGAACCCCGCCGCCCGGGACTACCCCAACGAGTTCATCCAGACCGGCGTTTCCACCATCGACGGCCTGAACACCCTGGTCCGCGGGCAGAAGCTGCCCATCTTCTCCGGCTCCGGCCTGCCCCACGCCAATCTGGCGGCGCAGATCGCCCGTCAGGCCAAGGTGCTGGGGGACGAGAGCGCCAACTTCGCCGTGGTCTTCGCCGCCATCGGCATCACCTTCGAGGAGTCGGAGTTCTTCGTCAACGAGTTCAAGCGCACCGGCGCCATCGACCGGACCGTGCTGTTCTCGAACCTTGCCAACGACCCCGCGGTGGAGCGCATCGCCACGCCCCGCATGGCCCTGACCGCCGCGGAGTATCTGGCCTTTGAGAAGGATATGCACGTCCTGGTCATCATGACCGACATCACCAACTATGCCGAGGCCCTACGGGAGGTCTCCGCCGCCAAGAAGGAGGTCCCGGGCCGCCGCGGCTTCCCCGGCTACCTGTATACGAACCTGGCGACGCTGTACGAGCGGGCGGGCCGGCAGCTGGGCAAGAAGGGCTCCATCACCCTGATTCCCATTCTGACCATGCCCGAGGACGACAAGACCCACCCCATCCCCGACCTGACGGGCTATATCACCGAGGGTCAGATCATCCTGGCCCGGTCCCTGTACCGCCAGGGCATCCATCCCCCTGTGGACGTGCTGCCCAGCCTGAGCCGTCTGAAGGACAAGGGCGTGGGCAAGGGCAAGACCCGGGAGGACCACGCGGACACCATGAACCAGCTCTTTGCGGCCTACTCCACCGGCAAGGACAACAAGGAATTGATGTCCATTCTGGGCGAGGCGGCCCTGACCCCCACGGACCTGCTGTACGCCAAGTTTGCCGACGAGTTTGAGCGGCGCTACGTGAACCAGGGCTATGAAGAGAACCGCTCTATTTTCGAGACCCTGGACCTGGGCTGGGAGCTCCTGAGCATTCTGCCCAAGTCGGAGCTGAAGCGTATCAAGCCGGAGCTGATCGAGAGATACTGGCCGAAAAAAGACGAGCAGTAAGGAGGGGTGAGCCATGGCGAATATCACGGTAAGCCCCACCCGAATGGAGCTCACCCGCCTCAAAGGCAAGCTGCGCACCGCCCAGCGGGGACACAAGCTGCTCAAGGACAAGCGGGATGAGCTGATGAAGCAGTTCCTGGAGACGGTCCGGGAGGTCCGGGCCCTCCGGGCCGAGGTGGAGGAGGAGCTGATGACGGTCCACGGGGCTTTCACCGTGGCCTCCGCCCTGATGAGCTCCGAGGCCATGGAGCAGGCCCTGCTCTACCCCAAGCAGAGCGTGGTGCTGACCCAGACCACCCAGAACATCATGTCCGTCAACGTGCCGGTGTACGATTTCCAGACCCAGACCCGGTCGGACTCCGACATCTACCCCTACGGCTTCGCGGCCACGTCCGGCGAGCTGGACACGGCGGTGGACGCCCTGGGGAAGGTGTTCCGGAAGCTCCTGAAGCTGGCGGAGATCGAGAAATCCGCCCAGCTGATGGCGGAGGAGATCGAGAAGACCCGGCGGCGGGTCAACGCCCTGGAGTATGTCATGATCCCCAATACCCAGGAGGCCATCCGGTATATCAACATGAAGCTGGATGAAAACGACCGCGCCACGACCATCCGGCTGATGAAGGTGAAGGATATGATCCTCAAGGAGTCTCTGGAGGAGAAGCGGGAGGCTACCGCCAAGGCGGTCAAGGCCTTCAGCAGCCAGGGAGAGCGTCCGGCGGAGGTCTGAGAAGGCCCCGCTTTGCGGAAAAAGGAACGGCCGCCGCCTGAGCATTTACTCAGGCGGCGGCTTCAAAAACGCGAAAAATTCACGCGGTGTATACCGCTTTTGTTTTACGGGGAACCGGACTATATCCGGGAAGAGTAAAGCGAAGCGGCAGGCACAGCGCTTCCAATAACAAAACGACGGGCAAAGCCCGTCGTTTTGTTCTGGAGGTGACACCCGGATTTGAACCGGGGAATCAGGGTTTTGCAGACCCTTGCCTTACCACTTGGCTATGTCACCGTCTACACTGTATTATATGCGAACTCTCCGGAAAAGTCCACCCCTTTTTTGAAAAAAACTCGAAAAATTTTTCCCGCCGCCTCAGCCTTGCCGCGGGCAACGCGATGCGGCGTACCCCTGGGCCCCCGCCGGAAGGCAAGCGAAACGGTTCCGGTGGGGAAGCGAAGAAATCCCCCGCCGCAGCTTTCCGCCAAAAGCGGGAAACAGAACGGTAAGGGGAATTTCTGCGTTGGAGCGGGCAACGAGGCTCGAACTCGCTACCTCCACCTTGGCAAGGTGGCGCTC
>CAJTZL010000033.1:0-7083 GCA_910583695.1 uncultured Oscillibacter sp.
CAAGAGCGAGGATGCGGACAAGCTGATGGGCTTTGAGTGCGGGGCGGACGACTACATCACCAAGCCCTTCAACATCCTGGAGCTGAAGGCCCGGGTTCGGGCCCTGCTCCGCCGGGCCGCCGGGGTTCAAAGGACCCGGGGCAGCATTCTGACCGCCGGAGGCATCACCTTGAACACGGAGGAGCGTTCCGCCGCCCGGGGGGACACGCCCGTGGACCTCACCGCCAAGGAGTACGACCTCATTGAGCTTTTGATGCGCAATCCCCGGCGGGTCTACAGCCGGGAGAATCTCATGAACGTGGTCTGGGGCTACAGCTACGCCGGGGACTACCGGACCGTGGACGTCCACATCCGCCGCCTCCGGGAGAAGCTGGAGGAGAAGCCGGCGGAGCCGGACCACATTATGACCAAGTGGGGGGTGGGGTACTATTTCAAGGAATGAACGCCCCTGCTGGAGCAGCCTCCAGTTCCGCTTCGGCGTGAGCTACATTGCCGTCATCCTGGCGGTGCTGCTGCTGCTGAACACTTATCCCCTGCTGGTGTCGGAGGATCTGGTCTTCCACTCCAAGACCGCCAACCTCCAGAACAGCGTCTCCGTCATGGTGAACGCCCTCTCGGGGCTCTCCCCCCTGACGGAGGAGAACGTGGCCGACGCCATGAGCGTGGTGGAGGAGACGGGCCTGAGCCGCATTCTGGTGACGGACAGCGCCGGCCGGGTGCTCTACGACACCCGGGAGACCGACAGCGCCGTGGGCTGCTACGCCCTGTATACGGAGATTGTCCACGCCCTCCAGGGGCGGGACGCCGCCAGCTGCACCTACCGCCAGGGGGCCTTTCACAGCCGGGCCTCCTCCCCCATCATGTACCAGAGCCAGATCATCGGCGCGGTGTACGCCTACGAGTACGACACGGAGCAGGCCACCCTGCTCTCCGGCCTCCAGGAGACGCTGCTGCGCCTTTCCGCCGTGGCGGGGGGGCTGGTGCTGGCCCTGAGCTTCATCCTCTCCAAGGCCCTGACCCGGAAGATCGGCCTGCTCCTCACCGCCATCCGGGAGGTGCGGGAGGGGGCCTACAGCCACCGGGCGGACATCCGGGGACGGGATGAGATCGCCCAGATCGGCTACGAGTTCAACAGCCTGACGGACCGTCTCCAGACCACGGAGAACGCCCGCCGCCGCTTTGTCTCCGACGCGTCCCACGAGCTGAAAACCCCCCTGGCGGCCATCCGGCTTCTGTCGGATTCCATTTTGCAGACGGAGAACATCGACCGGTCGACCACTCGGGAGTTCGTCACCGACATCGGCCGGGAGGCGGAGCGCCTCTCCCGCATCACGGAGGACCTCCTCCGCCTGACCCGGCTGGACAGCGGCGTGCTGGATCCCCCGGCGGCGGTGGACATCCTGCCGGTTTTGGAGCAGGTCATGCGGATGATGAATCTTGTGGCCCAGGAGAAGGGGGTGGACCTCACCTACTCCGCCGGAGGGGACTGCGTGGTTCTGGGCACCCGGGACGAGACCCATCAGGTGATTTACAATCTGGTGGACAACGCGGTGAAGTACTCCGCCATCGGCGGAAGCGTTCAGGTCTTCCTGGAGCGGGTGGGGGAGCTGGTGGTCCTCACCGTGGCGGACAACGGCGCGGGCATCCCTGAGGCGGACCTGCCTCGGATTTTCGAGCGCTTCTACCGGGTGGACAAGGCCCGGTCCCGGGCCGCGGGAGGCACGGGCCTGGGGCTTGCCATCGTCAGCGACACGGTGAAGCGCCGGGGCGGCGCGGTGGAGGCCGCCAACCGCCCCGGCGGCGGCGCGGTGTTCACCGTCCGCTGGCCCGCGCTGGAGAGGAGGGAGGAACCGTGAAAAGACGGCTTTGCCTGCTGCTGCTCCTGCCCCTGCTGCTGACGGGCTGCCGGCGGGAGGAGCCCGCCCGGACGGGCTATGAGCTCTATTTCCAGGAGGCGGACCTCACCTATTCCGCCGGGGAGTCCCCCTTCCGCACGGAGACCGTGTACTTATACGACGCGGAGACCGACACCCCCCTCCGCCTGGCGGAGGCGCTGGTGGCAGAGCTTTTGAAGGGCCCAGCCGACGAGACGCTGAAAAGCACCCTCCCCGCCGGGACCGCCCTCCTCTCTCTGGAGCTGGAGGGGGACCGGGCCCGGGTGGACCTGTCCCCGGCCTATGAAAGCCTCTCCGGCGTGGCCATGACCCTGGCGGACAGCGCCATTGCCATGACCCTGGCCCAGGTGCCGGAGGTCTCCTCCGTCCAGATCACCGTCCGGGGCCGGGAGCTGGCCTACCGGGAGCGGCAGGTGCTGAACATCCGGGAGGTGCTCCTCACGCCGGAGGAGGACGTGATCAGCACCGTGGACGTGCTGCTGTACTTCCTGAATCAGGAGGGCCGCCTCACGGCGGCGGAGCAGACCCTGGACCTCTATGAGGGGGACACCCAGGTTTCCGCCGTGGCCCGGGCCCTGGAGCGCCAGCCGGAGGGCCGGGACCTGCTCTCCCCCCTGCCGGAGGGCTTCCAGGTGAAGTCCGTGTGGCTGGAGGAGGACATCTGCTATGTAAATCTCTCCTCCGCCCTGCTGGAGGGACTGGAGGAGAGCGCGGCCCGGACCGCCCTCCGGGCGCTGAACCATTCCCTCTCCTCCCTGGAGGCGGTGGAGGAGGTTCGCTTCCTGGTGGACGGCGAGTTCCGCCGGGACCTGGGGCTCATGGAGGGTCTGGAGGAGTAAAGTTTTGCCCTTGACATCCGGTCTCCGCTCCTGTAAACTGAAAAAGGTAGACCTTTTTCGGGACTGCCGGCGACAGAAAGAAGAACGAAGAAACAGGAAGGAGAACCCCGCCATGAGAACCCCCTCCGGCCAGCAGACGCTGTTCCAAATCCGAGGCATTCCCCCCCTGGGCTCCGCCGTCTCCCTGTCCCTTCAGCATCTGGTGGCGATGATTGTGGGCTGTGTCACGCCGCCCATCATCATCGCCGGGGCCATCGGCCTCAGCCCGGCGGATCAGGTGCTGCTGATTCAGGCGTCCCTGGTCATGTCCGCCGTGTGCACCATCATTCAGCTTTACCCGGTGAACAAATACTTCGGCTCCGGCCTGCCGGTGATCATGGGCGTCAGCTTCGCCTATGTCCCCAGCATGCAGGCCATCGCCTCCACGGGAGGCGGCGTGGGAGCCATCGCCGGGGCCATGATCGTGGGCGGAATCGTCGCCGTCGCGGTGGGCGTGTTCGTGAAGAAGATTCGTCTCCTGTTTCCGCCGGTGATCACCGGCACGGTGGTGTTCACCATCGGCCTGTCCCTCTATCCAACAGCCATCAACTACATGGCGGGGGGAACCGCCAATACATACGAGCTGGTGGTGGAGACGAAGCACCGGACCGAGGCCCTGGTTTACGGATCCTGGCAGAACTGGCTGGTGGCCGTGCTGACCCTGGCCATTGTCATGCTGCTGAATAACCACGGAAAGGGCATCTGCAAGCTGGCCTCCATCCTCATCGGCATGCTCTGCGGCTATGGAATCTCCATGCTCTTCGGCATGGTGTCCTTTGCGGAGGTGGGGCCCGCCGCGTGGTTCTCCCTGCCCCGGGTGATGCACTTCGGCATTTCCTTTGACATTCCTTCCTGCGTGGCCATCGGGCTGCTCTTTGCCATCAACTCCATTCAGGCCATCGGCGACTTCACCGCCACCACCGTGGGCGGCCTGGACCGGGACCCCACGGACCAGGAGCTCCAGGGCGGCATCATCGCCTACGGCTTCAGCAACATCCTGACGGCCTTTTTCGGCGGCCTGCCCACGGCCACCTATTCCCAGAACGTGGGCATTGTCACCACCAACAAGGTGGTGAACCGGGTGGTGTTTGTCATGACCGGCGGCTTTCTGCTGCTGGCGGGTCTGTCCCCCAAGTTTGCGGCGGTGCTGACCACGATTCCCCAGTGCGTGCTGGGCGGGGCCACCATCACCGTCTTCTCCACCATCGCCATGACCGGCATGAAGCTCATCGCCTCCCAGAGCCTGACGGCCCGGAACACCACCATCGTGGGCCTGTCCGCCGCCCTGGGCGTGGGCGTCAGTCAGGCCAGCGGGGCCCTGGGCCAGTTCCCCGAGGGCTTCACCATGATCTTCGGCAAGTCCCCGGTGGTCATTGCCACGCTGATGGCGGTGCTTTTGAACCTGATCCTGCCCAAAGAGAAACCCTGATGCAACCAAAGGAGATTTTGAACATGAAGACCCAGCTGAAGGGCATTGCCCTGCTCCGGTTCGGGATCCTGCTGATGCTGTTTTCCATTGTTGACCGCTGGATTCCGATGATAGACGTTCCGTCCCTGCCGGCGTGGCCCTCGGGACTGGCGTGCGGAGCCGCCGGGCTGGCCCTTGCGTTCAAAAAAGAGAAGGATTAAACAGATAGAATGGAAATCGAAATCTTACAGTTTCACTGCCCCGGTCTGGAGGACGGCGGGCGCTTCCCCCGGGATAATACCGGCCGGGGCAAGGATTTATCCCCGGAGATCATTCTGGAAAACCTGTCCCCCCGGGCCAGGACCCTGGCCGTCACCCTGGAGGACATGAGCCATCCCGTGAAGGGCTTCACCCACTGGGTCATGTGGAACTTCCCCGCCCGGGAGGTCATCCCCGGGGGCCTGCCCAAGTACGAGCGGCTGGAGTGCGGGGCCGCCCAGGGACTGGCTTACGGCGTCCACCGCTACGCGGGGCCCAAGCCCCCCATCTGGACCCGGCACCGCTACCGGCTGACGGTTTACGCACTGGACTGCGTTCTGGGCATCAGCTCCACCGCCCGGAAGAAGCAGTTCCTCAAGGCGGCGGAGGGCCACATCCTGCAAAAGGGCAGCCTGACGGCGGAGTTTGGATAAACGCAACGAAACCGGGGAGGCTCTGCCTCCCCGGTTTTCCCATGGGAATGCCGGGGCCCCTCCGAGGGGCCCCGGCGCTTCCGATAGGCGGGCGCAGGTCCGCCCTTGCATTTTTCTTCCCGGGGCGCTATAATTTAAAGCGCTGAATCGTTTTGCCTTCCGTTTGAAAGGAGGAATCCTCTATGAATTTTGTGTTCATCTCCCCCAACTTCCCCGAGGCATACCGCTGGTTCTGCATCCGGCTCCGGGAAAACGGCGTCAACGTCCTGGGCGTGGGGGACGCGCCCTATGACTTCCTCCACCCGGAGCTGAAACGGGCGCTGACGGAGTACTACCGGGTGGACAGCCTGGAGGACTATGATCAGGTGCTTCGGGCCCTGGGGCACCTCACCGGGCGGTACGGGAAGCTGGATTGGGTGGAGAGCAACAACGAGTACTGGCTGGAGCTGGACGCCCGGCTGCGGACGGACTTCAACATCACCACCGGGCCCAAGGCCCACGAGATTGAAAAGTACAAAAGCAAGCTGGCCATGAAGGAGTACTACCGGAAGGCCGGGATTCCCTGCGCCCGCTGCGCCCCGGTGACGGACCTGGAGGCGGGGCTGGCCTTTGCCCGGGAGGCGGGGTATCCCCTTGTGGTCAAGCCGGACAACGGCGTGGGGGCCGTGGCCACCTGGAGGCTGGAAGGGGAGGAGGACCTGCGCCGCTTCTTCCGGGACCCGCCGGATGCGCCCTATCTCATGGAGGAATACGTCTCCGGCTCCGTCACCACCTATGACGGCGTGTGCGATTCCAGGGGGGAGGTGCTCTTTGCCGCCAGCCATGTGACCCGGAACTCCATCATGGATATGGTGAACGAACACGTACCTACCTATTACTATGTGGACAAGGAGGTTCCCGCCGATGTGGAGGCGGCGGGGAAGGCCACGCTGAGGGCCTTTGGCGCAGCCAGCCGGTTTTTCCACCTGGAGTTCTTCCGCCTGACGGAGGCCAAGCCGGGGCTGGGCGGTGTGGGGGACATCGTGGCCCTGGAGGTCAACATGCGCCCCGCCGGGGGCTATACCCCGGATATGCTGGATTTCAGCCAGAGCGTGGACGTGTACCAGATCTGGGCGGACATGGTGGCCTATGACCAGCTGCGGCACACCTACATCGGCCCCCATAGCTACTGCGTTTACGCCGGACGGCGGGACGGGGTGCGCTACGACATCTCCCTGGGCCAGCTGGAGGCCCGGTGCGGCGACCGGGCCCGGCTCTTCACCCGGATGCCCGACGCTCTGGCGGGCACCATGGGAAATCAGGTTGCTATCGCCTGCTTTGACCGCATGGAGGAAGTGGAGCTGTTCGTTCAGGCGGCCTTCCGGCTGCGGGACGGGGGATAAACAAGGGGGCGGCTCTTGGCCGCCCCCTTGTTGATATAAAAATTTTTTCTCCAGGCGGAAACTTTTTTTCCGGCTTCTCCGTCCAATAGACAGAAGCCGATCACAAGGCCATTTTGACACAAGGAGATTTGATATGAAAAAGAAGTTTCTCGCGCTGGTTCTGGCGCTGACCCTGGCCCTGTCCCTGGCCGCCTGCGGCGGCAAGGACGCCCCCGCTCAGGACGCCGCCCCCGACGTCCCCGAGGCCGGCGCTCCTGAAAACGGCGAATCCGACACCCCCGAGGCCGGCGCTCCCGAGGATGGAGAGACCACTCCGCCCTCCGGCAGCGCCCCCGGAGAAAACTGCCCCAACGAGCCCGGCGCTCCCGAGGGAACGGAGGCGGGCGTGGATCTCACTGCCTTTTACAACACCCTCCGGGAGGAGAACACCTGGCCGGAGCTGATGGACCTGACCACCGACGCGAACATGAAGGAGCTGCTGGACAGCTATTACCCCGGCCTCGCGGAGATTTCCACCAAACAGTGCGGGGTCTACATCGCCGCCATCTCCGCCGCCGTGGGTGAGATCGCCCTGGTGGAGGTGGAGAACGCCGGGGACGTGCAGGCGGTGGAAGAGATCTTCCAGGCCCGCGTCGACTATCAGGTGGGAGACGACACGAACCCCGGCGGGGCGTGGTATCCCGAGACCATCGAGGGCTGGAAGACCAAATCCCGGATCGTCAGCAGCGGCAATTACGTCATGCTGGCGGTGGGAAACCCGGCGGACGCCGCCGTGGAGAGCTTCGAGGCGCTGTTCGCGTGAGAGCAGAAGCGCAGGGGCGGACCTAT
>CAJTZL010000033.1:7093-31205 GCA_910583695.1 uncultured Oscillibacter sp.
TAGGTCCGCCCCTGCGCTTCTGCTTTTTCAAGTCTCTTCCTCGTCGTCCTCCGCCAGATTGTCCAGAGCGACCCGGACGGCCTCCACCACAAAGGCGGTGAAGGTGCAGTTTGTGCCGCGGATGGCTTCTTCAACCTGCTCAATGACCGCAGTTGGGAAACGAATGGATTTCGTAGCGGAAACGGGGACGTCCGGAACATTTGGAATTTTGAATTTTCTCATAATGCACCCCGCAATATATTCTGCGTTCAATTTGCAATAAAATTGTATTGTAAAATGTACCCTGCGAATGTGTTGCAATTTTGCAATAATATTTTGTTGCAAAGTGCACTATGCGGCGGAATAAAGTTTGGCATGCACGCGGCTTGTGGATTTTGGGAATATATGGTAGAATAAATGCAGGTAAGTGACCGGAAAGTGAGGGGACAAGGATGAAAACCGTTCCAAAATACTACACGACGCTGTTCAATGCCGTCACGGACGCGCTGAGAGAGCTGGAACAGCACAACTACGGAAGGGCATCGGATTTGCTGGTGCACGGACAGCTCCAGGCGGAGGGAGAGTGCACCGCCTGGATGGAGGAGCAGAAGAAATGATAAGAGGCGGAGCCGTTTGGCTCCGCCTCTTTGCGCATCCGGATATCCGCGGGCTTACAGGTTTTTCAAAACGCCGCTCTCTTCGTTGAAGGCGTTGATCAGCTCGTCCAGGTCCCTGGCCTGGGCGTGGACCGCGTCCCAGGTGCCCTCGGTATCGTACCACAGGGCGTTGAGGTCGTGCATGTCCTTCCCCTGCTGCTCCACCCAGGTGTAGTATTTCAGGTGGTGGACCCGCTTCCGCTCCGCGTAGCCCAGCTCCAGCAGGCTGTCTGTTTTGAGGCCCAGCATGTGGAGGCTGTGGTCCAGCCGGGCCTCCTCCGCCGTGTAGGCGCCGTAGAGGTCGTTCAGCTCCTGAATCCGGCTGCCGTACATAACGGCGGAGTCCGTGAGGACGGTGCCCACCACGTCCCGGTCCGTGAACTCATAGTACTTGGCCATTTTGATGCAGCAGAGCACGTTGGCAATGCCGGAGATGCCCATCCACGACAGCCGCTCCACCAGGACGGGGTCCAGCTTAAGCGTGTTCAGCAGGTAGTCCCGGCCCTCGGGGGTGTTGAAGAGGCGGAGGAGCCGCTGGGAGTCCTCGTCGTCGATGGCAATGGCCATGTCCGTGTTTTTTACGTTGTGAATCCAGGGGATGTGTTTGTCTCCGATGCCCTCGATCCGGTGTCCCCCAAAGCCGTTGTTCAGGATGGTGGGGCACTGGAGGGCCTCGCCCACCCCCAGCTTGAGGCGGGGATAGCGCTCCTTCAGCAGGTCGCCCGCGCTCATGGTCCCGGCGGAGCCGGAGGTGAAGCAGGCGCCGGCGAAGCGGTCCCCGGGGCGCTTGACGGCCTCGAACACGTCCGCCAGGGCCGTGCCGGTGACGTTGTAGTGCCAGAGGGGATTCCCCATCTCCTCAAACTGGTTGAAGATCATGTACTGGGGGTCCTGCTTGAGCTCGTTGGTCTTGTCGAAGATTTCCTTCACGTTGGATTCGCACCCGGGTGTGGCGATGACCTCCGCCCCGATCTCGTGGAGCCAGTCGAAGCGCTCCTGGCTCATCTCGGCGGGGAGGATGGCCACGCCCCGGGCCCCCAGGAGCTTGGAGTTGAAGGCGCCGCCCCGGCAGTAATTGCCGGTGGAGGGCCAGACGGCCTTGTGAACATCCACGTCGAACTGGCCCGTTACAAGCCGCGGGGCCAGGCACCCGAAGGAGGCCCCGACTTTGTGGCAGCCCGTGGGGAACCACTTGCCCGCCATGGCCACAATGCGGCAGGGCACGCCGGTGAGCTCCGGGGGAAGCTCGATGAAGTTGGGAACGGCCTGGAAGAGGCCGCCGGACTCCCTGGCCTCGTTCTTCCAGGTGACGCGGAAGAGGTTCAGAGGGTTCACGTCCCAGAGGCCCACGGTTTTCAGCCGGTCCCGGACCTTGCCGGGGATGAGGTCCGGGTTCTGCATCTGGGAGATGGTGGGGATGAGGATGCTGTGCTCCCGGGCCTTTTTCAGGTTGTGCTCCAGGCCCGTCCGGTTGATGGTGAAATCAATCATGTCAATTGCCCTCCTGTTTATTCATATCAATGTAGGAATACAGGGTGTACTTGGAAATGCCGAAGTACTTCGCCACCTTGTCGCCGGACTTGGTGATCAGGAAGGCCCCGTTCTGGCTGAGGAACTGGATGGCCTTGACCTTGTCCTCCTTGTTCATGACGGCGGCGGGCTTCCCCACCAGGGCCACGGACTGCTGGATCAGCTCGTCCAGCAGGTCGCTGACGTTGGTGATGCGCTCCGGCTCGGAAGGGATCTCCTCCCCGGTGGAGGTGAGGTCGTGGAGGGCCTCCTCCATGAGGATGAGGCGGGAGATGTCGTAGTTCATGGCCAGGATGGCGGAGACCTTCCCCTTCCGGTCCCGGATGTAGACGGTGGAGGACTTCAAAATCTTCCCGTCCGGGGTCTTGGTGAGGTAGCAGAGGTGGTCCTTGGGCTCCGGGTCCTGGGTGCGCAGCTGCTCCATCACCACGTTGGACGCGCCGTCCCCCACCTTCCGGCCCGACACGTGGCCGTTGGCGATGAAGACGATGGAGCGGTCCGGGTCCCGGCTGAGATCGTGGATGGCCACCTCGCAGTTGGAGCCGAATTGGGCGGCGATGCCGGCGGCTACCTGACGCAGCAGCTCCAGCTTGCTGTTTTCCGTGGGTCATACCCCCTTTTCGCGCTTATTTTTATGGAAAGACACCGATTCATGTTAGCATCATACCACAGACATTTGGAGAAATCAACAGCAATTCAAAAAATTTTTTTGGTTTTCAAAAATTTTGTTTGACAACCGGAAATCTTGTGCTATGATAGGGCTATAGGGAACAGACGGCAAAGACGCGAAGCCGTCAAATATAAATTAAAACGGAGGTCTGCATCATGGATTTCGAGAAGATCAAGTCGGCCGCGGAGGGCTACAAGGCGGAGATGTCCCGGTTCCTGCGGGACATGATTTCCCATCCCAGCGAGAGCTGCGAGGAAAAAGAAGTGGTCATGTGCATCAAGGCCGAAATGGAGAAGCTGGGCTTTGACAAGGTGGAGATCGACGGCCTAGGCAACGTCATCGGCTGGATGGGCCAGGGCGAAAAAATCATTGCCATCGACTCCCACATCGACACGGTGGGCATCGGAAACATCAGCAACTGGGAAGCGGACCCCTACAAGGGCTATGAAACCGACGACATCATCTTCGGCCGGGGCGGAAGCGACCAGGAGGGCGGCATGGCCTCCGCCGTGTACGGCGCCAAGATCATGAAGGACCTGGGGCTGATTCCCGAGGGCTACAAGATCATGGTGGTGGGCTCCGTCCAGGAAGAGGACTGCGACGGCATGTGCTGGCAGTACATCGTCAACAAGTATTTCCAGGGTCCCGAGGACGCCCGCTCCAAGATTGAGTTCGTCATCTCCACCGAGCCCACCGACGGCGGCATCTACCGGGGGCACCGGGGCCGCATGGAAATCCGGGTGGACGTGAAGGGCGTTTCCTGCCACGGCTCCGCCCCCCACCGGGGCGACAACGCCATCTACAAGATGGCCGACATCCTCCAGGACGTCCGGGCCCTGAACGAAAACGGCGACGGCCCCTCCAACGAGGTCAAGGGCCTGGTGAAGATGCTGAACCCGGAGTTCAACCCCGAGCATTACGAGGACGCCCAGTTCCTGGGCCGGGGCACCTGCACCACCAGCCAGATTTTCTACACCTCCCCCAGCCGCTGCGCTGTGGCGGACAGCTGCTCCATCTCCATCGACCGGCGCATGACCGCCGGGGAGACCTGGGACTCCTGCCTGGAGGAGATCCGGCAGCTGCCCAGCGTGAAGAAATACGGGGACGACGTGAAGGTCTCCATGTACATGTACGACCGTCCCGCCTGGACGGGCACCGTCTATGAGACCGAGTGCTTCTTCCCCACCTGGATCAACAAGGCCGGCGCCGCCCACGTCCAGGCGGTGGTGGACGCCCACCACGCCCTCTGGGGCCAGGAGCGCATCGGCCACGCCGACGCGGACCAGAGCAGGGACGCCATGCACCTGCGCACCGGCCGTCCCCTGACGGACAAGTGGACCTTCTCCACCAACTGCGTGTCCATCCAGGGCCGGTACGGCATCCCCTGCGTGGGCTTCGGCCCCGGCGCGGAGTCCCAGGCCCATGCCCCCAACGAGATCACCTGGAAGCAGGACCTCGTCACCTGCGCCGCGCTGTACGCCGCCGTTCCCGGCCTCTATAAGCCGGAGAACAAGACCGCCGACGTGACGGAGTTCCGCCAGAGCCTCACCGATAACGACATCCGGTAATTGCCCGGGGAGGCGCCCCGCCGGCGCGTCCCCAGCCCTGGGAGGAATTTCCTATGAAAGGTTTTCGCCTCTGGATACTGTTCTCTTGGGCGGCGGCCCTGTTTGCTGCGGGAAATCTGTTTCTCTACGGCGGATTGTCCCCGTCGAGTCTCAATTATGACCATTTTGGGGAGCTGCGGCTCATCGCCCTGCTGTTCGCCATGCACGCGGTATCTCTGACGCTGGTTTTCTCCGTCCTGAAGCGCCTGGTGAAAGAGCCGCCCTCCCCGCCTGCCCCTAAGGCCGAAGACGACCCCTATAACGACCCGAGGCTTTGACGCCTCCAATATTAAAATAAGCAAGGAGAGTTTCGATATGTCTAAGACCATTGAGCTGGCCCAGCATCTGGAAACCCTGCACATCAACAACATGTACAAGTCCGACTTCTACTGGACCTGGGACAAGACCGACGAGGAGCTGGACGCCATCTTCACCGTGGCCGACGCCCTGCGGGACCTCCGGGAACGGAACAAGTCCACCCGCATCTTCGATTCCGGCCTGGGCATCTCCATCTTCCGGGACAACTCCACCCGGACCCGCTTCTCCTTCGCCTCCGCCTGCAACCTGCTGGGCCTCACCGTCCAGGATCTGGACGAGAAGAAATCCCAGATCGCCCATGGTGAGACCGTCCGGGAGACCGCCAACATGGTCTCCTTCATGGCCGACGTCATCGGCATCCGGGACGACATGTTCATCGGCGAGGGCCACAAGTACCAGAAAACCTTCATGGACGCCGTGAAGGAGGGCTACCGGGACGGCATCCTGGAGCAGCAGCCCACCCTGGTGAACCTCCAGTGCGATGTGGACCACCCCACCCAGTGCATGGCCGACATGCTCCACATCATCCACCAGTTCGGCGGCGTGGAGAACCTCAAGGGCAAGAAAATCGCCATGACCTGGGCCTACTCCCCCTCCTACGGCAAGCCCCTCTCCGTGCCCCAGGGCGTCATCGGCCTGATGACCCGGTTCGGCATGGACGTGGTCCTGGCCCATCCCGAGGGTTATGACGTGATGCCCGAGGTGGAGGAAATCGCCAAGAAGAACGCCGCCGCCACAGGCGGAAGCTACAAGAAGGTGGCGACCATGGAAGAGGCCTTCCAGGACGCGGACATCGTGTATCCCAAGAGCTGGGCGCCCTTCGCCGCCATGGAGGAGCGGACGAAGCTCTATCAGGCCGGCGATCAGGCGGGCATCGACGCCCTGGAGAAGAAGCTCCTGGCGCAGAACGCCCAGCACAAGGACTGGACCTGCTCCGAGGAGATGATGAAGAAGACCCGGAACGGCTCTGCCCTGTACCTCCACTGCCTCCCCGCCGACATCACCGGCCTCAGCTGCCCCGAGGGCGAGGTGGATAACTCCGTCTTCGACCGGTATCTGGTGCCCCTGTACAAGGAAGCCAGCTACAAGCCCTATGTCATCGCCGCCATGATCATGATGAGCAAGGTCAAGGACCCCGTGTCCGCCCTCATGGCCCTGGACGCCGCCGACAAGCGCAAGCGGTTCTGAGAGGGGATTCGACATGCCGGAACGTATCGTCATCGCCCTGGGCGGCAACGCTCTGGGAAACAATCTGCCGGAGCAGATGATCGCGGTGAAGCAGACCGCCAAGGCCATTGCGGACCTGATTGAACAGGGCCATCAGGTGGTCATCGCCCACGGCAACGGCCCCCAGGTGGGCATGATCCAGAACGCCATGGCCGAGCTGACCCGGTCGGACCCCGAGAAGTATATCCCCTGCCCCCTGTCCGTCTGCGTGGCCATGAGCCAGGGCTACATCGGCTATGACCTCCAGAACGGCCTGCGGGAGGAGCTGCTGGACCGGGGAATCAACAAGGGCGTGGCTACCGTCCTCACCCAGGTGGAGGTGGACCCCGCCGACCCGGCCTTCCAGAATCCCACCAAGCCCATCGGCGCCTTCATGACCAAGGAAGAGGCCGACGCCCTGGTGAAGGAGCGGGATTACAAGGTCATTGAGGACGCCGGGCGGGGCTACCGCCGGGTGGTGGCCTCTCCCAAGCCGGTGTCCATTGTGGAAATCCAGTCCATTCAGGACATGGTGGAGGCCGGACTGGTGGTGGTGGCCTGCGGCGGCGGCGGCATCCCCGTCTTCAAGACCGAGGGACACCACCTCAAGGGCGCGGCGGCGGTCATCGACAAGGACTTCGCCAGCGAAACCATGGCCGAGCAGCTGAACGCCGACCGGCTCATCATCCTCACCGCCGTGGAGAAGGTGGCCGTGAACTTCGGAAAGCCGGACCAGCGGTGGCTGGACAGCCTGACCCCGGAGGAGGCCAGACGCTACATGGACGAGGGACAGTTCGCCCCCGGGTCCATGCTGCCCAAGGTTCAGGCGGCGGTGAAGTTCGCCGAGTCCCGCCCGGGCCGCAAGGCCCTCATCACCCTGCTGGAAAAGGCGGGGGCGGGCGTGGCCGGAGAGACCGGCACCACCATTACCGCGTAAGAGACCCCATAAGCGCCGAAAAGAGGACCGCCCGTTCGGGCGGTCCTTTTGCGTGCGGGGCGTCAGCTCATGAACATCTGCACCCAGTAGTGCTTATAGCCGGAGGGGGCCTTTACATAGCCGATGCCGATGGAGGAGAAGTCTCCGTTCAGAATGTTGGCCCGGTGGCCCTCGGAGTTCATCCAGGAGTCCATGACGGAGGCGGGGGAGCTCTGCCCGGCGGCAATGTTTTCGCCCATGGCCCCGGCGGCGATGCCCGCTTCCTTCACGGCGGTGAAGCAGCTGGTCCCGTTGGGCCGGGTGTGGGAGAAGGATTGCACAATTTCCTCCGCCCGGAGCTGGGCCACGCCGGTGAGGCCGTCGTCCAGGGTCAGGGGGGACTTGCCGTTTTGCGCCCGGGCGGCGTTGACCAGCTCCAGCACGCCCTGGCGCATGGCCTCGAGGTCGCTGCCGTCGGGTATGACGGGCGTTTCGCCGCCGGGGGCCTCGCCGCTGCCGGGAGCCTCCTCACCGCCGCCGGGAGCATCGCCGTCGGACCGGATGATATACAGCAGGGACCAGAAGTCCTGATAGCCGCCGTAGCCCTTGGCGTCGTGGACATAGCCCACGCTCAGGTGGGTGTGGTCCCGGTCCATCAGGGCGGAGCGGGCCTCCGGAGTGGCGAGCACCTTTTCCAGGGCCGCCTCCGCCGTGTCATAGCCGATGCCCACCACAAAGCTCTCGTCCACATAGTCCGCGGGCACGCCGGTTTTCTCCAGCACGGAGACCCAGCTGCTGCCGTCGGCCCGAATTTCAATATAGCCGCCGGAGAGGTCCTTGGCCCGCATGGCTGCCGCCTGGGTCAGGCTGTCCATGGTTTCCAGGGCCTTGAGTCCGGACTTGGTCCGCGCGGCGTTCAGCAGGCGCAGCAGCTCTGCGGCGGCTTCCTCCGGCGAGGGCTTGGAGGGCTGGGGCTTCTCGGGCGTTTTCTCCGGGGTCTTTTCCGGAGTTTTCTCAGGAGCCTTCTCCGGCGCGTTCGGAGTTTCCCCCTGCCCTCCGGCGGGAGGTTCGGAATCGACGTGCTGGGCCATGCGGTAGATCACCGCGCAGCCCTGGCCCCGGTTCATGGTGACGGTGCCGCCGAAGGTCCCGTCGGAATAGCCTCCGATGATGCCCAGGGCGTACACATTGGACACCGCGTCCCGGTACTCGTCGTGGATGCCGTCCCAGTCGGCGATTTTTTCCGCGGCGGCGGCTTTCTCTTCCTCACCGGCGGCGGCGCCCTTTTGGGCCATGATGTTGGTCATCAGCTGGGCCATATCGTAACGGCTGATGGGCTTGTCCATAGCTCCGGCGTCCCGGCAGCCGGCCGCGAAGCTGGCGCCCTTGAGGACCCCGGCCTGGGACAGGGCCTCCGTGTTGGGCACGAACCAGCCCAGGGCCTTGTTGGACTCCGTGCTGTTCTTCTTGACGGCGTCCGGGTAGAAGGCCCGGGACAGCATGACGCAGAACTGGGCCCGGGTCACTTGGGCGGCGGGCTTGAAGGACCCGTCGGCGTAGCCGGAGGTGATGCCCTTGGTGGCGCACTCTTGAATGGCGTCGTGGAAGGTGTGGGACTGGGGCACGTCGCGGAACTCCGCCGCCAGGGCGGGGACGCTGAGCGACGCGCACAGCGCCAGGGTCAGAAGCAGGGACAGCAGTTTTTTCATAACACGTTCTCTCCTTTCCGGTTTGTTCCATTATAGGCTTCCTGCCGCCGCGCCGCAAGAGGAAAAACCCTCCGGCGGCGTTGTCTGGGGAAAAGAGGTGCTGTCTGCTGCCGGATTCTGGGAAAACCTCCGTCGTTTTTCACGATGGAAGGCAGAGAGGATGCCGAGATCTTCGTAAAACCAGCTGGAAAAGCGGCCGGGTTTGATTTTTCTGTTGCGCTTTAAATGACAGACATGTATAATAACAAATCAAGACAGGCGGAAGGCCCCCAAAAGAGGGAGGCCGGACGCCGGAGGGCCGCTTTCAAGCGGCGGAGGGAACGCCCTATGCAGACGATGAACGTGTTCAACGACATCCTGGGTCTGTACATTATTCTGGTTCTGGTACTGGTAGTTTTGCCGCCGAAACAGAATAGTGCGTTTGGTCATGCGCGAAACAAGGGCGCGGTCAACGGTTTCCTCCGCCAGGCGGCGTGAAACGGCCGGTCCCCAAAACCGGAACTCTTGCAAGTCCGTGACCCGACGGGGGACACGGGCTTCTTTATTTTTCGCCACGGGAAAGGAGCTTGCAGAATGGAACTGACAGGCGCACAGATTTTGATGGAGGGTCTGGCCCGGGAGGGGGTGGAGCGGGTCTTCGGCTACGCCGGGGCCACCATCTGCCCCATTGCCGACGCCCTGCGGGAGGACCCCAACATGGACTATACCCTGGTCCGTACGGAGCAGAACGCCGGGCACATGGCCTCGGGCTATGCCCGGGTGACGGGGAAGACGGGGGTGTGCATCGTCACCTCCGGCCCGGGAGCCACGAACCTCATCACCGGCGTGGCCACGGCCTATATGGACTCCATCCCCCTGGTGGCGGTGACGGGGCAGGTGCCCTCCAACCTCCTGGGGCGGGACATCTTTCAGGAGGTGGACATCACCGGGGCGGTGACGCCCTTTACCAAGCACTGCTATCTGGTGAAGGACGCCGCCCAGCTGCCGGTGGTTTTGAAGGAGGCGTTCCACATCGCCTCCACAGGCCGTCCCGGCCCGGTACTCATTGACATCCCCGTGGACGTGCAGGAGCAGCTGGTGGCGGACGTGGAATTTCCCGAGGAGGTCCGCATCCGGGGCTACAACCCCAGCGTCCGGGGCAACGACAAGCAGATCGCCAACGTGGCGGCGGCCATCGGCGTGGCCCGGAGGCCGGTGATCTGCGCCGGGGGCGGCGTGTTCCTGGCCCGCGCAGAGGAGGAGCTGCGGACCTTCGCCGAGTCCACCGGCATCCCGGTGGTGACGACCATGATGGGCCTCTCCCTCCTGCCCACGGAGCACCCCCTGAACATGGGCATGATCGGAGCCCACGGAAACACCACGGCCAACAAGGCCCTGGTGAAGTCGGACCTCCTTATCATGATCGGCACCCGGGTGGCGGACCGGGCCATCGTCTCCCCGGACGAGATTCAAAAGCGGATGGCCAACATCCACATCGACGTGGATCCCGCCGAAATCGGGAAGAACATGCAATCCACCCTCCCCCTGGTGGGGAACGCCAAGGTGATTCTCCAACAGCTGATGGAGCGGGGGGCCCGGGCGGAGTGCGGCGAGTGGCGGGAGATGCTCCAGGAGCTCCGCCGGACGAACCTGGGCCGGGGTTATCCCGCAAAGGACGGATTCGTTTTCCCGGGCCGCCTCCTGCGGCTTTTTGGGGAGCGCTTGAAGGAGGATGCCGCCGTCTGCGTGGACGTGGGGCAGAATCAGATCTGGGCCTGCAAGCACCTGCGGCTCAAGGGCGCGCGGTTTTTGACCAGCGGCGGCCTGGGGACCATGGGCTACGCCATTCCCTGCGCCATCGGCGTGAAGACCGCCCAGCCGCACCGGCAGGTGGCGGCCATCTGCGGCGACGGGTCCTTCCAGATGTCCATGAACGAGCTGGCCGCCGTGAAGGCCGGGGGCTTTGATTTAAAAATCGTCCTCTTCCGCAACGGCGTCCTGGGTTTGGTGAACCAGATTCAGAGCAGGGAGCCCTACCACGGCCCCTTCGGCGTGCGGCTGGAGGGGGACCCGGATTTTGCTGCCATCGCCGGGGCCTACGGCATTCCCAGCATGACCCTCCGGGACGAGGCCAAGGTGGAGGAGACCCTGGACCGCTTCCTGGGGACGAAGGGGCCCTGCCTCCTCATCGCGGAGGTGAGCCCCGAGTGGAAGACTACGGACTGAGAGGGAGGACGGAAGGATGAAGCAGACGATTTCCATTTTGGTGGAGAACCGGGCGGGCGTACTGAACCGGGTGGCCAGCCTGTTCTCCCGCCGGGCCTTCAACATCGACTCCCTGGCCGTGGGCGTGACGGACGACCCCTCCCTCTCCCGGATGACCATCATTGTGGACAACGGGAACAGCGTGGTGGAGCAGGTGGAAAAGCAGCTGAACAAGCTGGTGGAGGTCATCAAGGTCCGAACCCTGGACGAGGGGAACATGATCGGCCGGGAATTGATGATCATAAAGGTAAGCGCCAACAAAAACAACCGGGAACACATCATGACCATCTGCAATATCTGCGGGGCCAAGGCGGCGGACATTTCCCCCACCTCCATGACCCTGGAGATTTCGGACACCCCGGACCGGGTGGACGTGTTCGAGGAGATGATGCGGCCCTTCAACATTCTGGAGGTGGCCCGGACCGGCGTCATCGCCCTGCAAAAGGGCGGGGGAAAAATTTAGAGAACAACGATCAGGAGAATGAATAACCATGGATAAAGCACAGAAGAAAGCACTGACGGAGGAGTGGAAAAACCGCCGCCCGGAGATGGGCGTGATTTCCCTGCGGTGCAAGGAGACGGGAGAGGCCTTTTTGGGAACCGCCAAGGACACGAAAGCGGCGTTCAACAGCGTCCGGGCCAAGCTCTCCGGGGGCATCCACCCCAACAAGCGGCTGATGGAATTGTGGAAGCAGTACGGCGAGGAGGGCTTCGAGCTCTCCGTGGCCGCCGTGCTGGAGTACGAGGACCCGCTGGAGGATCACACGGAGGAGCTGGAGACTCTGCGGGAGCTGTGCCTGGCGGAGGATGAAACGGCTGTGAAGCTGTGGAAATAAAGGACCGGAGAACGAGATGAGGAGGCGGTTTTATGGGTTGCCTTGGGGGCTTTCGGGCCGTCACAAAAGGAGAACTGGATAAGCTGCGGGCCGTGCCCCGGAAGGACCGGGTCCCCGATTACCTGGACGAAATGGAGACGGCGGACAGCTTCGATGTGGACAAGGCCTGGGACGCCATGCACCGGGCGCTGACCGGGAGCAGGCTGGAATTTGGGAATGCTCCCGCCCCCGGCTGCTGGGTTGTCCTGGGGGGCGAGGTCCTCCGGGGGGACCGGGAGGGGGAGGAGGACTATCTCGTTGTCTGCAAGTCCCCCGAACAGGTCCGGCAGGTGGACCGCTTTCTCCAGGGCCTGACGGAGGAGGCGTTCCGGAAGCTCTATTTCGCCATCGACCCCGAGGAATACAACTACCCGATGGATGCGGTGGATTTTGGGTATACCTGGGAGTATTTGTCGGGTTCCCGCCCCTTCTGGCACAGCGCGGCGGAAAAGGGACTCTGGGTCCTCTTCGACGTGGACCAGTGAGCGGGAGAGAAGGAGGCTGTATATGAAAATCAGAGCCACTGCGGCCATCATGGAATGCCTTTTGGAGCAGGAGGTGGACACCGTCTTCGGCTACCCCGGCGGAACCATCCTCAACGTCTATGACGAGCTGTACCGTTACAAGGACAAGATTCACCACGTGTTGACCGCCCACGAGCAGGGGGCGGCCCACGCCGCCGACGGCTACGCCCGGTCCACCGGGAATGTCGGGGTGTGCTTCGCCACATCCGGCCCCGGGGCCACGAACCTGACCACCGGCATTGCAACCGCCTATCTGGACTCCTCCCCGGTGGTCTTTCTCACCTGCAACGTCACGGAGGCCACCCTGGGCAAGGACGCCTTCCAGGAGGTGGACATCACCGGCATCGCCATGCCGATTACGAAAGCAACCTTCCTGGTCCGGGACGCCTCCACCATCCCCGCCGTCATGCGGCAGGCCTTTGCCGTGGCCGCCAGCGGGCGGCCGGGGCCGGTGCTCATCGACTTTTTGAAGGACGTGACCTTCCCCAGCGTGGAGATTGAATATGAGTTCGTCCCCTGGCGGGAAAACCGGAGCTGCGCGGGCATGCGGGAGCTGAACCGGGACCACGAGCTGAAAAAGCCCACGCCAAACAGGGAGGACGTGGACATCCTTCTGGAGATGATCCGGCAGGCCCGGCGGCCCTTCGTCATCTGCGGCGGCGGCGTGGTGCTGGGCCGGGCGGACAAGGAGTTCAAGGAGTTCGCCGAGAAGCTGGACGCCCCGGTGGCCATCAGTCTCATGGGGGGCGGCGGCTTCTCCGGCAGCCATCCTCTCACCACGGGCATGATCGGCATGCACGGGTCCAGGGCCTCCAACACCGCCTGCGACGAGTGCGACCTGCTCATTGCCGTGGGCTGCCGCTTCTCGGACCGCGTGGCCCTGAATCCGGCCACGTTTGCCCGGCAGGCGAAGATTGTTCAGATCGACATCGACCGGGCGGAGATCGACAAAAACGTGCTGACGGATCACCACATCATCGGCTCCGCCCGGCGGGTGCTGGCCATGCTGAATGAGAAGCTGCCCCAGTACGACCACAGTGACTGGAAGGCTCATATTCTGCCCCTACGGGCTCCCTCCGTCGCGGAGGCCAGCGACCACCTGACCCCCCAGCAGGTGCTGGAGACCATCCGGGTCCAGATGCCGGAGGACGCCGTCGTGGCCACGGACGTGGGCCAGCATCAGATGTGGGCCATCAAGTACCTCCATTTCCAGTATCCCGGCCAGATGCTCACCTCCGGCGGCTTCGGCACCATGGGCTTCGGCCTGGGGGCCGCTATCGGGGCCCAGACGGCCCACCCGGACAAGCGGGTCTTCCACATCACCGGGGACGGCTGCTTCCGGATGAACTGCCACGAGCTGGCGACTGTAGGGTACTACAAGCTGCCCATTATCACGGTGGTGTTCAACAACGGAACTCTGGGCATGGTCCGGCAGTGGCAGAGCCTCATCTACGGAAAGCGCTACTCCGAGACCACCCTGGACCGGGGGCCGGACTTCGTGAAGCTGGCGGAGGCCTACGGCATCCGGGGCTTCCGGGTGGAGACGGCGGCGGATATGGAACGGGTGCTGGCCCAGGCCCTGGCGGTCCGGGAGCCTGCGGTCATCGACTGCCGGCTGGACATTAACGAGATGGTCCGGCCCATGGTGGCCTCCGGCTCCGAGATCACGGATTTCCTGCTGAGCGAAGGAGGAGAGTCATGAGAAAGCAATGGGACACGGAGAAGAAGCTCTACACCCTCTGCATCCTGACGGAGGACACTCCCGGCATTCTCAGCCAGGTGGCGAGGCTCTTCTCCCGGAAGGGGTACAACATCGAGTCCATCGTCTCCGGCGCCACGGACCGGCCTCATACCGCCCGCATCTCCATCGAGCTGCTGGCGGACGAGCTGGTGGTCAATCAGCTGGCCACCCAGTGCCGCAGGCTCCTGGGGGTCCAGGCGGTGAAGATCTTCGACGAGGAGACCTGCATCCGCCGGGAAATCGCCCTCATCAAGGTCCGGGCGGCGGATCACGGGACCCGGGACGAGATCATTCAAATGACCAACATCTTCCGGGGCCACATCATCGACGTGGACAAGGAGTCTTTGACGGTCTGGGTCTTCGGCTCCCAGAGCAAGAACGCGGCGCTGATCCAGATGCTGGAGGACTTCGGCATTCTGGAGATTGCCAAAACGGGTACTATCGCCATCGAGAGAGGGCGTAGCACGATATATGACGAGAGCAAATTGAAGGAGGAATATGAATATGGCAAGAATGTACTATGAGAAGGACTGCGATCTGGGCAAGCTGGACGGGAAGAAAATCGGCGTCATCGGCTACGGCTCCCAGGGCCACGCCCACGCCCTGAACCTGAAGGAGTCCGGCTGCGACGTGTGTGTGGGCCTCCGCCAGGGCTCCAAAAACTGGGAAAACGCCGAGAGGGCGGGGCTGAAGGTCCAGACCGTGGCGGACACCGCCAAATGGGCCGACATCATCATGATTCTGGTGAACGACGAGGTCCAGGCGGACGTCTATAAAACCGACATCGCCCCCAACCTGGAGGCGGGGAACATGCTGATGTTTGCCCACGGCTTCAACATCCATTTCAAGCAGATCGTGCCCCCCGCCGGGGTGGACGTTTCCATGATCGCCCCCAAGGGCCCGGGCCACACCGTCCGGTCCACCTATGTGGCGGGCAAGGGCGTGCCCTGCCTCGTCGCCGTGGAGCAGAACGCCACGGGGAAGGCCCTGGATCTGGCCCTGGCTTATGCGGCGGGCATCGGCGGCGCGAGAGGCGGCGTCATGGAGACCACCTTCCAGGATGAGACGGAGACCGATCTCTTCGGCGAGCAGGCCGTCCTCTGCGGCGGCGTAGTGGAGCTGATGAAGCTGGGCTTCGAGACTCTGGTGGAGGCGGGCTACGCTCCGGAGAACGCCTACTTCGAATGCATCCACGAAATGAAGCTGATCATCGACCTGATCAACAAGGGCGGAGTGGCCATGATGAACTACTCCATCTCCGACACGGCGGAATACGGCGAGTATGTCTCCGGTCCCCGGATTCTCCCCTATGAGGAGACCAAGAAGAACATGAAGGCGGTGCTGACGGACATCCAGGACGGCGTCTTCGCCGGAAAATGGATTGCCGAGAACAAGAACGGCCGGACCTTCTTCAACGCCAAGCGCCGCCAGCTGGCCCAGCACCAGATGGAGACCGTGGGCGCGGAGCTGCGGAAAAACATGCTCTGGGGCGACGACACCGACCCGGACACCGCCTCCAACTGACTGCTTAGCCTCTAAAAAACGCCGCCTCCCCAGGCGGCGTTTTTTAAGAAAGGACTGATTCCATGAACCGTATTCTTCCCCACCTCATTCTCTACAGCGACCTGGGCCGGGAGAGCATTCTGGTCCGTCTGGCGGAGATTATCCGGGCCTGCAGGGAGGGCGGGGCCAAGGAGCCCCTGCTCCAGCGGGCCAACGCGGAGGTCAAGCGCATCCTGGACCTCTCCACCGCCTGCGGCTTTGACCAGAACCTCTGGCAGTGCTACCTCACCTGGGTCCTTATGACCAACGACAACTCCTTCACCCGGACCTGCGAGCGGGTGGGAGCCGCGGAGGGCGGAAGCGTGAACCGCTTTGCGGAAAACGACTTCGCCGTTTTTCACCAGCTGTTTCACTACGACTTTTCCGAGCTGGAGCAGTACCTGCTGACGGACTGCTTTTCCATCCTGACGGATTATCAGGCCATCCCCAAGCGGGAGCGGACCTACAACCGGGACGTCAGCGCCCAGGTCCTGGCTCTGCGAAAGGCCCTGTCGGAGGCAAAAAACGGGCATGAGATGTTCCGTTTGGTGACAGACTACTACCGGCAGTATGGCTACGGCGTGTTTGCCATGAACCGGGCCTTCCGCATCCGGCGGGGGGAGGGGCTGGAGTTTCTCCCCATCAGCAACGTGGACGGCGTGCGGCTGGAGGACCTGCTGGGCTACGAGGGCCAGAAGGCGGAGCTCCGCCGGAACACGGAGGCCTTCCTGGCCGGGAGGCACGCCAACAACGTCCTGCTCTACGGCGACGCGGGGACGGGAAAATCCACCAGCGTCAAGGCGCTCATCAACGAGTACTACGACCGGGGGCTCCGGATGATTGAGATTTACAAGCACCAGTTCGGGGAGCTGTCCCGCATCCTGGCGGAGATCAAGAACCGGAACTATCGCTTTGTCATCTTCATCGACGACCTCTCCTTTGAGGAGAACGAGGTGGAGTACAAGTTCCTCAAGGCCGTCATTGAGGGCGGCGTGGAGACCCGGCCGGAAAACGTGCTGATTTACGCCACGTCCAACCGGCGGCACCTCATCCGGGAGACCTGGAACGACCGGCAGGATATGGAGCACCACGGGGACATCCACCGCTCCGACACCATGGAGGAGAAGCTGTCCCTGGCGGCCCGGTTCGGCGTGACCATCCATTACAATGCCCCCAGCCCCAAGGAGTTCCAGGCCATTGTCCGGGCCCTGGCGGAGCGGCAGGGAATTGCAATGGACGAGCAGGAGCTGATGACGAAGGCCAACGCCTGGGAGATTCGCCACGGCGGCTTCTCCGGCCGGACGGCCCAGCAGTTTGTCCACTACCTGGAGGGGATGGCGGAATGAAGGCACTGGTGAGCGCGTGCCTTTTGGGGGAGAACTGCAAGTACAGCGGCGGGAATAACCTGGACCCTCGAGTGGCGGAGTGGCTGAGGAGAAAGGGCATTGCGGCCGTCCCCGTCTGTCCGGAGGTGCTGGGGGGCCTGCCGGTGCCCCGGACTCCGGCGGAAATCGTGGAGGGCGCTGTCACCACCAGGGATGGGGAGGACGTGGACCAAGCCTTTCGCCGGGGGGCGGCGCTGGCGCTGGAAACCGCCCGGCGGGAGGGAGCGGCACTGGCCGTCCTCCAGCCCCGGAGCCCCAGCTGCGGCGTGAGGGAGGTCTACGACGGGACCTTCTCCGGCCGAAAGGTTCCGGGCAGGGGGGTGTTCGCCCGGCTGCTGGAGGAAAACGGCTTCCGGCTTCTGGAGCCGGAGGATCTGGAGAGCCTGTGATTTGGGATTGCGGCGGAGCGGACTTTGTGGTACAATGAGCGAAATGATTTCCTGCCTTGACGGCGGAATACTGAGAAAGAGGGCGCATTTCATGGTGGACTCCAAATGGCTCCGGACTTACCGGGAGGAAATCCGGACCTTCTCCGGGAAGATCCGGGAGTTCCAGGAGGGAAAACTGGATAAGAAGGACTACAAGGGCTGCTCCGGCGGCATGGGCAGCTACGCCCAGCGGGACCCGGCGAAGCACATGCTCCGCCTGCGCCTGCCTGCGGGACGGCTGACCATGGAGCGCCTGAAATTCCTGGCGGACACCGTGGAGAAGTATCAGGTTCAGCGCCTGAAGCTCACCACCTGCGAGACGGTGCAGCTCCATGACCTTGGGGCGGAGCAGGTCCCCGCCATCATGGAGGAGGCCCTCTCCTGCGGCATCTTCTGCCGGGGCGGCGGCGGGGACAACCCCCGGAACGTCATGTGCAGCCCCCTCTCCGGCGTGCAGAGGGGGGAGGCCTTTGACCCGTCCCCTTATGCGGCGGCGGTGACGGACTATCTCCTCTCCATCTGCCGGGAGATTCACATGCCCCGGAAGCTGAAGATCGCCTTTTCCAACGGCGCGGACGACTCCGTTCACAGCGCCTTCCGGGATATGGGCTTCCGGGCAAAGCCCGACGGGACCTTTTCCCTCCGCATCGCCGGGGGGCTGGGGACCATGGGGCGCCGCATGGGCGTGCTGGTGGACGAGGCGGTTCGGCCTGGAGAGGTTCTTTACTATGTCAAGGCCATGGTGGATACCTTCTGCCGGCACGGCAGCTATGAGAACCGGGCCAAGGCCCGAACCCGCTTTATGCAGGACACCCTGGGCCCCGAGGGGCTGAAAGAGGCGTTTTTGAACCATCTGGAAGCCGCCAGGGCGGCGGGCGGGCTGGAAATCTCCGGCCTGGAAGCTCCGGCGGACCTTCATAAGGGGAGCGGAGAGACCTTGGACCATCCTCGGGTGGTCCCCCAGAAGCAGGAGGGGCTGTATGCGGTGAAGTATCACCCCATCGGCGGCGTGCTGCCGGTGGAGAAGCCCCGGGAGTTGTACGCGGCTTTGCAGGATGTGCCGGGGGCCGAGTGCCGGGTGGGACCGGACGAGACGCTGTATGTCGTGAATCTCATCGCCGCTGAGGCGGAGCGGATTCTGGCCGTCACGGAGGACGGCGCAGGGACGGCCTTTGAGTACAGCGCGGCCTGCATCGGCGCTACAGTGTGCCAGCAGGGAATCCGGGACAGCCAGGGGCTGCTCCGCTCCGCCGTGGCGGCGGTGCGGGAGGCCGGGATTCCCGACGGGGCGCTGCCGAAAATCTGCGTGTCCGGCTGTCCCTCCAGCTGCGCCGCCCATCAGGCGGGGGCCATCGGCTTCCAGGGGGGCGTGCGCCTGGAGGACAAGAAGCCCCAGCCCGCCTTCCGCATGTTCCTGGGGGGCAGCGACGCCCTGGACGCCCCCCGCTTCGGCGAAGCGGGAGCGGTGATTCTGGAGAAGGACATCCCTGCCCTGCTGGTGGAGCTGGGCCGGGCCGCGGCGGCGGCGGGGCAGCGCTGGGAGCAGTGGTCTGAAACCCACCGGGAGGACCTGAACGCCATTGTGGCGAAGTACGCCTGAGATACGATGCTTTGACGCAGAGGAGGCGGGCCCCGGGCTCGCCTCCTCTGCGCACTGCGGGGGCGGGCACGAGTGCCCGCCCGGAGCGGGGGGGGCTTGGCGCAAAGCCCGGCCCTGCCGTGGAAATGGAGGAGACGCCTGTGAAACGCCTTTGCCCCTTGTTTGTCATCCTGCTGTTGCTGGCCGCCTGCGGAGGAAATCCGCCGGAGAAGGTGGAACCGCCTACTCCTTCGGACAAGGTGGTTTCCTTTACGGACGATCTGGGCCGGGAGCTTGCTGTGGAGCCGCCGCAAAGGGTGGCGGCCATGATCGGCAGCTTTGCCGATGTCTGGTGCCTGGCCGGGGGGAGGGACACCCTGGCCGCCGCCGCCGGGGATGCGTGGACCTCCTTTGACCTGGGGCTGGGGGAGGACGTGGCGGACCTGGGAGCCGTGAAGGAGCCCAGTTTGGAGGTTCTGCTGGCGGCGGAGCCGGACCTGATTCTGGCCAGCGTCAACACCGCCGCGAACCTGGAACTGGAGGACACCTTCGCCCAGGCGGGCATCCCCGCCGCCTATTTCGAGGTGGACTGCTTTGAGGACTACCTGCGGATGTTGGAGATCTGCACCCGCCTCACGGGCCGGCCGGAGCGCTACGAGACCTGCGGCGAGAGCGTCCGGG
Organism: uncultured Oscillibacter sp.; assembly: GCA_910583695.1. Lineage (GTDB taxonomy): Bacteria > Bacillota > Clostridia > Oscillospirales > Oscillospiraceae > Oscillibacter. The sequence goes on from CAJTZL010000033.1 coordinate 26,684, forward strand.
CCCAGGTGGACGCCGCCGTGGCCCGGCAGGACGGCTCCGCCCCGAGGATCCTCTACGTCCGGGCCAGCGGAAGCAGCTGCAAGGCCAAGGGCAGTGAGGGCAGCGTCCTGGGGGAGATGCTGGCGGATCTGGGCTGTGTCAACATCGCCGACGGCGGCGGGCTGCTGGAGAACCTGAGCTTGGAGGGCATCATCGCCGGGGACCCGGATTATATCTTTGCGGTCCTCCAGGGGGCGGACGCCTCGGCGGCGTGGAAGTCCCTGGAGGGGGCGCTGTTGTCCAACCCTGCCTGGAGCAGCCTCCGGGCGGTGGAGGAGGGGCGGTTCATCACCCTGGATCACCGCCTTTACAACCTGAAGCCCAACGCCCGGTGGGGGGAGGCCTATGAAGGACTGGCGGACATTCTCTATCCCGGCTGAGCGGGTGGTCCCGGCCCTGGGGGCCCTGGCGGCGCTTTCCGCATTGCTGAGCCTGTGCCTGGGGGCGGCGTCGGTGTCCCCGGGGGAGGTGCTGGCCGCCCTGCTGGGAAAGGGGAGCGGCCCGGCGGCGCAGATCGTCCTCTATGCCCGTCTGCCCCGGACCTGCGGCTGTCTTCTGGCGGGGGCGGCGCTGGCGGCATCGGGAACCGTCATCCAGGGAACGCTGGGGAACCCCCTGGCGGCCCCCAACGTCATCGGCGTCAACGCCGGGGCGGGGCTGGGCACGGCGGTCTGCGCCGCCCTCTGGCCCGCCTGGACGGCGGCGGCTCCCTTCGCCGCGTTCCTGGGAGCCCTGGGCGGCGTGCTGCTGGTGCTGGCCATCGGGGCCCGGAGCGGGGCGTCCAGAATGACCCTGGTGCTGGCGGGAGTGGCGGTATCCGGCATGTTCAGCGCGGGCATCGACGCGGTGCTGACCTTTTTCCCCGACGCGCTGAACGGCTATACGGACTTCCGGGTGGGGGGCGCGGCCAACCTCTCCATGAGCCGGGTGGTCCCGGCCTTCTGGGTGATTCTGGCGGCCCTTCTTCTGACCTTCTCCCTGGCGGGGGAGCTGGACGTGCTTCTCCTGGGGGAGGAAACCGCCCGGAGCCTGGGGCTTCCCGCCCGGCGGCTCCGGCTGGTGCTGCTGGCCCTGGCGGCGGCGCTGGCGGGGGCGGCGGTGAGCTTTGCGGGGCTTTTGGGCTTTGTGGGCCTCATCGCCCCGCACATGGCCCGGCGGCTGGCGGGGGAGGACAGCTCCGCCCGGCTGCTGGCGGCGGCGGCCCTGGGAGGCGCGGCGCTGCTGACGCTGTGCGACGTTCTGGCCCGGACGCTGTTTGCCCCCTATGAGCTGCCGGTGGGGGTGGTCCTGTCCCTGCTGGGGGGGCCGTTCTTCCTCCGGCTGCTCCTGCGGCAGAGGCGGGGAAGGGGGGCGGGACGTGGTTGAAGCGCGAAACCTCACGGCGGGCTACCCGGGCCGCGCCGTGCTGGAGAACGTGACCCTGGCCCTCCGGCCCGGGCGGGTGCTGGTTCTGCTGGGGCCCAACGGCTGCGGGAAGAGCACGCTTCTGCGGACCCTGCCCGGCCTCCTGCCGCCGCTGGGAGGGGAGATTCTGCTGGACGGGAAGCCCCTGGGGAGCTATGGCCCCCGGCAGGCGGCCCGGAGGATCGCATATCTGCCCCAGTCCCGGGCGGTGCCCAGCATCACGGCCCGGCGGATGGTGCTCCACGGCCGGTTTCCCCACCTGTCCTTTCCCCGGCGCTGGGGCCGGAAGGACCACGAGGCCGTGGACCGGGCCCTGGCGGCGGCGGACGCGCTGGATCTGGCGGACCGCCCCCTGCCGGAGCTCTCCGGGGGACAGCGGCAGAAGGTCTATCTGGCCATGGCCCTGGCCCAGGAGACGGAGACCCTGTTGATGGACGAGCCCACCACCTATCTGGATATCCGGCACCAGCTGGAGGTCCTGGCCCTGGTCCGCCGTCTGGCGGGGGAGGGGCGGGCCGTGGCGCTGGTGCTCCACGACCTCTGCCTGGCCCTGACCATGGCGGACGACGCGGCCGTGCTGGGAGAGGGCCGCCTGCTGGCGCTGGGAGAGCCGGAGGAGATTTATCGGAGCGGAATCCTGGCCCGGGTTATGGGCGTCTCCCTGGACCGGGCCGCCGGGCCGGGGGGCTGGCGCTATTTCTGCCGTCTGCCGGAGGAGGGCTGAGAATGGGATACTTTCCGTTTTTCGTGGACCTGGAGGGCCGGGAGGGCCTGATTGCGGGCGGCGGGGCCGTGGCCCTGGGGAAGCTCCGAAGGCTGCTGCCCTACGGGCCCCGGCTCACCGTGGCCGCGCCGGAGATTCTGCCGGAGATTGAGGCCCTGCCGGGGCTGACCCTGCTCCGCCGGGCCTTTGTGCCCGCCATGCTGGAGGGGAAGCGTTTCGTGATCGCCGCCACGGACAGCCGGGAGGCGAACCGGGAAATCGCCGCCCTCTGCCGGGAGCGGGGCATTCCGGTGAATGCGGCGGACGACAAGGAGCAGTGCACCTTCCTGTTTCCCGCCCTGGTGAAGCGGGGGGATTTGACCGTGGGAGTCTCCACCGCCGGGGCCAGCCCCAGCGCCGCCGCCTGGGTGAAGTGGCGGACGGCGGAGGCAATTCCGGAGGACTTCGGAGAGCTGCTGGATTATCTGGCCTCCCTGCGCCCCCTGGTCCGGGAGCGGGTGCCGGAGGAGCGGCGGAGCGCCGTGTTCTCCCGGCTGTTTTCCGCCTGCCTGGAGGGGGGCTTTCCCCTGGAGGAGGCCGGGCTGACGGCGGTTTTGGAGGGAGCGGCGGGAGCCGGAAAGGTGTATCTGGTGGGAGCGGGCTGTGGGGCGGCGGACCTGATAACCCTCCGGGGCCTCCGGCTGCTGGAGCGCTGCGGCGCGGTGGTTTACGACGATCTGCTGGCCCCGGAGCTGCCGGACGCGGCTCCGGAGGGGGCGGAGAGAATCTATGTGGGCAAGCGGCGGGGGCGGCACTCCATGACCCAGGAGGAGATCAACGCCCTCTTGATTTCCAAGGCCCGGGAGGGGAAGACGGTGGTGCGCCTCAAGGGCGGGGACCCCTTTGTTTTCGGCCGGGGCGGGGAAGAGGCTCTGGCCCTCCAGGCCGCCGGAATTGCGTGGGAGTATGTTCCCGGCGTCACCTCCGCCGTGGCTGTTCCCGGCGGAGCGGGGATTCCCGTCACCCACCGGGGCGTCAGCCGGGGCTTCCACGTGGTCACGGCCCGCACGGCGGATTCGCCGGAGGGACTGCCCTCCCGCTGGGAGGAGCTGGCCCGGCTGGAGGGGACGCTGGTGTTCCTCATGGGCCTGTCCCAGCTGGGGGAAATTGCCCGGCGGCTCATGGGGGCCGGACTGCCGCCCCGGACCCCCGCCGCCGTGATTGGGGGAAAAAACGCCCCCCGGGCGGTCCGGGGGACGTTGGGAGACATCGCGGAGCGGGCCCGGGAGGCCAGGGCGGAGACCCCTGCCGTCATTGTGGTGGGAGGCACTGCGGGGATGGACCTGGGGGCTCAGGCGCCGTAGCCGTAACGGCTTCTCTGAAAGAACAGGAACAGGGCCGTTACCGCCAGGGTCAGCAGCTCCGCCGCCGTCACCGCCAGCCAGATGCCGTCCAGCCCCAGGAAGAGGGGCAGGACGAAGATGGCCGCTGTCTGAAACAGCAGGGTCCGCAGGAAGGCGATGGCGGCGGAGATCACGCCGTTTCCCAGGGCGGTGAAGAAGGCGGAGCCGAAGATGTTGAAGCCCATGGCCAGGAAGGACAGGGCGTACAACCGGAAGCCCCGGGCGGTGAGGGCCAGCAGTTCCGGGTCGTAGCCCACGAAAATGCGGGACAGGGGGGCCGCCAGCAGGACGGCGGCGGCGGTGAGCCCCGCGCAGCCCGCCAGCATCAGCAGGAGGCTTTTCCGGAGGAGGCTTTGCAGCTCCCCCTGATTTCCCGCGCCGTAGTGATAGCTGATGACAGGGCCCGCACCGATGGAGTAGCCCATGAAGACGCCGATGAAAATGAAGTTCACGTACATGATGACCCCGAAGGCCGCCACGCCGTCCTCCCCGATGAGGCGCATCAGCTGGAAGTTGTAGAGGATGCTGACCAGGGAGGTGGAGAGGTTCCCCATCATCTCCGAGGAGCCGTTGGAGCAGGTCTGGGCCAGGACCCGGCCCTCCAGTCTGGTTTTCGTCAGGCGGAGAGGGGTCTTGTTGGGCAGGAGGAAGTAGACCAGGGGCACCACGCCCCCCACCAGGGAGCTGGCCACTGTGGCGATGGCCGCTCCGGCCACGCCCCAGGGCAGGACCCCCACCAGCAGCCAGTCCCCCAGCATGTTGGTGAGCCCCGCCGCCACGGTGAGGCCCAGGCCCAGCTTGGGCCGCTCCGCCGCCACCAGAAAGCTCTGGAACATGTTTTGCAGGATGAAGGGCACCAGGGCCAAGGTGAGAATGCGTCCGTAGCGGACGGCCAGGGGCAGCAGCTCCCCCCTGGCCCCCAGGAGGACGCAGAGGGGCTCCCTGATGAGCTCCGCCCGGACCGTCAGCACCG
>CAJTZL010000034.1:0-15219 GCA_910583695.1 uncultured Oscillibacter sp.
CAGGATTCCCAGGCTCAGATTTCCTCCTCGTCCATATCCAGGTCTGCATCCTCCTCGTATTCCTGGCAGGCCGGTCCGTCCTCTCCGCCCAGCAGCTCCGTGGCCCGCATACGCCGCCTGTCCTTAGACGCCTCCACGTGCTTGTGAATCAGCTCCTTGACCTCCCGGGGGGACTTCACATTCTTCAAATCCAGGTGCGGAATGCTCTTGTCCGAGGAGACGACGCACACCGTCCCCACGCCGAAGATGCGCTGGCCCAGGCTCATGGTCAGCCGGAGATCCCGCACCCGATAAAGCAGCACCTCGTCGGATTTCACATTCAGAAAGCCCGTCTCGCAGAACAGCCGGTCCTCACTGAGACGGTACCGGGTGAACGACAGGGGCATGCCCAGAAAGCGCTTCCGGTCCTTCCACAGATATTCGATGGTTTCCATACCTCTTCCCCCTTTTGAGTACCAGTATAGCATTTCCCCACCCAATGCGCAAGCGGCGGAAGGGGAAATTTCCCATTCCGCCGCCTATGGCGGGCGGCGGGCTCCCCGCTCAAAGGGTCAGTTTTTTCCCGGAAACCTGCCGGAAAATCGGTCATTTAGGGCATTGAAATCCGCTGCGGAATCCTTTATAATAAATAAAATTCGCTCCCGCCGGGCCTCCGGCGGCAGGGCACCGATATTTTTCAAAGGCGGTTTCCACATATGTCTTACAAAACCGAACGAGACCTGCACCGGATGCTCCGGCACCAGGAGCTGATCGAATCCTCCCTGTCCTTCGTCAGCGGCTCCGAGGATTTTATCCGGGACAACGACATCTTCCCCTCCGGCCGGACCGACGCCGACGTGATGCGGGGTCTGCGGTATCCCAACGGAACCGGCGTCATCGCCGGAGTCACCAGCATCGGCGACGTGGACGGCTACGATCTGGTGGACGGGGAAAAGGTTCCCCGGAAGGGCCGACTCTTCTACCGGGGCATCAGCATTGAGGACCTGATTCAGCAGTGCATCAAGGAGGACCGCTTCGGCTTCGAGGAGACGGTCTACCTCCTCCTCTTCGGCCAGCTGCCCACGGCCTCCCAGCTGGAGGACTTCCACCTCCTCATGGCCCGGTGGAGCCAGCTCCCCAGCTACTTCTCTGAGGATATGATCCTCCGCTCCCCCAACAAAAACATCATGAACAAGCTCTCCAGCTGCATCCTGGCCCTCCACTCCCACGACGGCGAGGCGGAGAACCCCTCCCTGGAAAACGAGCTGTTCAAGTCCTTCCGCATGGTTGCCCGGACGCCCACCATCGTGGCCCATTCCTACGCCGCCAAGCGTCACTACTTTGACAAGGACAGCCTCTACCTCCACCGGCCCCGGGCAGACATGAGCGTGGCCCAGAACTTCCTTTACACCCTGCGCAAGGACTCGAAATTCGACGACGACGAGGCCAAGCTCCTGGACCTGTGCATGATTCTCCACGCGGAGCACGGCGGCGGCAACAACTCCACCTTCGCCTGCCGGGTCCTCACCTCCACGGGAACGGATTTCTACTCCTCCATCTCCGCCGCCGTGGGCTCCCTGAAAGGCTTCCGCCACGGCGGAGCCAACATCAAGGTAGTGGAGATGATGCAGTACCTGCGAAACGCCGTCCGGAACTGGAAGGACGATGGACAGGTCAAGGACCAGCTGGTTCGCATCCTTCGCCGGGAGCTGGGGGACGGCACCGGACTGATTTACGGTATGGGCCACGCGGTCTACACCCTCTCAGACCCCCGGGCGGAGATTTTGAAGCAGTTCTCCCGCCATCTGGCGGAGAAGCGGGGCATGGTGGACCAGCTGGACCTCATCGAGTCCGTAGAGCGGCTGGCCCCTCAGGTCTTCCAGGAGCTCCGGAGCTCCGACAAGCCCATCTGCGCCAACGTGGATTTGTACTCCGGCTTTGTGTACCGGCTGCTGGGCATCCCCACGGATTTGTACACTGCCATCTTCGCCAGTGCCCGGATGCCCGGCTGGTGCGCCCACCGCATGGAGGAGTGCTGTTCCGACGATCCCAGGATCATCCGTCCCGCTTACAAAACCGTCTGCCAGCGGGTGCCCTACGTCCCTCTGGCTGAACGCTGAACCGTTGTACGACAGGAGGTTTCCGCTATGATCACCCTTCACGACAAAGGCGTTTTCCTCTCCGGAGGAGTCCTCCATACTTCCGCCCCCGTCTCCCCCCAGGAGGGCCGGAGCCGGACCCTGGCCTGGAGCATCCTCCAGGCCCACAGCGCCTCCGGCGACCCGGAGCGGCTGCAGATCCGCTTTGATGCCATGGTCAGCCACGACATCACCTACGTGGGCATTATCCAGCAGGCCCGGGCCTCCGGCATGCGGGAGTTCCCCATTCCCTACGCCCTGACCAACTGCCACAACTCCCTCTGCGCCGTGGGAGGCACCATCAACGAGGACGACCATGTCTTCGGCCTCTCCGCCGCCCGGAAGTACGGCGGCATCTACGTCCCCGCCAACCAAAGCGTCATCCACTCCTACGCCCGGGAGCAGCTGGCGGGCTGCGGCAGGATGATTCTGGGCTCCGACTCCCACACCCGCTACGGGGCCCTGGGCACCATGGCCGTGGGCGAGGGCGGGCCGGAGCTTGCCAAGCAGCTTTTGAAAAACACCTGGGACGCCCCTTACCCCAAGGTGGTGCTGGTGTATCTCACCGGCGCGCCCCAGCGGGGCGTGGGGCCCCACGACGTGGCCATCGCCCTGGTGAAGGCCACCTTTGAAAGCGGCTTCGCCAACAACTGCGTGCTGGAGTTCGCCGGGCCCGGCGTGGCGGGGCTGCCCATCGACTACCGCAACGGCGTGGACGTGATGACCACGGAGACCACCTGTCTCTCCTCCATCTGGGAGACCGATGGGGAAACCGAGGGCTTTTATAACGCCCACCAGCGGGGTGAGCTGTTTTTCGAGCTCCGTCCCGGCGACTTCGCCTGGTACGACAAGTACATCGAGCTGGACCTCTCCCAGATCGAGCCCATGATCGCCCTGCCCTTCCACCCCTCCAACGCCTGGACCATCCGGGAGTTCCTGGAAAACGCCCCAGACATCCTGGCAAAGGTGGAGGCGGACGCTCAGAAGCGCTATCCCAAGGCCAAGGTGAATCTGACCCAGAAGGTCCGGAACGGCGACGTCTGGGCGGACCAAGGGGTCATCGCCGGGTGCGCCGGAGGGCTCTTCGACAACATTGCCGAGGCGGCGGACATTCTCCGGGGCGGCAGCTGCGGAGATGGATATTTTACGCTGGACGTGTATCCCACCAGCGTTCCCGTCAGTTTGGAGCTGACGAAAATCGGGGCCGCGGCGGACCTGCTGCAAAGCGGCGCGGTCCTCAAGCCCAGCTTCTGCGGGCCCTGCTTCGGCGCGGGAGACGTGCCCGCCCACAACGGCCTGAGCCTCCGGCACACCACCCGGAACTTCCCCAACCGGGAGGGCTCCAAGCCCGGCGAGGGCCAGTTTGCCGCCGTGTGCCTGATGGACGCCCGGTCCATCGCCGCCACGGCCTTGAACGGCGGTAAGATCACCCCTGCCACGGAGCTGGACTATGTGCCTGTCCGTCACGCCTACCATTTTGATGCGGGGGTATACGAAAAGCGGGTCTACAATGGCTGGAAGGCGGGCCCGCAGCCGGACACGGAGCTGATTCTGGGCCCCAACATCACCGACTGGCCGAAGATGCAGCCCCTGGCGGACCATCTGCTGGTGGAGCTGGCGGCGGTCCTCCGGGACCCGGTCACCACCACCGACGAGCTGATTCCCTCCGGCGAAACGTCCTCTTACCGCTCCAACCCCCTGCGGCTGGCGGAGTTCACCCTCTCCCGCCGGGAGCCCGCCTACGTGGGCCGGGCCAAGGCAATCGCGGAGTGCGAGGCCGGGCGGCTGGCGGGGAACGTGCCGGAGAAGCTGCAGGCCCTGCTGAACCGCTGCAGAATCAGGGCAGAGGAGACCCAGTTCGGTTCCTGCGTTTTCGCCAACCGGCCCGGCGACGGCTCCGCCCGGGAGCAGGCCGCCTCCTGCCAGAAGGTGCTGGGGGGCTTCGCCAACATCTGCTATGACTTCGCCACCAAGCGCTACCGCTCCAACTGCATCAACTGGGGGATTCTGCCCTTCACTCTGGACGAAGGGACGAACTTCCCCTACGAGGCGGGGGACTGCGTGTTTGTGCCGGACATTCGCAAAGCCATTGAGGAAGGCCGGGAGGACATCCCCGCCAGGGTGCTGAAAGCGGACGGCGGCGAGACGGAGCTCACCCTCCACGTTCGGGGTCTGACCGCCGAGGAAAAGGAGATCATCCTGGACGGCTGCCTGATGAACTATTATGCAAAGCGTGCCGATTGAGGGAGGCGTTCTTATGGAAAAAATCAAGATGACCACCCCCCTGGTGGAGATGGACGGGGATGAGATGACCCGCATCCTCTGGGGAATGATCAAGGACAAGCTGATTCTGCCCTTTGTGGACCTGAAGACCGAGTACTACGACCTGGGCCTGCTGAGTCGAAACACCACGAAGGATCAGGTCACTGTGGACGCCGCCAACGCCACCCGCCGCTTGGGCGTGGCCGTGAAGTGCGCTACCATCACCCCCAACCGCCAGCGGATGGAGGAGTACCCGGAGCTCACCGAGATGTGGAAGTCTCCCAACGGCACCATCCGGGCCATTCTGGACGGCACGGCCTTTCGAGCCCCCATTGTCCTGCCCTGCATCAAGCCGGTGGTGAAAAACTGGGAGGCCCCCATCACCATCGCCCGCCATGCCTACGGCGATATGTACAAGGCCGTGGACATGACCACGGAGGAGCCGGGAACCGCCGTCCTCACCTTCAAGGGTGAGAGCGGAGCAGAGAAGGCCCTGTGCGTCCAGACCGTGGACGGCCCCGCCGTCTGGCAGGGCCAGCACAACAAGGAGACCAGCATCCGGGCCTTTGCCCGCTCCTGCTTCCAGTACGCCCTGAGCCAGAAGCAGGACCTCTGGTTTTCCGCCAAGGACACCATCGCCAAGATCTACGACGGGGAGTTCAAGCGGATCTTTGAGGAGGAGTACGAGACTTCTTACAAGGCGGAGTTTGAAAAGGCGGGCATCACCTACTTCTATACACTTATCGACGACGCTGTGGCCCGGGTTGTCCGCTCCAAGGGCGGGTTCATCTGGGCGCTGAAAAACTACGACGGAGACGTGATGAGCGACATGATCGCCGCCGCCTTCGGCAGCCTTGCCATGATGACCTCCGTGCTGGTCTCCCCTGACGGAACCATGGAGTTTGAGGCCTCCCACGGCACCGTCACCCGGCACTATTACCGCTATCGCCAGGGGGAGAAGACCTCCACCAACCCCATGGCCACCATCTTCGCCTGGTCCGGAGCCCTGAAACGCCGGGGCGAGCTGGACCATCTTCCGGAGCTGGTCCGGTTCGGCCAGCGGATGGAGGATGCGTCCCTCCGAACCCTGGAGGACGGAATCATGACCAAGGATCTCCTCCCCCTGGTGGAGCCCGGCTTCCAGGCCCGGGGCGTGGACAGTGAGGAATTTCTGGACGCCATTGCCTCCAGGCTCTGATAAAAAACGATACCGAAACGGTGGTGACATATGCCACCACCGTTTTTCCGCGTCCCTTTTTCTCCGGGTAAAAAACTTGTCCAAACTGGCCCAGGACGCGTTCCTCACCTTGACTTTTCTCTGCAAAGGTGTATAATCTTCATAGATTCGACATATTTTCCTGCCCCGGCGGCAGGAACTTTTCTATAGGAGTTGGTGTTTGCATGGCATTCCATTCCGCGCCGTTCCTGTTCTTTTTCCTCCCGGCGGTTTGTCTGCTCAGTCTGCTGGTCTCGGGCCGAGGGAGAATCTATATGCTCGTCTCCGTCAGTCTGGCTTTTTACGCCTGCGGTCAATGGCAGGGGCTTCCCTGTCTCCTTCTGTCCGCCGCCGTAAGCTGCGCTGCCGGTTTTTTCATGCCCCGGGTCCGGCATCGGAGGGCGCTTTTGACCGCCGTTCTGGCTTTCCATCTCCTGCTTCTGGGCGCCTTCAAGTACCTGGATTTTTTCACCGGCAGCCTGAACGGCCTGCTTGGGACGGAGATTCCCGCCGCGGGGCTGCCGGTCCCCCTGGGCGTGTCCTTCTTCACCTTCAAGTCCATGTCCTACGCCGTCGACGTCTACCGGGATGAACAGGCCCGGGCCCGCCGCTTCTCCCACGTACTGCTCTACATCGCTTTCTTTCCCCAGGCTGTCTCCGGCCCCATCTCCCGCTTCGGACCCTTCATCCAAGGGCTGGAGAGCCCCCGGGTGGGATTGGAGCAAGCCGCCAAGGGCCTCCGGCGCTTCATCGCGGGCTTTGCCAAAAAAGCCCTGATTTCCGAGCTGGCCGCCACGGCGGCCAATGCCGCTTTCGCTCTGGGGAACGGCCTGGATTTCCGGATGGCCTGGCTGGGGGCCGCCGCCTACACCCTGCAAATCTATTTCGACTTCTCCGGCTACAGCGACATGGCCATCGGCCTGGGGACCCTGCTGGGCTTTACCACCCCGGAGAACTTCGACTATCCCTATATTTCCGCCTCCATCACTGAGTTCTGGCGGCGCTGGCACCTATCCCTCTCCCTCTGGTTTCGGGATTACCTGTACATCCCCCTGGGCGGCGGACGGCGGGGCACAGCCCGGAAGTGCCTCAACAAGGCCGTGGTATTTCTTCTCTGCGGCCTCTGGCACGGGGCCAGCTGGACCTTTGTCCTCTGGGGCGCGTGGCACGGGCTCCTCTCCGCCCTGGAGAGCGCCCTGCCCATGGAGAAGCTGCTGGCAAAGCCCCTGGGCCGCTGGCTGGGACATATCTACACCCTGCTGGCGGTGTGCGTGGGCTTTGTGGTCTTCCGGGCGGCCAGCGTGGAGGAGGCCGCGACGGTGCTTCGGGCCATGTTCACCGGCTTCACCCTCTCCCCCGCCTCCACCCTGGCCCTGGCGCGAATCAGCCCCGCTGTGTGGTGCGCTCTGGGGGCAGGCGTCATCGGCAGTCTGCCCCTGGGGCCCTGGCTGAAAAAACGGCTGGGGGGCGGCTGGCTGGAGTTCTCCTCCTTCGCCGGGGCGGCGGCGCTCTTTGTCCTCTGCCTCCTGGCGGCGGCGGGCAGCAGCTTCCAGCCCTTCATATATGCCCAGTTTTGAGGTGGTCCCATGAAAAAGAACGTCGCCTATGCCGTCTTCACGGCGCTGATCCTTCTGCTATGCCTGATTCCCTCCCTGGGCATGCTGCTCCCGACTCCGGAGGACGCAGCTGGAGGCAATCAGGCCCTCTCCCGTGCACCCTCCCTCCGGGACCCGGAGGGACGTTGGAATCCCCAATATCTTACCCAGCTCCAGAGCTACGCCCGGGATAACTTTTATCTCCGCCAGGAAATGATCACTTCCTGGTCCGCCCTGAACGCCAAGGGGCTTCGCAGCTCCATTACCGAGGACGTGGTGCTGGGAAAGGACGGCTGGCTCTACTTCGCCGACACCCTGCCGGATTACACCGGAACCGCGCCCATGACGGAGCGGGAAATCTTCTCCGCCGCCCGGAATCTGGCGCTGATCTGCGAATATTGCGAAAGCCAGGGGGCGAAATTTCTCTTCACCGTCGCGCCCAACAAGAACTCCCTCTACCCTGCGCACATGCCCGCCCTGCCCCAAAGCAACCTGCGTTCCAACGCGGACCGTCTGGCGGAGGCCCTGGAGCGGGAGGGCGTGGAGTATCTGGACTGCTTCGCCCTCTTTCGGAGTCAGGAGGAAACCCTGTATTTCAAAACCGATTCCCATTGGAACGGCAAGGGCGCGGCCCTGGCCGCCGATGCGGTGAACGGAGCCCTGGGCCGCTCCTCGGACTGCTTTGCCGGGCCCTTCACTCATGAGGAAGCCCATAAGGGGGACCTCTACGACATGCTCTATCCCGCCGGGGACGGATTGGAGGCCGATCCGGTCTGCGGCAGAGCGCCGTCTTTCACCTACGACGCGCCCATCCGCTCGGCTGAGAACCTGACCATCATGACCCACGGCGGCGGAGAGGGCTCTTTGCTGATGTTCCGAGATTCCTTCGGAAACAACCTCTACCCCTATCTGGCGGACAGCTTTGACGCGGCCCTGTTCTCCCGGTCCATGCCCTACCGGCTGGAGCTGGTTTCCCAGCGGGAGGCGGACTTCGTGGTGGCGGAGCTGGTGGAGCGGAACCTCCGATATCTCATTCAAAATGTCCCCGTCATGCCTGCGCCCAGCCGGGAACTGCCGGAGGGCTATCCCGAAACCTTCTATTTCTGGGACGACGGAATCGACTTTTCCGTGGAGGCGTCGGAAATTTTGCCGGGCTACTCTCTGGCCATCCATCCCAAAATTGCGGAGGATCTGATTCTCCCGGCAGCGGCCCCGGACTCCCGGGTGCTGGTCCCGGCGTCGGATGGGAATTTCTATGAGGCGTTCTTACTGGAGGGCAGCAGCGCCGGCCTCTATCTGCCGGAAGACGTCCAGCCCCTGGGTTTGGCCTATGCGCCGGTCTGGGGAACGCCGAATACCGAGAGTTTTATTCAAAACAATTGAATATATGAGTATATATGAGTATAAAGGAGAGATCAACCATGGGAAAGAACCGTTGGATTGTGCTTCTGCTGGCCCTGGTGATGCTGGCTGCCGCCGTGCCTGTCTGCGCCTTCGAAACGGAGAGCCCCGTCCTAAGCGCTTACAGTGAAGAGGACTACGGCGGGCTGGCCCCGCCTCCCGCACGGCCTTCCAGAAACCCTAGCCGCCCCGCCGGGGAAGGGGACAACGGCGGTATCGCGCCCTCGCCCGAGCAGACCTCCTCTTCCTCCGGCCGTCCTGCCGGAGAGGGCGACAACGGCGGCATCGCGCCCTCACCCGGGCAGGCCTCCACTTCCTCCGGCCGTCCCGCCGGAGAGGGTGATAACGGCGGCGTCGCACCGGACCAGACGGCCTCCTCCCCTGCCAAGCGGAAAAGCATCGCTGCCGGCAAGGTGGTGGCGGGAGTCTCCCTGTCTGCCGACAACCACATCGCCTACGCCCAGGGCAGCGGCGGCCTGTTTCCCTCCTTCAACCCCACCCGGCAGGTTACACGGGCCGAGGCGGCTCAGATGCTCTACCGCCTCCTGCCGGAGCAGACCCCTTCCCCCGCCGGGTCCTACGCCGACGTGCCCGCCGCCGCATGGTACACCAAGGCCGTGACCACCCTGGCGGGCCTGGGGGTGCTGGAGGCCCAGGACGGCATGCTGGACACCGGGCGGCCCGTCACCCGGGGGGAGTTCACCCGGTACGTCGCCTGCTTCTTCCCCCTGCGGACCGACGGCCAGCTGTTCCCCGACGTGGCGGAAGACGACCCCAACGCCCCCTTCATCCGCTCCGCCCAGGCTTACGGCTGGGCTCAGGGAGGCAGCGACGGGCTCTTCCACCCCGATGAGATCATCAACCGGGCGGCGGCGGTGACGCTGCTGAACCGGGCCCTGGGCCGGACGGCGGACCGGACCTACATCAGCCAAAACCACCCCGCCTTCTATGTGGACGTTCCCCCCTCCAGCTGGTACTATTACGACGTCTGCGAGGCCGCCATTCCCCACCAGCACACCGGCTCCGGCGATGCGGAGCGCTGGACCTCCCACACGCCCAGAACAGAGGTCCCCAAGGACGGCATCCAGATGGCGGACGGCTGGCTCTACTGCTACGACAGCGCCCGGGGCGACGTGGTCCGGGACGCCGCGGTGGGAACCCACTACTTCAACAGCAGCGGACGCTTCACCACCGGGAACAACGAGCTGGACTCCTGGCTGCACAAAATCGTTTTGGCCCACACCAAGGAGTCCCAGACCCAGGAGCAGAAGCTCCGGTCCGTCTACCTCTACACCCGGGACTCCTTCACCTACCTGCGCCGCCCGCCCTATGCGATGGGTGTGTACGACTACATGGAAACCGACGCCCTGCGCATTCTGGACACGGGCTACGGCAACTGCTACTGCTACGCCGCCCTCTTCTGGTATCTCTCCCGCTGGATCGGCTACGACGCCACCATTTACAACGGCACCGTAGGCGTCCGCCGGTCTCCCCACAGCTGGGTGGAGATCAGCCTGAACGGCAAATCCTACATCTTCGACACGGAGCTGGAAATGGCCTACCGCCGGAAGCAGCGGTTTGACGTGAACCTCTATAAATTCCACGACGCCGGGAACAGCTGGAACTACCACCGGCCCCAGCAGGGCGGCGTCCAAATGTGAGAGAAAGGAACAGCGCTATGAAAACAAAATGGACCCTCCTCCTCTGCGCCCTGCTGCTGAGCGCCCTCTGCGCCTGCGGCGGCCAGCCTTCCCAGACGGAGGCGCCTCCCGTCCAGGACGCCGGAGAACCGGCGGCTCAGACCACCCCGGCCCCCCGGGAAGAGGAGCCTCCCCAGGAGGATGCAGAGCCTGATGAGGAAAACGAAGAACCGCAGCCGGATATGACTTCGGTCACTGACCCCGGTCAGCCGGAGTTCTCCGCTGAAAGCGGCGAGGCTCTCGAGGCGGACGTCCCGGAGCAGGCCCCGGCGAAGAGTGAAACCCCTGCCGCCCAGATGGAAACGGAACCGCCCGCCCCAAAGCCCGAACCCAAAACCGCTCCCAAGCCGGAGCTGAAACCCGACCCGAAACCGGAACCGAAAGCCGATCCGAAGCCCGAGCCCGTTCCTCAGCCGGAGCCGGAGCCGGAACCCGAACCGGAGCCCGAACCTGAGCCGGTGGACCGCAAGGCCGTGGCCCAGGGGCTGGTGGGCCGCCCGGTCAGTGAGCTCTATGCCGCCATCGGCCGCCCCATCTCCTCCGACTACGCCCCCAGCTGTCTGGTAGTGGACGGCGAGGACGGCGAGCTGATCTACGACGGCTTCACCGTCTACACGGAGAAGGGCCCGGATTATGAGACGGTCTACGCCGTGTTCTGACGGCTTCCGCGTCTCGAAGGGCTTATGATGGCACTGAGCAGGTCCCACTCTGACCCGTGGAGGATACAATTCAAATGAAGCGAATATGGATTCCGGCCGCTGTCCTTGCACTGGCGGCCTTGACGGCCGCTTACTTTTACATACCCAGCGGCGTCCGTCCCAGCTTTGGTGAGGGAGATCTCCGCATCTGCCTCAACGGGGACGGAACCGCCTCCCTCAGCTGGCCGGAGGCCCGGCTGGAGGTTCCGGCGGAAGCGCCGCCGGAAGCCCCCCCGGGGGACGGGGATGCGCTCCCGGAGGAAACGCCGGAGGAAGCCGGCTCCCCCGTCTTTTATCAGGTGGATATCAAACACGGGGACCAGCATCTTCAGCTGCTCCCCGACGGCCCCGGCGTCCTCTGCCAGGATTTGGCGCCGCCTATGAAAATCCGCATCCGGGCCGTGACGGAGGGGAAAAATTTCCTGGGGCTGTCCCGGACTCTTACCGGCCAGACGCTGACGGCGGAGGTCGCCGAAACGGACCTCTCCGCCCCGGAGGCGGTGGGCATGCCGGAAGCGGGGAAGCTGGTTCTCTCCTGGAAGCAGGAGGGGCAGGATCCCGACTTCTATGAAATCTCCGCCCTGGAGGGGGGGCAGAGCGTCCGCACCATCACCGCCCAGGGGAAACAGGCGCTTTTGAAGGTCAGCAAGCGGGATGGAGACCTCGTTCTGCCCAGCCGCGCCCATCCTCTGGAGGTCCAGGTCCGGGCGGCAGTCCGGGGGGAGGGCTATGTCCTCTGCGGCCCCGCCTCCAACACCGTCTCCGTGGAGCGGCAGGACCTGCTGGGTACGGAGCTGAACCTCTTCCACCAGGAGACGGCGCCGCGGACCTACACCCTGGAGTGGGACGAGACCAAGGGGGAATCCTACCGGCTCTATGAGCAGTTCGGGGAGGAGTGGACCCTGCTGGATACCCTGGAGCCGGCGGAGACCCTTACCTATGCGCTGGGCCGCCTGGACTCCGGATCACTGCACCATTACATGGTGGAGGCCATAGACCGCGGCGGCGATGTGCTCTCTTCGGAGATCCTGCCCTTTTACGCCTCCGTGGACCCGCTGTACGCCACCGTCTGGCCCATCATCGATCAGCCCTTCTACGAGAAGGCGGACGGAGAGTCCGCCTCCCTGGGGAAGATTCCCGGGGGAACCGCTCTGTGCGTCCTGGAGGAGAGCGGGGACTGGTTCCAGGTCCGGTACAAGGACCAGTACGGCTGGGTGGACAGCCGCTTCTGCATGATCAACCTCCCGGAGTATGTGGGAGACTACTGCGCCTATGACATCACCAACAGCTACCGCTCCGTCTTCAAGGTCCATGAAAGCCCCATCGCCCTGATCACCGATCAGGTGGTCCAGGGCTTTGAGCACATCCAGACGGAGGACGGGCAGTTCTTGGTCCCCTACCTCTACCCCTGCGCCCGGAAGCTCCTCCGCGCCGCCCAGGCGGCGGAGGCCGACGGCTACCGGCTGAAAATCTACGAGGCCTTCCGCCCCAACGAGGCCACCCGCTTCCTCTACGACACCACCGCCGCCCAGCTGGACTGGGCCGCCCTGGTCTACGACGAGGAGGCGGAGCAAAACGCGGACGGGTCCTACCCCGCCGTGGACCCCGTCACCGGCTGGGTGGTGGACCTGTCGGACGGTCTTTTGATCGACCCGGAGACTGGGGAGAAAATCAGCCGGGAGGACCTGGCCCTGCGGCTGGCGGAAGAAGCGGAGAAAGCGGCCTCCCTTGAGGAAGGGTTGATGCTTGGCGCAATCGTGCCGGAGGAGGAGACCCCGCCCCAGGACGGCGCCGCGCCGGAGACTCCGGAGCCCTCCCAGCCCTTCTTCACCCTGCCGGAGGACGGTGAGGGCAGCGGCCTGGAGCCCGCGCCTCAGCCGGAGCCCGTTCCCCAGCCGGAAGCCCCGGAGGCTCAGGCCCCCCAGGAGGGGGATTCCCCGGAGGAGGGCGCGGAAGCGCCGGAGTACGACACCTACTTCCAGATCATGACCAACAACGGCCGGTTCGGCCTGGGCAGCTTCCTGGCCCGCGTCACCTCCGCCCACAACCGGGGCATTGCCCTGGACCTGACCCTGGAGCGGCGGGCCTCCGGCCAGGAGCTGGAGATGCAGAGCGCCATCCACGATTTGAGCTGGTACTCCGCCGCCTACCTGAACAACGACAGCGCCAAGCTCCTGGAGAAGTACATGACCGGCGTCGGAATGCGGGGTCTCAGCTCCGAGTGGTGGCACTTCCAGGACGACGAGACCCGGGAGGCCATCGGCCTGACCAGCTACCTCTTCAAGGGCGTGGACCTGAGCGGCTGGACCCGGGACGACCGGGGCTGGCGCTACCGGAACGCGGACGGCGGCATTTACAAAAACACCTCCGTCACTGTGGACGGAAAGCGCTATACAGCGGACCAGGGCGGCTACATTTCGGAATGAGCCCTCTCCCCGCAGGCAGAAGGAATCCCCCGGAAACCTGATCAGGTTTCCGGGGGAGTTTTTTCAGATTGCGGGCTGCTCTTACTTTCCGATGCTCACGCAGAAGCGATGGAGAATCGCCGCCGCCTGACCGCGGGTGGCGCCGCCGGAGGGATTCAGGCGGCCGTCGGCGGTGCCGTTCACCAGCTTCGCGCCGTTGGCCCAGGAGAGGGCTTCCTTGGCGTAGGAGGCCACGGCGGCTCCGTCGGAGAAGCTGCCCAGGTTGGCCCGCTGGGTGGTCACATAGCCCTTGTAGTTGTTATAGCGGAAGAGGAAGGTGGCCAGCTGCTCCCGGGTGATGGAGTCGTTCGGCCGGAAGAGGCCGTCCTTGCCTCCGGCGGTGATGGCGTTAGCGGAGGCCCACTTTACCGCCTTTTCGCAGTAGGACCCGGCGGCCACGTCGGGGAAGCCCGCACCGCTGACGGCGGGCTGGCCGTCCAGGCGGTAGAGAATCGTCACAAGCTGGCCCCGGGTGATGGGGGCCTGGGGATTGAACCGGCCCTCGCCCACGCCGCTCATCAGGCCCTTCTGGCTGACATAGGCAATGTCGGAAGCGAAGGTACTGCCGGCGGCCACGTCGGAGAAGGTGGAGGGGCCGGCGGGACGGGTCACGGCAAACTGGACATTGACCTTGGCGGACTCGCCGCTGCCCCAGATTTCCACCACGCCGTTGTAGGCGTTGGCGGGGAGGCCCGTCCGCGGACGGACGGTAAAGGTGGTGCTGGCTCCGGCTGCCAGGGAGGTCTGGGTCAGGAGGCTGACCTCATAGCTGTAGGAGGCGGGCTGTTCCAGGCGGATGGCGTAGTCCGTGTTGTTTTTCACAGTGACCGTTTTGGGATTGAGGGCGGTGTAGCCCTCGTTCACAATACCGAAGTCCAGGGTGCCGGGCTCCACGGTCAGGGGGGCCAGCTTCTTCTCCACCACCACGGTGGCCTTGAAGGCGGCGGTGGCGTTCTCCCGGGTCAGGAAGGTGATGGTGTCGGTGTAGGTGCCCACTTTCAGGTCCTGCTTGGGGACGATTTTATAATCGGCCTTCTCGCCGTTTTGCAGGGTCGCGGATTCGCTTCCCACGGCGGTGACGATGAAGTGGTCGTTGCCTTTCACGCCGTCCAGCCGGATGCTGGAGGCTCCTTTGTTCTGGAGGGTGACGGTGATTTCCTTTTCCTTGGCTTCCTTCGAGGTGTAGCCCTCCTTCAGCTTGCCCAGGTCCTTGCTGGTGGGGTCCAGGGAGATGGAGTAGCCCTTCTCCACCACCTCTGCGTAGAGCCTTGTGGAAAAGCTGAGGGACTGGCCGTCGCCGTCCTTGAAGGAAACGCTCATGTTGAGGTCCCGGTTATAGGTGCCCACTCCGTTGGAGCTGATCAGCTCCACGGTGACGGTCAGGGACCCGTTTGCGCCTATCGCCGCGCTGGTGGGGGAGACATTGTAGCCGCTGACGGAGGACGCGCTGAACGTCATGTCAAATTTGCTGTTGTTCCGGACCGTGAAGGTCTGGGTACGGCTGCTGGAGGAGGCGTTCTTCTCCAGGGTCCCGAGGTCCACATAGCCCGAAACGGTAATGTCGCCGGAGACGGGGTGGGTGGGTTTGTCGACCACGGGGGGATTAGCGTCTCCACCTCCGTTATTTTCGCCGTTTCCGGAACCTCCGTTATTTTCGCCACCTCCGGAACCTCCGTTATTTTCGCCACCTCCGGAACCTCCGTTATTTTCGTCACCTCCGGAACCTCCGTTATTTTCGTCGCCTCCGGAACCTCCGTTATTTTCG
>CAJTZL010000034.1:15319-30168 GCA_910583695.1 uncultured Oscillibacter sp.
GTCACCTCCGGAACCTCCGTTATTTTCGTCGCCTCCGGAACCTCCGTTATTTTCGCCGCCTTCGGTGTTTCCACCGCCTTCTTCGTTCTCCTCACTGATAGGAAGAGGGTTGCTACTAGTATTTTCTGCCGCCGCAGGCACGACGGCCAGGCTTGCCAACAGGCAGAGCGCCATCAGCAAGGCTAAAAATTGACTCTTTCGTTTCATGATGTATCCAGTGTCCTTTCCTCTTAAGTTTTCAGGGTTGTCCCTGATTTTCTACTTTACCACTTTCCCGTGGAAAATACAAGCGTTATTCGCCGCCTTTCCCAGCCTGGATTTTTCCGGCGTCCGCCCCTGCACGGCGTTCCTCCAATAAAATCCGCAATGGGACACTCCCCGGGCACGCAGGTCCTTGCGCCCCGGCGGGGGCCCTGGTATAATGGCCCTGTGGCTGAAATGACCGGAAAGGAGCTTTGTCATGCAATATGGATTCATCGAGGGCTGCGTGGACTCCCACGCCTCCGCCCTGGCCGCCTGCCGGGGAGGAGCGGACCGGCTGGAGCTGTGCGCAAATCTCTCCATCGGGGGCACCACCCCCTCTCTGGGCCTGTTCCGGCAGGTCCGGCGGGACTGCCCGGTTCCCGTCAACGTCCTCATCCGCCCCCGCTTCGGGGACTTTCTCTACGACCCGGCGGAGCTGGAGGAGATGGAGGACTGCGTCCGCCGGTTCCGGGACCTGGGGGCCGACGGCGTGGTTCTGGGAGTCCTGACCCCGGAGGGGCGGCTGGACCAGGGGGCCATGGCCCGTCTGGCGGAGGCCGCCGGGAACATGGAAATCACCCTGCACCGGGCCTTCGATATGACCCGGGACCCCCTGGAGGCCCTGGAGGCCGCCATTGCCCTGGGCTGCCGGACCATCCTCACCTCCGGCCAGGAGCAGGACGTCCTGGCCGGGGCGGAGACCCTGAGGACCCTCCGGCAGAGGGCGGCGGGCCGGGTGGAGATCATGGCGGGCTGCGGCGTCCGGGCGGGGAACATCCGGGATATCCACACGCGGACCGGGGTGCGTGTCTTTCACACCTCCGGGCGGCGGGGCCCCGTGGAAAGCGGCATGGTCTACCGGAGGGCCGAGGTGTCCATGGGTCTGCCCTCCCTGCCGGAGTATGAGCTCTGGCGGACCGACGAGGCGGAGTTCCGGGCCTGCGCGGAGGCGGTCCACGCCCTTGCGCCTCTCCCCCAGGCATGAGAAAAGCGGCGCCCGCTTATGCGGGCGCCGCCGGCGTTTTAGTACATGCCGCCCATGTCGGGAGCGGCGGGAGCGGGAGCGGGGGGCTCGGGCTTGTCGGCCACCAGGGATTCAGTGGTCAGCACCATGCCCGCCACGGAAGCGGCGTTCTCCAGGGCGCTGCGGGTCACTTTGGCGGGGTCAATGATGCCGGAGGCTACCATGTCGCAGTACTCCTCCTTGTAGGCGTCGAAGCCATAGCCCTTCTCGCCGGAGCGGACCTTCTCCAGGATAACGGAGCCGTCCAGGCCCGCGTTGGCGGCAATCTGGCGGATGGGGGCCTCCAGGGCCTTGGCCACGATGCGGACGCCGGTCTTCTCGTCGCCCTCCACGCCGTCCACCAGGGCTTCCACGGCGGGGATGACGTTGACAAAGATAGTGCCGCCGCCGGCTACCACACCCTCTTCCACAGCGGCGCGGGTGGCGTTCAGCGCGTCCTCGATGCGGAGCTTTTTCTCCTTCATCTCGGTTTCGGTGGCCGCGCCGACCTTGATGACGGCCACGCCGCCGGCCAGCTTGGCCAGGCGCTCCTGGAGCTTTTCCTTGTCATAGTCGCTGGTGGTGTTGGCAATCTGGGAGCGGATCTGGGCAACCCGGTCCTTGATGGCCTGGGAGTCGCCCGCGCCGTCCACGATGGTGGTGTTTTCCTTCGTGACCTTCACCTGACGGGCGCGGCCCAGCAGGGAGATGTCAGCGGTCTTGAGCTCCAGGCCCACTTCCTCGCTGACCACGGTGCCGCCGGTGAGGACGGCGATGTCCTGGAGCATCTCCTTGCGGCGGTCGCCGAAGCCGGGGGCCTTGACGCAGACCACGTTGAGGGTGCCCCGGAGCCGGTTGACGATGAGGGTGCTCAGGGCCTCGCCCTCCACGTCCTCGGCGATGATGAGGAGCTTCTTGCCGGACTGGACCAGCTGCTCCAGCAGGGGCAGAATGTCGGAGATCACGGAGATTTTCTTATCGGTGATCAGGATATAGGCGTCGTCCACAACGGCTTCCATCTTCTCCATGTCCGTCGCCATGTAGGGCGTGATATAGCCCCGGTCGAACTGCATGCCCTCGACCACCTCGCTGTAGGTTTCGGCGGTCTTGGATTCCTCGATGGTGATGACGCCGTCGGCGGAGACCTTTTCCATGGCGTCGGCAATCAGGTTGCCGATCTCCTCGTCGCCGGAGGAGACCGCGCCCACCCGGGCGATGTCCTTGGATCCGTCCACGGTCTTGGCCTGGGCCTTGACCTCGGCCACGGCGGCCTCCACGGCCTTGGCCATGCCCTTTTTCACCACAATGGGATTGGCCCCGGCGGCCAGATTCTTCAGGCCCTCGCCGATCATGGCCTGGGCCAGCAGGGTGGCGGTGGTGGTTCCGTCGCCGGCCACGTCGTTGGTTTTGGTGGAGACTTCCTTCACCAGCTGGGCGCCCATGTTCTCAAAGGGATCGTCCAGCTCGATTTCCTTGGCGATGGTCACGCCGTCGTTGGTGATGAGGGGAGCGCCGTATTTTTTGTCCAGAACCACGTTCCGGCCCTTGGGGCCCAGGGTGATCTTGACGGTATCGGCCAGGGTGTTGACGCCGGTTTCCAGGGCCTTGCGGGCGTCCTCGCCGCGCTTGATGAGCTTAGACATAATAAATCGTTACCTCCCGATTATTTTAAATCCTATTGATGCTGCGTGCTTAGTCGACAATCGCCAGGATGTCGTTCTGCCGCACAACCACGTACTCAACTTCTTCCAGGGTGACTTTGGTGCCCGCGTACTGGCTGGTGATGACTTTGTCGCCGGGCTTTACGGTCATGGTGACTTCCTTGCCGTCCACGGTGCCGCCGGGGCCCACGGAGATGACTTCGGCCACGGAGGGCTTTTCCTTGGCGGAGCCGGTGAGGATGATGCCGCCCTTGGTGGTCTCCTCGGTCTCCACCATTTTCAGGATGACGCGATCTGCAAGCGGGGTGAGTTTCATATTGGGTTCCTCCTTAAAATATAAAAATTTGAAAAAACGTAATCACTGTTAGCACTCAAATACCAGGAGTGCTAACAGTGATTATCATAGTACAGCCGTCCCCATTTGTAAAGGGGAATTTCCGCAAAAGTTATGAAGAATTTGTAAATGTTGCCGGAACTGCCGGAGTTTGGAAAAATTCCCCTATTCCAGCAGCCAGTCGTCCACCACGTCCCGCAGGGCCACGGGCGTCACGGTTCCCCGGACCAATGCCTCCGCCAGGGCCTCCACCCTCTGCCGGGAGGGACTGAGGTCCCGCACCGACGCCTCCTCGCCCTCCATCTCAATCTGGACGCCATAGGACCCGGGTTTCTCCGCCTCCTCCAGCAGGTAATAACGCGCCTGAGACGCCCGGCACCGGGCCTCTCCCATCAACAGCTTGCGCAATCCGCCGCCTCCTCACCGGACCCGCTCTCTCCCTAAGGACTGCGGGTGTTTTCCAGCTTCAGCATAGCATACCCGGCCTGGAGAAGCCCGTCGGATTTTGTCGAAGGTCTACGTTTCCGCCAGCAGTGCCTCCAGCGCCTCCCGGTCAAACAGAAGGTTCAGCGCCTCCAGCATGCCGTTGGCGGTGAGATGCTCGGGAAGGTCCAGGCGCTTCAGAAGAAGCCGCCGCCGCTCCGCGCTGCCCTCCCCGCCGGCAAGGCCCAGGGCGAAGAGGTCCGCCTTGGTCAAGTCCTCCCGCCGCTCCGGGGGGGGCTCATCCTCAAAGGTGGCCCCGGCCCGGCGGAGGGCCTCCAGCAGCACGGCGGGGGACATGCCCTCCACCCCCAGCTTGCCCTCTTTGCCGCCCTTGCGCTTCCGGCGTTCCTTCCCCTTCACGTCGGGGATATAGGCCTGCTTCACCCTGTCCTTGGGCAGGGCTCCTTTCAGGTAGTTCCGCAGAACAAAGCCCGCCCCGTCGCTGTCCGTCAGGACAATGAGGCCCCGTTTCTCCGCCAGACGGCGGAGGAAGGCCAGCTTCTCCTTGTCGTTGAACACGGCAAAGCCCCCCAGCGTCACCACCGTGGCCTCCACCACCTGGGAGAGGGTATTTTTATCGTAGCGCCCTTCCACTACGATGACCTCCCGGATGCGCTCCATCCCCTCAGCTCCTCTCTGCCGCCAGCTGCACCAGCAGCAATTTCAGCTCCCCGGCGCTGTCCACGCCCCGCTCGCTCTTCATCCGGCGGTCCAGCTCCTGGCACCGGCGCACCGCCCGGGCGCACCACTCCGCCGTGGTCCGTCTGGCGGCGTTCAGCAGGAGCTTGGCGGGGTAGTCGGATTTCATGCCCCACAGCTCCATCAGCCAATAGCGGTCCTTTCCGCTGTCCAGGGCCAGCCGGGCCGTCCAGATGCGCCGCAGCTGGCTCCCCAGGGCCGCCAGGATCATAATGGGCTCCGTCTGCATCTTCAAGAGGTCCCCCAGGATGGAGGCCGCCTCATCATAGTGCCCCTGGAGCACCGCGTCGGACAGCTTGAACACCTCCGCCGACAGCACCGGGTCCGCCACGGCGTCGATGTCCGCCTGGGTGACGGTTCTGCCCTTGGCGTAGGCGGCGATTTTCTCAATCTCCGGCACCAGCCCCGTCATCAGCCCCCCGCAGGTGAAAACCAGATACTCCGCCGCCGTCCGGTCGATCTCCTTCCCCAGGGCCTTGAACCGCCGGGAAATCCAGGGCAGGAGGTCCGCGCTGGACGCCGCCGGGAACTCCACCGCCTCCACATGGGCCTCCAGGGCCTTGCACAGCTTCTTCATGGTCTTGTTGGGCTTGTACTCCAGAGTGTCGTAGACAAAGACGAGACAGCCGTAAGGCGGCAGGTCCTCCAGCAGGGCGATGAGCTTTTCCCGCTGGTCCTCCCCCAGCTTGAAGAGGTCCCAGTCCATGACGGCGGTCAGCGTCCGCTCCGCCATCATGGGCATGGCCTCCACCGTCTCCGTCAGGGCCTGAGCCGTCAGCTCCTTCCCCTCCAGGGCGTGGTAGTTGAAGGTCTCAAAGCCCGGGGGCACCAGCTTCTTCCGCAGCTCCTCCAGGTAGTACTCCCGGAGGTAGCTCTCCTCCCCATAGAAGACATAGGCGGGGCCGATGATCCCGGCGGAGAGGTCCTCTTTGAGCTTTTGCAGGGCCGCTCCCTTCCGGGGGGCCTTTTTCTTGTCAGCCATGGCTGTCCTCCTGATTCCAGGCGAGATGAATGGTCCCGTGCAGGTCCGTCCGGTAGATGGCACAGCCCTGCCGGGCCAGACGGAGCAGAGTTTCCTCCGTGGGGTGGCCGTAGCGGTTGGAGCCCACGCTGATGCAGGCCGTCTCCGGTTTCAGCGCCTCCAGAAGAGCCTGAGAGCATGCGTATTTGGAGCCGTGGTGCCCCGCAATCAGGGCCTCGAGGTCCGGCAGGGCGTATGTCTCCAAAAGTTTCGCCTCCGTGGCGGCATCCATATCGCCGGTGATGAGAAAATCCGCTTCCCCGGCGGAGGCCAGGACGGTCAGGCCCCGCTCGTTGTCTCCCGCTTCCCCCAGGGGCGGGTAAAGGGTCAGCGTCCCCTGCCCGAAGCCCAGGCGCTCCTCCTCCGTAACAAAGCGGACGGCCGCGCCGCGGTCCTTTGCGGCGGAGAGGACCGCGTCCCGGAGTCCCGCATCGTCCTCATCCTCCGGGACCAGCAGAGCGCCCACCTCCAGACGGGCCAAAAGGCCCGTCACGCCGGAGACGTGGTCCTGGTCGTAGTGGGTCAGCACCAGATAATCCAGGCGCTTACAGCCCATGGCGGCCAGCTGCCGGGCGGCGGTCTCCCCGGGGTTCTTCCAGCTGTTGGCGCTGCCGCAGTCCACCAGGGCGAAGGACCCGCCGGAGGCCAGGACCACGCTCTGCCCCTGGCCCACGTCCAGAATCAGGGCGTCCAGGCCGCCTTGGTACCGGGCCTCCCCCAGCCGGACGGTCAAGGCCAGGGTCAGCGCCGCCAGCAAGGAGGCAAGCAGGTACTTCCGCCGCCCCGTGCGCCGGGAGAGATACGCGGCGGCAAAGAGCAGATAGGCATAGGCTATCCAAACCTTCAGGTAGGGATTGGCGGTGTAGACCGCGTGGCAGGGAAGACCCGAAAGGCACTTGGCGGCAGAAAGGATATACTCCGCCGCCAGCTGGGCCGGGAGGGCCAGCAGCGCCCCCAGAGGCGGGCAGAAGAAGCTGACGGACACCGACAGCAGTCCGCAGCTGAACGTCCACGCGGCCGCCCAGAGGCAGAGGGCACTGCTCAGGGGCGCGATCAGCACCAGCGCGCCGAAGTAGTAAGCCGTCAGGGGCAGGGTGAACACCATGGCTCCCATGGAGGCGGAAAAGGCGGCTGCCAGGAAGCGAAACACCTTCCCCCGTTTCTTCTCCCCGATCAGCCCCCTATAGAGCCTGGGCGTCAGCCAAAGGATGCCCGCCATGGCGGAAAACGACAGCTGCAAACCCACGGAGGCGGCGGCAAAGGGATTCGCCAGCAGAATCAGAAACAGCGCCGTCAGCAAAGAGGTGGGCCCGTCGCTCTCCCGGCGGGCCAGAATCGCCAGCAAGGGCAGAGACAGCATGACGCAGGCCCGGAGAACGGAGGGGCTTCCGCCGGTGAGGGCGGCGTAGAAGGCCAGCAGCGGGATGCCCAGCAGGGCCTGGAGCTTCCGGCTTTGCAGCAGAAAGCCCGCCAGGGCCATGAGAAAGCCGCAGTGCATGCCGGACACCGCCAGAATGTGGTTCAGCCCCGCCTCCGTGAGGGCCAGATAGGCCTCCTCGGAGACCGCACCCCGGTCCCCGGTGAGGATGGCCGTCAGAAATCCGGCGGCGTCCCCGGAGAAGAGAAGCTGGATTTGCTCCGCCAGGGCCCGGCCCGCCCGGGCGGGAAGCCAGCGGAGGCTGTTCCGGGTCCCCTCCCCGACGGCAAGCTCTCCCCGGCCATAGGCCAGGAGGAAGATCCCCTTGGAGGTGAAGGTGGTAATGTCTTCATCCCGGATACGGGCGGCGTCCCGAAATTGGGCCCGGCCGGTCACGGTCTGGCCCGGGGCCAGCTCCAGCAGCTCCTTCCCGGCGTAGAGCGCCGCCTTGCCGGGCACGCCCTCCAGCCGGACCACCGCCCGGGCGCCGAAGTCCGTCTCCACGGCGCAGCCGCAGAGGGTGGCGGTGAACTGCTCCGTCCGCTCCGCCAGGGCCTGGGCGGGCCGCTGGACCTGACGGGCGTAAAGCCAGCTCCAGCCCAGCCCCAGGGACAGCGCCGCCCAGAGAATCACCCCCCGCCGCCTCCACTCCCGGGGCAGGAACACCGACAGAAGGCCCAGGGCCAAAGCCAGCCCGGCTCCCAGCAGAATCCAGCCGCCCTGGAGAAGATATTGGGTCAGAAACACGCCCAGGGAAAAGCCCCCGGCAAAAACCGCCAGCCGCCTCATGTTCCGCCCTCCGGCAGACGGAGGGCCGCTTTCTTTTTCTTCATTCCCATCCCCCGCCGGCCGTCGTTTCCCGATAGCGAAAACTCCCGGAGGGGTTTCCCTCCGGGAGCCGTTTTCCAAAAGCAGATTTCCATTATTCCGCCAGGATCAGGCGGCTTCCCGTCAGCGCGGGGCTGTCCGCCGCCAGCTCCGGGACAAATTCCGTCTTCCCCTCCGGCCCCGCCGCCTGCGTGACCAGGGCGGAGAGAGTCTCCGCCTTCTCCGGCGTGGTGACGGCGTAGATGCGGTCCACCCGGCTCACCAACCGGTTCAGGTCCAGTCCGGACACGGCGTTGGGCCCCTCTGTAATCACCGCTTCCGGCACCTCCACGGACAGCAGGATGTCGTAGGGCTCCAGGGCCGTGTTCAGATCGTTGAGGAGCAGGTCCAGGTTGTTGCCCAGGGGCACGTCGGTGTTGTAGTTGATTTTATTGATTTTGCCCTCGGTGGGATAGCCGAAGTCCGTCAGCAGCAGCTCGTCGAACCCCAGCTCCGCGATCTCCTTCGCCAGGGCGCAGACATACTCCCGGGTAGAGGGCTTGGAGGGGTCCAGCCAGAGGCTGTTGTTGCCGTCGTAGAAGATATAGCCTCCGGTGTTTTTCAGGCCCCGGCCCTCCACGTCGGCGTTGGCGGCCTTGAAGTCCTGAAGACAGGCCATGCTGGCGATGGTGTGCAACTCCTCCTGGGCCGTAACGGCGGCCAGGGCGGCGGCGGTATCCAGCTCCGCTTCCACTGCGCCGGAAACAGCGCTGGCGGCGTTGAAATACACCGTGCCGTTAGGGGTCTTCAGGCGGACGGCCACAGCGCTGACCCCTGCGGGCTTCGCCGCCAGAGCCTCCTGCCAGAGGGCCATCGTCAGCGCCTGAGCCGGAAGGGAAACGGCCACGATCTCCTGGGGTTCCTGCGCCTCCGGCTCCTGAACCACCACATCCACATTCGGCGGCTCCACCGGGTCCTCCCGGTCCCCCTGGGGGGGCTCTTTCTCCTCCGAATGCCACCAGGGCAGGCTGATCTGGCGGCTGCCGTCGGCGCCGTAGACGAGGAACTGCTGCAAATACATGACGCTGGCGGCAACCGCGATCACCAACACCAGCACAATCGCCAGTAAAATTTTCCATCTGGGCCCCCGGCCCCGGTAGCTGCTGTATCCCTTGGTTCCCACCATGCGCGTCACCTCTTTTCAGGAGCGGCGCTCCCGTCGTTTTCTATGGGCTGAGAGGCTCAGCTCTCCAGGGCCATCATCTTCTCCACCCGGCGGGCATGGCGGCCCCCCTCGAACTCGGTGGAGAGGAAGACCTCCACCATCCGCTCGGCCATGTCGGGGCCCGTGAAGCCCGCTCCAATGGCCATCATGTTGGCGTCGTTGTGGCGGCGGGTCATTTCCGCCTGGAGGCAGTCGGCGCAGTGGGCGCAGCGGATGCCCCTGATTTTGTTGGCAACAATGGAAATGCCGATGCCCGTGGTGCAGATCACAATGCCCCGGTCGCAGGTTCCCTCCGCCACGGCCCGGGCGGCGGCGGCCCCGAAATCGGGATAGTCGCAGCTCTCCAAGGAGTGACAGCCGAAGTCCTCGACTTCATGGCCCAGGCCCTCCAGGACCTTGATGACATACTGCTTCAAATCATAGCCGCCGTGGTCACAGCCCAGCGCGATCTTCATGGTAGTATTCCCCCGTGCATTCAAATTTTGTGGCTTACATTGTACTCCAGATTTTCCAAAAAATCAATATAATTTTCCACCGCAGATTTGTTCTTTTCCGCTACAGCGCGTGGCGGATGGGCCTGCGTCCCTCAAAGGTGCAGAAACTCGTGAAGCCGCACTCCCGCAGAAGCGCCTGCCGCTCCCGCACGGCACAGCCCACGAACTCGGCCGAATGGGCGTCGGTGCCCAGGGTGACAATGGGGTCCGCCGCCATGTCCTCATACAGCCGCAGCCACATCCCGTCCGGCAGGGGCGTGTTGCCCCGGTTGGTGTTCAGCTCAAGGCCGATTCCTTTTTGCTTCAGAATGGAGAAGATTTCCGTGATCTCCCAGCCGAAGCGCTCCATGCTCAGGTTCCAGCCCCGGTTCTCGTTGAGGTAGCGCAGGGGCAGGGTCAGATGGCCCAGCACGTCGAACTTTCCCCACTCCGCCATGACCTTCACCCGGCCCAGGTAGTCGGCAATGCCGTCGTAGGCCTCCTCCTCCGTCTTCGGGTCAAAGTAATAGAGGTCCAGGCCCTTGTACCGCTCCGAGAGCATATGGACGGAGCCGATGATGAAATCCAGAGGCGGCGCGTCCGCCAGCAACTTCTCCGTGTGGGCAAAATCCCAGCAGGCGTCTCCCAGCTCAATGCCCAGGCGCAGCTTGATCCGGTCCCCCATGGCGGCCCGGGCGGCGTCGAACTCCGCCGTCAGGGCGGACCAGTCATAGGGTCCCCGAAGCTCCGTGCGGGCCCAGACGATGGGCTCCAGATGGTCCGTGAAGCAAAGCTCATCCAGCCCCGCCTCGACGGCGGCCTCCGCCAGGGCGGTCATGGAGTCCCCGGCGTCGGGGGAGATGCGGGAATGCAGATGATAATCCGCCAGATACATCGGTCGCTTCACCTCTTTTTCTTTCCCTTGCCGAACAGGCCCTTCCGCTCTTCGCAGTTGTCGTCCCCCATGGTTTCGGCAAACTTCCGCAGGGCCTCCTTCTGCTCCTTGGTCAGGTTCCGGGGAGTCTCAATGTAAACGGTAACGTACTGGTCTCCCCGTCCCCGACCGTTGATGGAGGGAATGCCCTTGCCCTTGAGGCGGAAGGTGGCGCCGCTCTGGGTGCCCTCCGGAAGGTCGTATTTCACCTTGCCGTCGATGGTAGGAATCTCCAGCTCCGCCCCCAGCACCGCCTGGGCGAAGGTGATGGGCGCCTCGCAGAGAACGGAGGTGCCCTCCCGGCGGAAGAGCTCGTGGGGCCGGACGGTAATGGTGATCAGCAGATCCCCGGCGGGGCCGCCGTTCTTCCCGGTGTTGCCCTGGCCCCGGATGGAGATGGTCTGACCGTTGTCGATGCCCGCGGGAATGCTGGCCTGGATGGTCCGGCGCTGCCGCACCGCTCCCACCCCCCGGCACTCCCGGCAGGGCTGGTGGATGATCTTCCCCTTGCCGCCGCAGCGGGTGCAGGGGGAGGAGGTGGCGAAGACCCCCATGGGCGTCTGCCGCCGGACCTGAACCGTGCCGGTGCCGTGGCAGTCGGGGCAGACCTCCGGCGTGGTGCCCTCGGCACAGCCGCTGCCCTGGCAGCTGGAGCAGGGCTCCAGCCGCTCCACGGTAACGGCCTTTTCACAGCCGAAGGCCGCCTCCTCAAAGCTGAGAATCTGCGACAGGCGGATGCTCTCCCCCCGCTGGGGGGCGTTGGGGTTGGTCCGCCGCCCGCCGCCGAAGCCGCCGCCGAAGAAGCTGCCGAAAATATCCCCCAGGTCGCCGAAGTCGAAGCCTCCGTCGAAGCCGCCTCCTGCGCCGAAATTGGGGTCCACGCCGGCGTGGCCGAACTGGTCGTACCGACTCCGCTTCTCCTTGTCCGAGAGGATTTCATAAGCCTCGTTGACTTCCTTGAACCGGGTTTCCGCCTCCTTGTCGCCGGGGTTCAGATCCGGGTGGCTGGCCTTGGCCAGCTTCCGGTAGGCCCGCTTGATCTCGTCGTCCGAAGCGCCCTTCTGCACGCCCAGAACCTCGTAATAATCACGTTTCTGTTCCGCCATATTGCCTCCTGCGAATAACGCCATTCAATGGGGCGGGGATTTCTCCCCGTCCCATTGAACAAAATCACGCTGTTTATTTCTTCTGGTCGTCGTCGTCCACAACCTTGTAGTCCGCGTCGTAATACTGGCCCTCCTGGGCTCCGGCGTCGCCGCCGGGCTGGGCCCCCTGGGGATTGGCCTGCTGATACAGCTTCTCGCTGACGGCGTAGAACGCCTGCTGGAGAGCCTCCGTGTCCGCCTTGATGGCGGCCATGTCCGTGCCCTTCAGGGTTTCCTTCAGCTTGTCGAGAGCTCCCTGGACCTTGCCCTTGTCGTCGGCGGGGATTTTGTCGCCCATGTCCGCCAGGGTCTTCTCGCACTGGTAGACCATCTGATCCGCCTGATTCCGGGTCTCGACCTCCTCTTTCAGCTTTTTATCCTGGGCGGCATACTGCTCCGCCTCCTTGACGGCCTTTTCAATGTCCTCTTTGCTCATGTTGGAAGAGGAGGTGATGGTGATGTGCTGTTCCGTTCCGGTGCCCAGGTCCTTGGCCGAGACGTTGACGATTCCGTTGGCGTCGATGTCGAACGTGACCTCGATCTGGGGCACGCCCCGCCGGGCGGGGGCGATGCCGTCCAGGTGGAAGCGGCCCAGGGACTTGTTGGCCGCGGCCATCTCCCGCTCGCCCTGGAGGACGTTGACCTCCACGCTGGTCTGGTTGTCGGCGGCGGTGGAGAAGACCTGGCTCTTTTTCACGGGGATGGTGGTGTTCCGGTCGATCAACTTGGTGCACACGCCGCCGTAGGTCTCGATGCCCAGGGACAGCGGGGTTACGTCCAGCAGCAGCAGTCCCTTCACGTCGCCGGTGAGGACGCCCGCCTGGAGGGCTGCACCCATGGCCACGCACTCGTCGGGGTTGATGCCCTTGAAGGGGTCGGAGCCGGTGAAGCCCTTCACCGCGTCCTGGACGGCGGGGATGCGGCTGGAGCCGCCTACAAGCAGAACCTTGGAGAGGTTGGAGGGCTTGAGGCCTGCGTCGCTCATGGCCTGACGCACGGGGCCCATAGTGGCGTCCACCAGATGGGCGGTGAGCTCGTTGAACTTCGCCCGGGACAGGGTGATGTCCAGGTGCTTGGGGCCGCTGGCGTCCGCGGTGATATAGGGCAGGTTGATGTTGGAGGTAGTGACGCCGGAAAGCTCGATTTTGGCCTTTTCGGCGGCCTCCTTCAGGCGCTGCATGGCCACCTTGTCGTTGGAGAGGTCCACGCCGTCGCTGCGCTTGAACTCGGAAACCAGCCATTTCATAACGCACTCGTCAAAGTCGTCGCCGCCCAGGCGGTTGTTGCCCGCCGTGGCCAAGACCTCGATAACGCCGTCGTCAATGTCCAAAATGGACACGTCGAAGGTGCCGCCGCCCAGGTCGTAGACCATGATTTTCTGGGTCTGCTCCTTGTCCACGCCGTAGGCCAGGGCCGCCGCCGTGGGCTCGTTGATGATGCGCTTGACATCCAGGCCCGCGATTTTGCCCGCGTCCTTGGTGGCCTGACGCTGGGAGTCGGTGAAGTAGGCGGGGACGGTGATGACCGCCTCGGTGACGGTTCCGCCCAGGTAGGCCTCCGCGTCGGCCTTCAGCTTCTGGAGGATCATGGCGCTGATCTCCTGGGGGGTGTAGTTCTTCCCGTCGATGGCCACCTTGTGGTCGGAGCCCATCTCCCGCTTGATGGAGGAGATGGTGCGGTCGGGGTTGGTGATGGCCTGGCGCTTGGCCACCTGGCCCACCATGCGCTCGCCGGTCTTGGAGAAGGCGACGACGGAGGGGGTGGTGCGGTTGCCCTCGGCGTTTGCAATGACGACGGCTTCGCCGCCCTCCATGACCGCCACGCAGGAGTTGGTGGTTCCCAAATCAATACCGATTACTTTAGACATAATGAAGCCTCCTGAAATATATGAAACTCGTATTTGAACTCTGCTTTAGTTGGCGACCTGCACCACCGCGTGGCGGATCACCCGGTCCCCCATGAGGAAGCCCGCCTGGAAAACCTGGGCCACCTCGTTCTCGCCCAGGTTCTCATCGTCCACGTGCATGACCGCCGCGTGCCGCTCCGGGTCAAAGGGCCGGCCCTGGGCCTCGATCTCCTCGACGCCCAGCTTCTTCAAAAGCTCCTTGTACTGGGTGAAAATCATCTCCAGGCCCTTCTTGTGGGGGTCGTCCTCCCCGCCGGGGGCCGCCGCCGCCCGCTCCAGGTTGTCGTACACCGCCAGAAACTCCTTGATGGTGTCCGCCTTGGCGTCCTGGTAGAGGGTTTCCTTTTCCTTGGCGGTGCGCTTGCGGTAGTTGTCGTACTCCGCCGCCAGCCGGGCGAACTGGTCCTTGGTGGTCTCCAGCTGCTTCACGGCCAGCTCCATCTGCTCCACCTGTTCCCGGGTGAAGGTGATGCCGCCCTTTTCCTTTTTCTTTCTGCCCTTGGCCGCCTTCTCGCCCTCCGACCGGGCCTCGGGGGCCGCTTCCGTCTCCGGGGTCTCCTCCTCCAGGGGCTGCTTGTTCTCTTCCGTCATTTCCGTTCCTCCTTCGGGGGCAGCTCCTCCTGCTTTCCGAACAATCGGGTCAGCCCCTCGGCAAAGCCGGAGAGCCGGGCCGCTACCGCCGCGTAATCCATTCTCGTGGGGCCCACCACGCCGATGAGGCCCCGCATGTCGTCTCCGATGTCATAACTGGCCACCACCACACTGGTGTCCTTCAGCGCCTCCTTGACGTTCTCCGGGCCGATGAGGATTTCCATGGGCCGGCGCTCCGGCATGGGAAGCTCCTCCTTGCTGTCCGCCAGGAAGCTCATGAGCTCATGGGCCTTGTCTGCGTCCCGGAACTCCGGGAGCTTCAGCAGCCGGCTGGCCCCGGCGGTGACGATCTCCCTCTGGCCCGCTTCCTCCAGGGCGTCCGCCCCACAGCTCACGGCCTGGGACAGCAGCAGGAAGAGCTGGGGGCTCACCTGGTCCGCCACGTTCATCAGCCGCTGGCTCATGGCGCCGGAGTCGGCGCCTGTGAAATGGCTGTTCAAGAGGTTCGCCGCCGCGGGCAGGTCCGCCGGGTCCACCTTCAGCTGCGTCCGCAGGAGCTGGCTCTTCACCCGGCTGTCGCTGGTCATCATCACCAGAATGCAGTTCCGCTCGTCCACCGCCAGCAGCTCGAAGCGCCGAACGGTGAGCTCCGTCCTCCGGGAGGCGGCCACATAGGCCGGGTAGCGCACCAGGGCGGAAACCGCCCGGCCCGCCTGAACCAGCAGCCGGTCCAGCTCCTCCATTTTCAATTGGAGGGACTGGTTGATCTTCTCCGTCTCCGCCAGGGAGAGGCGCTGCTCCTCCATCAGCTCGTTGACATAGAGCCGGTAGCCCTTGGGAGAGGGCATCCGCCCGGCGGAGGTGTGGGGCTGCTCCAGGTAGCCCAGCTCCGTCAGGTCGGACAGCT
>CAJTZL010000035.1 GCA_910583695.1 uncultured Oscillibacter sp.
CAACCGAAACGGCAAGGCGCATAGGAACTCAAAAAGACGGTACAGCCCTTGTAATTGGGGCTATACCGCCTAATCTGAAATTACTTCCCTCTAACCGTAAACATTTCGTCTTTCTGCGTTTTCGTCATCATAGACGCGCCCACAAACGGCGGGTTTCCCATGATATAGTCCAACTCATGTTTGGGAACAACGCTTTCCCAATCCAGCCGCAGGGCATTCCCCTCGGTGATATTGGCATAGGATTTCAACGGCAGGAAGTCCAGCGTCATATGGACAACATCCTCGGTTTCTTTCATCATCTGACTTTCTGCAATCCATAGGGCGGTCTTTGCTACTGTCACAGCAAAATCATTGATTTCAATACCGTAAAACTGGCCGATGGAGACTTGAATAATCCCATCAAAATCCATGCTGATCTGATCTGTCATGCACCGCAAAACCTCATTTTCCAGCTTGCGGAGAGATATGTAAGTTTCTGTCAGAAAGTTTCCAGAACCACAAGCGGGGTCAAGAAATGTCAGACTTGCTAATTTGCTCTGAAATGCTTTCAGCTTGGCCTTGCGGGTCTTGTCTACCGTGATTTCCTTGATATCCTCCAACTCGGCCCGCAGTCCATCCAGAAACAGCGGGTCAATGACTTTGTGGATGTTTTCAATACTGGTGTAGTGCATCCCGCCGCTACGCCGGGTTTCCGGGTTTAAGGTGCTTTCAAAGACCGCGCCGAATATCGTCGGACTGATAGCAGACCAATCAAAATCTGCGCTGGCCTTTGCTAAAATCAGGTCGATCACTTCATCCCCTAAACGGGGAATCTCTATATTTTCATCCGCGAACAAACCACCGTTGACATAGGGGAATGCGGCAAGATCATCGTCAAGGTATTTGTCCCGCTGTTCCGGCTTTTGGTCAAGAACGTGGAATAAGTTGATAAGGGCGCGTCTGTCCTCAGCCCGATGGCGCTCCAAATAGTTGTGGAACATCCCATGAGCACCGAATATCCCCGCATCCTCGGCATAGAGGCAGAACACAAGACGGACACACAGCGCGTTCAGACTTTTCAGAGTTTCCTCGGCCTCCGGGTCTTTGTACTGCTTCAACAGGGCATCGTAGAGGACACCGACAATCTCGCCCGCTTGCAGCGATACCTCCATCTCTTTTTTGATATTGGTATCACCTGTATCCACCAAAAACTGCAAGCGGTAATATTCCCTTTCCAAGTCGCACAGCTTAATGATTTCCGGGTCGCCCGTGGGCCGCTCCATATCGTAAACATAGAACTCGGCAAAGTTACAAGTAACAATCCAGCGGGGCCGTTGGGAATAGGGTAACTCGGCGGCGTAGCGTTTGGCCTGCTGAAACGGGGACAGGAGAGAGCCGTCAGACTGCTTGATGGGCTTGTTCAGTTCTTTCCCCAAGCTTTTCTGTTCGATCAGGACGTGGGTGGACGGGATAAAGCCGTCAATAAAGCTGGTATGGTCAAGCATGATTTGATCTTCAAAGGTGATAAATTTATCCGGTTCTTCCACGCCATAAACCTTTTGCAGCAACGCAAGCCAAAAGCTCTGACTGTGGCCTTTCTCATAACCTTTGCCCTGCCAATCGGCGGCAAACTGTTTTGCGGCGGCACGGCGCTGTGCATCTGTCATAGCGGTATCCTCCCGGTCGTTTTTTCTATAGGATACCACAAAGCGGCGCATTTTTCCAGATCAAACTGGAAATCATCAGCTATTGCGTTTTTGAGATAATAACGGCTATTTTTGATACATGGTGCAGACAAGTTGAAATTTTTGTTTTTCGCTTAACTTAACAGGGATTTTCAGATAATGGATTCTCAAAAAAATATGGGGTTGAAAAAATGCACTCTTATAATTTTTGCTACAGAGCACAGACAAGTTGATTTTTCCTGCTAATCAGAATTATTCTGGCAAGTTCAAAAACACTATATTTTTTGATACACTCATGGGAGATGTTGATATTTACTTGAAAACGTTCACTTTCAAGGCCGATTTTCCTACTGTTAAGATAAGGCGGCACATCTTTTAGAAAAAATCCTTGATTTTGGCCCCTAAATCAGCCTTTTCAAAAAATATATATGGAGAGGGGGCGGAAGTTTAAACTTCCACCCCCTCTTTTTTAAGCGGCTACCCGGTAAACAAAACCAGGAAAACCTTTGACGCGAAGATTGCGTTGATCTTGCCGTCCCGGCCTGATGGGTACGGTATATCTCGCGATGTCGTTCAGTAGCTTGTCGGCATCTGCCTTCGGCGTTCGGATGAACTCCCGGCACAACGCCACGGCCATTTTGAAATTGACTTTATAGGCGTATATGCCGTCTTTCGGCTGTCGGATAACGGCCTCCCGACAAATGCGGCTTGCGAAGTTAAAGGCGGTCAGGTTAGCAAAAATCTCCTGTTCCGCAAAAGCATCTGATTTTCCGTGAAGATTGACTAATCCCAGCGCGTACTTTAAGTCTCTAAAGCCTGTCTCTATCCCCCAGCGAAGGTGATAAAGGGCTTTCACATCCTCCAACGTGAAGGAACGCGGCAAGGATGTGGCAACGGTCTCAAACTCACCATTGTCCAGCAGGAAACGGCATATACGGAAATGCATGGGGTAGTAATTGCCAAAATCCCAGCGCCCGCGTCTGGTTTTGGAACCCGGTTTTGACTTCTTTGGAATTTGCAGAAACACATAATTTTTGTTTTGTTTGTCTGTATTTTTCTGGGTAGTGCAGATGGAAAAGGAAATGTCGCAGTCCAGCTCCAACATGGGTAGTTTCGCTACCTCACGCATGGCTGAACGGCTCTGCTTAACCCGTATAAGGAAATCTACATTGGGTTTTTCTATCATATACGCAATGGGATTATATCCCTCTAGGCCGCGATCCGCCGTGATAAGCGTCTTTTGGTCAAAGGTATTTTGTTTCAGCATTGTGATTAGCGCCCCGATCTCGTCTTTCCTCGGCTCTGGCTGTATCACAGCATCGGTGAAGGTACGAGAAAGAAGATCGTACATGGGCGTCAAATGCAACTGATTGACACCGTTGGGGATGCCCTCATTGCAAACAAATGATGGGGCTGTAGGATTGTGAGGAAGATTAACTGCTGTGCCGTCTACAGCGACAAGGCGGTATCCTCGGAAAAGTTCATTATCTACACAATCAGCGTTGAAACGGCGGAACACATCTCGGAATGTCTCCGGGGCAATCTGCGCCCGGCGCTGGCTGACGGCGGATGCAGTGACATCGATACCGGCAGTGTGCAGAATCTTATCTAAAGAGCCGCCCTCTGCGCCGATCAAAAGGCGGATGATATCAGCAACGGACAGCTTGCGATTGCGTGACATCTGGCCCGCCCCTGCTTTCTCCGCCGCCGCTTTAATTGAATCATCAAGTGCCTGTTTAAGGCAAGTATTTGTTGCGGCGCTCATGGCCGTTCCTCGCTATTTTTTGATAGCAAATAATTAACAACGACATGTGCTAAGTTGGGCAAGGCTCCATTTTCTTCGAGTAAATCTAAGATTTCCTGCTTGCTAACTGGAAGAACACCATGTACGTTGATAATTTCAACAGTCAGATTACCACAAGTAGCCCGAACGGATAGATTGCCAATTCGAATGCAATTTTTCTCCGGCTTAAGTGCATTGAGTAGTAGTACTAGCAGATAATAGAACAGCATTTCGGCAAGGCAATGCACTTGCTCAAAACTTTTGGGAGATGCAGAAGAGAATCGGCGATTGGAAATATTTTCTCCATTCAAATAGATAGCGAACTGAACGTAAATTCGATGCATTTTTTACTCCTTTACTAAAAGGCCACTTAATTTGACAACCGATTTACGCACATTCGCCTTTCAAATATGCAACGATTGCCACCGAAAAAGAGCAAAATAAGTCCGCACACAACAACAGAACCCCCTTTCGGCAGGAAATTCTGTTATCGTGCGCGGTGCTAGTCACTCTTCAATATGACGGCAACTCGTCGCTTGTTTTTAATCTCTTAATACATAAAATAAATTAAACAATCAAAAATCTCTCATATGCGGGCTGTGGGCCGCCAAGGCCAATGCCATTCTTATGATACATCATAGACGCAAAATGTGTCAAGCGGGAATATGTAAACAATCTTTGAATATATTAACTTAACCTAGT
Source organism: uncultured Oscillibacter sp. (assembly GCA_910583695.1). GTDB lineage: Bacteria > Bacillota > Clostridia > Oscillospirales > Oscillospiraceae > Oscillibacter. The sequence goes on from CAJTZL010000035.1 coordinate 4,150, forward strand.
TTTTGATTACATAAAAACAGTTAAGCGCAGGAAAAAGCATTCCTGCGCTTAACTTAATGACATTGGCCGGAAGGCACAGTCCTTTTCTGTTTCCAGATATTTAGAGATTGGCACTGACCGAACAGCTCACCGTATAACCGGCCAGCATGTCGAAGTTGAAATAGCTGTCCTGGGAGATCGTGACTCGGCGGACCAGGGACCCGCCAATCCGGTCATCCTCGCTGAAATCCTGAGTGAGGGAGATATCGCCGGTCTCATCACCGGTATCCACAAAGCGGAGGCGGTTGTGGCCGCCCTCCCAGGGGATCATGTCGGCAAAGGCTTCGTCCCAGCGGAGGAAGGTGAAGATATAGCTCTGGCTGGGCTGGTCCGGGTTGTCAAAGCGGACCTGATAATTGCAGGCCTGAAACAGAGGAAAGGGTACCTGGACGGTGAAAACCGCCTCATGGGGGGAATAGACGCACACTGTAACCTCCGCGTCATAGAGGCCCTCGCTGGTGAACTCGCTGCCGTCCAGCCCCAGGGAGCGGGCCTCGCCGCTTCCGCTGTAGGTCCGCTGGGGGTGGGCCGCATCCGGCTCCTGTCCAGGAGCCGGGGGGACCGATTCTTCCGGGAGGTAGACCGCTTCCCCGGAGGACGCCTCGTTCAGGCAGCGGTACAGGAAGGTGACAATCTGCCCCCGGGTGCAGGGTTCGTCGGGAGAGAAGGTGGTTTCGGAGGTACCGGAGGTGATGCCCGCCTCCACGGCCCAGGCCACGGCCTGCGCACAGTCTGCGCTGGGGGATACGTCGGTGAAGGTCCCCGGGGAGCTGGCGGCGGGAGACCCGGCATAGTGCCAGAGGAAGCTCATGGCCGTGCCTCGGGTGCAGGGGGCCGTGGGGTCGAAGAGGACGCCCCCCGCAGGGACGGGAACGGCGCCGGAGGGGAAGTCCGCGCTGCTTAAAATGCCTGCCTCAAAGCCCCAGGCCACGGCCTGCTGAAAGGCCGGGTTGAGAGCCGACGCCTCCCCCATAAGCTCCGCCTCAGGGGAACCGGCGGCCCGCCAGAGGAAGGTGAGAATCTGCCCCTGGGTGCAGAGGGCGTCGGGAGAGAAGGTGTCCTCGGAGGTTCCGGTGGTGATGCCCCGTTCCACGGCCCAGGCGATGGGCGCGGCATAGTACAGCCCCTCGTCCACGTCGGCGAAAGCGGCGGCGCTGCCCGTCAGCAGGGTCAGAGCCAGGAAGAAAGCGGCCAGCGTCTTTTTCATATGCGCGCACCTCGTTTCCTTTTAAAATTCCGGCTGCAAGAGCCAGACCCTATTGTAAGATATTTTTTTCCTCCTGGCAAGCCCCTAAGGGGCAAAAACCACAATTTGTATGTTACATCTTTGTTACAGACACAAGGGATAGTCCCTGTTTTCGACAAAGACCACAAAAAGCGCCCAAGGGTCTTGACAGGTGCGCCAAAAGAAAGTATATTAGTATTATCTTAATTACTTATTCAGGAGGGTATTTATGGCGCGTTCAAAAAGACTGGCCCGGGTGGGCCGGGAGTGCGTGGCCTGCGGGACCTGCATGAAGGTCTGCCCCCGGGCAGCCATCCGGGTGGTGTCGGGCGTGGTGGCCCGGGTGAACGGGGAGCTGTGCATAGGCTGCGGGAAATGCGCCGGGGTCTGCCCGGCGGACGTGATCGCCATGGTGGAGAGGGGGAGTGGGGAATGAAGAAGAAGTGGTACGACTACCTTTGGATCGGGGAGCTTTTGTACTGGGTCCTGGGCCTGTGCAACATCCTGTTCGCCTGGCTGGGGATGCTGTTTTTCTCCATTCCGCTGCTGGTGGCTCTGATTGGCGGGAGCAAGGCCTACTGCCATCGCTACTGTGGACGGGGACAGCTTCTGGGCCTTCTGGGGAGGAAGCTGTCCCGGAACGCGCCGCCGCCCAGGTTCCTCCGAAGCCGCTGGTTCCGGTACGGCTTCCTGGCCTTTTTCATGGTCATGTTTGGCCTGATGCTGCGGGGAACCTGGATGGTTTTCACCGGGGCGCCCCTGCGGCAGACGGTGACACTGCTGTGGGTGTTCAAGCTGCCCTGGCAGTGGGCGGAGGTGGACATGGTGGCCCCCTGGATTGCCCAGTTCGCCTTTGGCTTTTACGGCGTCATGATGACCTCCACGGTGCTGGGGCTTGCAACCATGGCGCTGTTCCGGCCCCGGTCCTGGTGCGTTTACTGCCCCATGGGTACCATGACCCAGGGCATCTGCATGCTGAAACAAAAGAAGGAGGACGGCGGCTGTGGAGGAGAAGGCCAAGCGCATTGCGGAGCTGCTGAAAATTCTGGCCAATGAGCACCGGCTGCTCATTCTCTGCGCCTTGAAGAAGGGACCGCTGAGCGTGGGAGAAATCCACCGCTTTACGCCCAACATCACCGCCCCGGCGCTGTCCCAGCATCTGAACCAGCTGCGGATGGCGGGGATTCTGGAGTCGGAGAAGCAGGGGATGAATGTAATTTACCGGATTCAGGACCAGCGGGCGACGGCCCTTCTGGGGGCGATTCAGGAATACTATTGCAGGGACTGAGCCCGGCGGGGCCATGAGGGGGAAACGGGCCGGCGCATGCCGGCCCGTTTCCCCCTTTAAGCGCAGAGATTCCGGCAGTGCCCGCTGCGCAGACCCCGTCCGCAGCCAGGGCCCATGCCGCCGCCAAAGCCGCCGCCCATGCCGCTGCCCGGACTGCAGAAACCGCTTCCGAGGCCGCCGCAGGCCGCCTGGCGCTGCTGCAGGGCCTCCAGCCGGGCATCCGCCTGGGCCTGGGTCGGGAGACCCTCCGCTGCCCAGGCGGCCAGCGTCTGCGCCTGCATCTCCCATACCGCCGCCTGAAACTCCTCCAAGGCCCCGGCCTCGGCGGCGATGGTTCCATAGCTCTTGCCGGACCAGCGCTCCGCCTGGACCTCCTCCAGCGTTTTTCCGGTGACGCCGGCGGCGGCCTCGGCGGGGGTGGCATAGAGGGGAGCCGCCAGGGCCGAGGTGGTGAGGGAGAGGACGGCGATGCCGCCCGCAAGAATCTGCTTCAGATGCTTCATGATCAATTGCTCCTTTCCAAAATTCCCGTTTGGTGAGAAGAGCTTACCAGTCCCATGTGTCAGCCGTGTGGCAGGAGGATGCCGGTTTCCGCTCTTTTTCCGCCGTCTGACACAGGGTTGCCATATACCGGCGCTATACTTGCCTTCCAGATCAAGGACGGAGGAATCTGCCATGTCTCTCATGCTCATTGCGGACGACAATCCCCAGCTTTTGAACATCCTCTCCAGCGCGGCCCGGCGGGAGGGCTTCCAGGTGGTGACGGCCCCGGACGGGCGGTGGGCCCTGGAGTGCTTCCGGGCACAAGCGCCTCAGATCGTCCTGCTGGACGTGATGATGCCGGAGCTGGACGGCTTCCAGGTGTGCCGGGAGATTCGCCGGGAGTCCGGCGTCCCGGTGATCATGATCACCGCCCGGGGGGAGGACTTTGAGAAGATCATGGGCCTGGACATCGGGGCGGACGACTACATTGTCAAGCCCTTCTCCCCCGGGGAGGTCATGGCCCGGGTGCGGGCGGTGCTGCGGCGGATTGACCGGAGCGGGGAGGAGCCGGGAAAACTGCTCCAGGCGGCGGGACTGCGGGTGAATCTGGAGGATTACAGCGTCTCCGTGGACGGGCGGCCGGTGCGGCTGACAAAGCGGGAGGTGGACATGCTCTGGACCCTGGTTCACGGCCGGAACCGGGCCTATACCCGGGAGATGCTGCTGGACCTCCTCTGGGGCTACGATTACTACGGAGACCCCCGAACGGTGGATTCCCATATGAAACGGCTCCGGGCCAAGCTGGACACGGCGCCTCATCCGGCCTGGGAAATCCGCACCATTCGAAACGTGGGCTATAAATTCGAGGTGTTGGCATGAGGCGCAGAATGGTCTGGAAGCTGGCCGCCTGCTTTGCGGCGGTGCTGATGCTCTTTGCCGCCGTGCTGGGCGGGGTGTACGCCGCCGCCTTCCGGAGGCACACCATCTCCGTCAACCGGGAGGCCATGGAGGTCCAGGCGGCGGCGATTGCCGAAACCCTGACCTCCTTTGGCAGCGGCATGGGCCGGGGCAGAGGGGGCGGCTACGGCGCCTATCTGCGCTTTTTAAATGCGCTGACTCCGGCGGAGGTCTGGATTGTGGACGATGACCGGACTCTGCTGGCCCCGGGGCGGGACCGGATGGGCAGGGACAGCCTCCCCGCCGGGGCCTGGGCGATTGTGGAACGGGCCCTTTCCGGGGAGAACGCCTGGGGAGAGGGCTTTTCCGCCCTGCTGGACGACCCGGCCCTGACTGTGGGCGTTCCGGTCCGGACAGCGGCGGGCGTCACCGGGGCCGTGCTGCTCCACTCTCACGTCAGCGGCGTGGACAAGGCCGTGGGGCAGGCGTTGTCCATCCTTTGCGCCGGGGCGGCGGCGGCTCTGGTCCTGGCGGGGGGAGCGGCGGTGTGGCTGTCCTGGCGGTTCACCGCTCCCCTGGAGCGGATGCGGAGGGCGGCGGTGCTTCTGGCGGAGGGGGACTACGCCGCCAAGACCACCGTGAACCAGGCCGACGAAATCGGCCAGCTGGCCCGGACCATCGACCATCTGGCGGAGCGGCTGGCCGCCGCCGAGGAGCAGCGGGCGGCCCTGGACCGGATGAAGCAGGATTTTGCGGCCAACATCTCTCACGAGCTGCGAACCCCCGTGGCGGTACTGCGGGGGTCGCTGGAAGTCCTTCAGGACGGCACGGTGAGCGAAGGGGAGGAGGTGGCCTCCTATTACGCCCAGATGCTGGCGGAGAGCCGCCATCTGGAGCGGTTGGTGAACGATCTGCTGGACCTGTCCCGCTTGCAGGACGGCCAGTTCCGCCTGGAGTCGGAGGAAATGGACCTCTGCGGCGTGGTCCGGGACGCCGCCCGGGCCATCCGCCAGAGCGCCCGGGGGAAGGCGGTGGAGGTCTGTGTCTGCTGTCCCGGAGAGGAGTGCCTTCTGATGGGGGACTACGGACGGGTCCGGCAGATGCTGCTGATCCTGCTGGACAACGCGGTGAAGTTCTCCGGCACGGGGGGAACCGTGGACTTCAGCCTGACCCGGGAGGCGGGGGGCTTTGCCGTGGAGGTGACGGACCACGGCCGGGGCATTCCGCCGGAGGAGCTGCCCCATATTTTCGACCGCTTCTGGCGGGCCCGGGACGGGGGAAACCGCTCCGGCACGGGGCTGGGTCTGGCCATTGCCCGGCAGATCGCGGAGCGGCACGGCGCAGAGCTGCGGGCGGAAAGCGGAGGGGGGCGGACCTGCTTCTCCGTGCGCTTTCCGGAGAAGGCCTGAGGGGAAGCCGGGGGAGGCGCAAAGGCACTTTCCCCGGCTTGTGCCGTCACAGCTCCCGCATCAAATGGAAGGTTTGCATCAGCTGGATGGCCCCATAGCCCCACTGGTTGTTGGGATACTGCATATCCGGCCGCCGGAGGCAGCCCCGGATGAGGTAGGCCCGGATCTGATAGGTCCCCATGGCGGGTTCGTTTCCCTCCCGGACGCCCCACTGGAGCAGCAGGGCACAGGTCCCCGCCAGCACCGCCGCCGCCGCGCTGGTGCCGCTCATGAGGCCCGGCCCATAGGGATAGATGCCGCCGACCCCCACGCCGGGGGCCGTCAGGTCCGGAAGAATCCGGCCGTCCCAGGCGGGGCCCCGGGAGCTCTTGGCGTAGAGGCTTTTGTTGTTGCTGTCATAGGCCCCGCAGCAGATCACCCCCACGGCGGAGGCGGGGCTGGTAACGGTGTAGTCCGGCGTGGCCGCCAGGAACTCCACCGTGGGAGAGACAAAGCCCGTCATGGGCAGCCATACCTGATAACTGCCGTTGAGCAGAATGTCCCCGTGGAGCTGGACGGTCCAGACCCCCGGCGTGGCCCCCAGAATGCGGATTACCGTCAGCTGGCCTCCGCTGCCCTCCACGGGGAAGTGGTACTCGATCTGGACCCGGGCCGCCTCCAGCACCAGCTTCACGTCGGCAGCGGGGCCGATGCCCGGTTTGGCGGGCACCCGGCCCACCAGCTCCCCGGAGGGGGACCGGACGGAGACCGACAGCCGGTCCGCCACGGTGTTCCACACCGCCAGGTACACGTCCCCGGCGTTTTCCCCCACCTTCAAATCCACGGTGCCCGGCTTCTCCCCGGGCTGGAGGATGCCGCCGGTGTGGTGCCGGGCTTCCGCCTCATTTCCCGCCGCGGCGCAGAGGCACACCCCCGCCTGGAGGGAGGCGCCTCCCAGGTACTCCTCAAAGACGCTGACCCCGTCGTGGCTGCCGGAGTTGGTGCCCAGGCCGATGCAGATGACCACCGGGCGGCCCAGCTGCCGGGCCTTGTGGAGAATGTACTCCACGCCCACCATGACGGCGCTGGACTCGTAGGCGTGGTCCTGGTCCGCCGGGACGCAGTAGCGCTCCCGGTAGAAGGGCCGGGCCTTTTTCAGCTTCACGGCGATGATCTCCGCATCCGGGGCCGCGCCGGAGAAGTCCTCCGACTGCCGCCCCGCCGCCACGGAGGCCATGAAGGTGCCATGGCCCTCCTCGTCCCGCTGGGGCACGATGGCATAGGGGTCCTGGGAGGCCAGGGCGGCGTTGATCTCCGCGTTGGAGTACTCCCGGCCCAGAAGGAAGCCCTCCGGGGGCTCCCCCTCGGCGGTCTGGTCGTAGATGTATTGAATCCGGCTGCTGCCGTCCTCGTAGCGGAAGACGCTCTGGGTATAGTCGATGCCCGTGTCCACAAAGCCGATGAGCACCCCCCGGCCCTTGAGGTTCAAATAGGGCTGGCTCTGGACCTGGGAGACCCCCGCCGCCTCCAGGGCGGGGCGGTCCAGCAGACCCAGCACCACGGAGACGGAGCTGAGAAAGGCGGTGCCCAGGGCCTCCTCCAGGTGGTGGAAGTTCTCCTGCTTGATATAGCCCAGGACATAGCGCCCGGAGAGCATCTGCCCGACGACCACCTCGTTGGAGCGCTGGACGTAGGCGAAAAAGGCGTCGGTGGCCCGGGTGACGAAGTCCACGGTATCCGGCGCTTGAATGAAGGCCATGGCCTCCGGAGATAAGAACATGCTCAAAGCCCCCTTTCCAAATGGCTGACCAGCTCGTTCATGGTTCCGCAGAGGTTCAGCCGCCCATAGCCCCAGAGGGGGTTCGGGTACGACAGGAAGGGGCTGCGGAGGGCCCCCTTGCATAAAAACGCCTTCACCCGCTGGTTGTAGAGGAAGGGGTCGTTTCCCTGGATGATGCCCCACTCCATCATCAGCGCCGCCGACCCGGAGACAAAGGGGGCCGCCATGCTGGTGCCGGTAAACACGTCATAGCCCCCGCCGGGCTTGGCGGAGCGGACCGCCTCCGCCGGGGCCGTCAGGTCCAGGAGGACCCGGCCCGCGCAGTCCTGGTCCCCCCGGCCGGAGAAGGGGCTCACCGTCTCCGTCTCCGGCCGGAAGCCCCCCACGGAGATGGGGTACAGCGCTGTGGCGGGGAGGGTGATGGTCAGGTCCGGCTCCGGCTGGAGGAAGGCGGTGCGGTCGCTGACCTCCTCAATGGTGGGCAGCCACACGTCAAACCGCCCGTCGGCCACTTTTTTGCCAAGGCACCGCAGATTCCAGAGGCCGTCCAGCCCCCCCGGCGGGGCGTCCAGGAGAAACAGGACCTCCTGGGTGGCGGTGTAGTGGGTGGGCACGCCGTAGAAGACCGCCGCCCGGATGGGGCCGAAGCGGAGAAACCGGGTTCCCTCCGTCAAGGGCCCGGTGGTCTGCCCGTTGGGGAGGACCAGCTCGAACACCGCGTCGTCGGCAAAGTTCTTCCAGAGGGAGAGGTAGATCTGCTGACGCTGGGTGGAGACGGTGAACTCCGCATCCAGAGTCTCGTGCTCGATCAGCCGCCCCCGGAAGTGGTGGGCTCCGGAGCCCTCGTTCCCGGCGGCGCAGACCACCACGCTGCGCCCCCGCTGGGCGGATTGATCAATGTAGGACTCAAAGAGGGTCTGTCCCTGGTGGGAGCCGCAGTTGGTACCGTAGCTCAGGTTCACCACGCAGGGCATTCCCCGCTCCTCCGCCTGATCCAGCAGGAATTTGACGGCCCGCATGATGTCCGTGGTCCGGGCGCTGGCCAGCTTCACCGCGGCGATGGAGGCCCCGGGGGCCGCCCCGCTCTGCCCGGCGGCAATGGCGGCTACGGCGGTGCCGTGGCCGTTTTCGTCCGGGGCGTCCACCAGCCCGGTGGCAATCTCCGCCTTGGTGTAGAGGGCCCCGTGGAGGAAGCCCCGGGGAGGCGTGCCCTGGGCCGTCATGTCCCAGAGGGCCACGATGCGGCTGGCCCCGTCCTCCCCCAGGAACTCCGGGTGCCGCAGGTCCAGCCCCGAGTCCACAAAGCCGATGAGCACCCCCTGGCCCGTCAGGCCCAGGCCGGTCTCCCGCTGGACCGGGGGGATGCAGGCCGCCTCCAGGCTCCGGTCCGCCAGACTGCTGAGCCGCCGAGCGGGCTCGAAGCTGCTGACCTGCCAGTGACTCAGCAGCCGCTCCGGGGACTCCTCCTCCAGCTCCATGATGGCAAACTGGGCGTCCAGCAGCTCCGTGGGATAGCCCAGGGAGAGGATATCCCCCACGTATTTGATAATGTATTCCATACAGTCCTCCTGTCCCGATGGTCCGAACGGTAGCCGGAAGGCCCCGCCCGCATAGAATAGTATACGGAAAGGAGGAGCAGCCTTATGAATCCAACTTATACGGACAAAGGCAGTTTGCAGATTTTTGTAACGGCGGGGGAGACCCCGGACCCCATTCCGGAGGCCCGGGTCCGCATCACGGACCCCACCGACGGCAGCGTGCTGGAGGAGGTGTCCACCGATGCCTCGGGCCAGACGCCCTTTATTGAGCTGCCCGCGCCCCCCATGGAGTGGTCTGTGGAGGAGGGGGCGGCGGAGCAGCGGCCCTACGCCGTCTACAACGTCACCGTGTTCGCCCAGGAGCGGGAGACCCTCCACCTGGGCGGGGTGGAGCTGCTGCCCGCCGGGCGGGCCATCCAGCGGGCCCCCCTGGCCCCGGCCCGGTCCGGGGGCTTCAATGTACACAACGTGCTCCTGGCTCCCCACGCCCTCTGGGGGGAACCCTCCAGCCGCCCGGAGGAGGCGGAGGTCAAGCCCCTGCCGGAGCCGGAGGGACTGGTGGTCCTGCCGGAGCCGGTGATTCCGGAGTTCATCGTGGTCCACGACGGGCGGCCCGACGACGCCTCCGCCCAGAATTACTGGGTCCGCTTCAAGGACTACGTGAAAAACGTGGCGTGCAGTGAAATCTACTCCACCTGGAGGACGGAGGCCATCAAGGCCAACGTGCTGGCTATCCTCTCCTTCACCCTGAACCGGGTGTATACGGAGTGGTACCGGGGGAAGGGCTATGACTTCACCATCACCAGCTCCACGGCCTTCGACCAGTCCTATTCCCACGGGCGGACCCTCTTTGAGGAGATCGGCGTGGTGGTGGACGATCTCTTTACTACTTACGTCACCAAGGAGGGCATCGCCCAGCCCCTGTTCACCCAGTACTGCGACGGGCGGCGGACCCAGTGCCAGGGGCTGAGCCAGTGGGGCTCCCAGGCCCTGGGGGAGCAGGGCTGGGACGCGGTGAGCATCCTGCGGAAGTACTACGGCTCGGAAATCTACCTCAAAAGCGCGGAGAAGGTGGAGGGCGTTCCCCTGTCCTACGGCGGGGAGGTGCTGACCCTGGGCAGCGAGGGGGAGGCGGTGCGGACCATCCAAACCCAGCTCAACCGCATCGCGGACAATTTCCCCGCCATTCCCAAGACCCCGGCGGACGGAGTCTACGGCCCGGCCACCCAGGCGGCGGTGACGGAGTTCCAGAAAATCTTCCACCTGCCCCAGACGGGAAGCGTGGACTTCGCTGTTTGGTACGAGATTTCCAACGTGTACGTGGCCGTGGCGGAGCTGGCCTGAGGACGGGACGGGGGCCCGGACCGGCCCCCGCTCTCCGGCAGATGCATTTTTTCCAGAAAAACGGACGTATGGAGGGATATTTTCCAGTTTTTCCTCTGAGGCAAATCTTGTCAACCCGGTAAGAATCTGATATACTAAAAAAAACCCACTCGCGCGGGAGAGAACCCGCAAGCCTCTGGGACGAATGGAAAAGGAGAATTTTTGATGTTAAGAAAACCTCTAAGACTGTTGTCAGCCTTACTGGCTTTTTGCGTGCTTGCCGCCGCGTTTCCCCCGGTGGGGCTGGCGGCGGGAGAGAAAAGCGGCTATTTTGACTTGAAAGCCGCCGTAGAAAACGCCACGCCGGGAAGCACGATTACACTGCAGGGTGATGCTGCGATTGGCGCCGAGGCGGGGGCTCCCCCGTGGATCATTGATAAGAATGTAACTATTGAAGGAAACGGCTATACAGTCTTTGTCCGGGCGCTTGGGATTGTATTGGACGCGGATGATGTGACGTTCCGGAATATAAAGATATCCCTTGAACCTACGGAGGGGCGCAACGCGGTCATTGCCAATGGGCATCACCTGACGCTGGACAGTGTGACGGCCACAAGTCACTCCATCAATGTTTTCTGCGGCACTTTAGAAAAGGCTGCCGCAGACAGTTATACCGTGCCCAGTCCCGGCAATGCGGGAGCGGTCACGATTAAAGGGAGTACCAAGCTTCAAGGACCAGCCAGCATCATGGGCCCCGCCAATATTTATGCGGGCAGCCTGAGCATAGGCGACTACATGGGCACCGCCGGACCGGAGGGCGATGGGCCGCCAACCACATTTTCCGGCGATGTTTCCATCGACATTCTTGGAAGCGCCGGGACCGGCTCCCTGGGAACGATTTACGCCGGAGGCGGACAGAACCGGAAATCCCAGGGCGGGACGGGAAAAGAGATTACCCCGGATCCGGACAAATACAGGGTGGAGGGAACCGTCACCATCACCGGAACGAATGCGCTCCCCAACGTGAACGGAGAGGGAGCCACTGCGACAGAGGTGGTATATACCGGAAACGGCAATGAGGACACCAAAACCTTTGAGGATATTTCCAGCCTGTCGGTGGAGAGCGGAAAACTTGTCCTGACAAGCAACAGCTGGTTCCAGGATGACGGGAGGCTTTCCCTTGCATCCGGCGCGAAGCTGGATCTCAGAAACGTGGACACTGTCCCGGACCTTCACGGAAACAACGGTTTTCTGATTTTGGGAAACAGCCGGAGCCTTATCATCAGCGGTCCGGTGACGGGTACAACCAAGGTTGCCATCGGTGGTACAACCTCTGGCGACTCCGCGTCTTCGTCCGCGGCAAACGCGGGGCATACATACATCATTGCCCCCAACTCCACCGATAATAATTTCCAGCTTTTGCCCTATGCCACGCAGCCGAATATGACGCTGACGCGGGACGCCAACGGCAACTGGACGGCCTCCGCCGGAAGCTCCAGCGGGGATGAGGACCTTGTTCAGAATTTTTCCTTTGATATGACGGCCACAACCGCGGAAGCAGGCGGAGAGGCGGTATTCCCAATTACGGTATCAAACTCGGGTCCCCTCCCTGTATATTTAGATTACATTCCTTTGAGCATAGATGTGGATGGTTATCCCTGCAATCGGACTTCCAGTGAGCAGGACGGTGAAACAATCTACACATATACGTCAAGGTACAGTGAGCTTCGCATGGAGATTACCGCAAATGAACTGGTGGTTTCCATTGATCCTCTGTGTTCACCCGGCAAATATGCCATTCGGATTATCGTACCTAAAGAATATACAGCCGGAGGAAAGTCCCTTTTTAAAGCTGCCACCCTGACCGTCACGGGCGGCACGGCGCCGGACCCCGGTCCCACCTCCATCCCCGTCCCTACGGCAAACACCGGCCTGCGCTGGACGGGAGCGGAACAGACCGGCATAAACGAAGGAGAGGGCTATACCCTCGCCGGACACAAGGCAACTGCCGTCGGCGATCATACCGCCACCGCCACGCTGGAAACCGGCTACCAGTGGAACGACCAGACCACGAGCCCGAAAACCATCAAATGGAGCATCGCCAAGGCCCTTGGCCCCGCCGCCCCCACCGGGCTGGCGGGAGAAGCGCCCTCCGCCGCCGGGGCCTCGGACGGCAGAGTCACCGGCACCACCTCCGCCATGGAGTACGCCTCGAACGCGAACTTCACCAGCGCGCAGACCTGCGGAGACGGCGAAACCACCGGCCTTGCCGCCGGGACCTACTGCGTGCGCCTCAAGGAAACCCAGACCCATGAGGCGGGAGCCCACACCTCCATCACCGTCCCGGTCCCCGGCGCGGCGGTGGTGACGGGAATTATCGTCAACAGCACCGCCCACAAGACTGAATACCGGGTGGGAGACGACCTGGACGTGAAAGACCTGACCATTGAGGTCTCCTATTCCGACGGTGCGACGCAGACGGTTCCAGTGACGGCGGGCATGGTCGAGGGCTTTGACTCCACCCAGGCGGTGGAAAGCCAGACGCTGACCATCCTCTACGAGGGACAAACCGCGTCGTACACGGTCAAGATCACCGCCGTGGAACAGCCCGGCGGAACGAAGTACCAAGTTACCGTCAACAACGCCGGTACCGGCGGAAGCGGCGGGGGCTCCTACGAAGAGGGGGAGACCGTAACCGTCCGGGCGGGGAGCAAGAGCGGCTTCCTGTTCTCCTCCTGGCAGCCTACGGGGGTGACGCTCTCCAACCGTTTCAGCCCGGAGATTCAGTTTGTGATGCCCGGCAACGACGTGGTCCTGCTGGTGACGTGGAAGCTGGACGACGGCAGTACGCCGCCCGTTCCCAGCCACACCCACACCTGGGGGTCCGGCTGGAAGTCCGATGCGGCCCACCACTGGCATGACTGCTCCGCCTCCGGCTGTCCCATCACGGACGACAGCCAAAAGAGCGGCTATGCCGCCCACACCGCCGGGGACTGGGTGGTGGACCGGCCCGCCACCTCCTCTCAGGCCGGGACCCGGCACAAGTCCTGCACGGTCTGCGGCTATGAGCTGGCCCGGGAGACCATTCCCGCCACCGGCGGCGGGTCCTCCGGCGGCGGTTCTTCTGGCGGCGGTTCTTCTGGCGGCGGGTCCTCTTCCGGCGGGAGTTCTTCCTCCGGCTCCTCCAACAGCACGACTACAGTGAAAAATCCCGACGGGTCCACCACCTCCACCAATACCAACAAAACCACCGGGACCGTGACGGAAACCACGCGGCGGCCCGACGGCTCCAAGCTGGTGGTGGAGACGAAAAAGGATGGGACCGTCACCACCACGGACACGGCCAAGGACGGCTCCACCGTCAAAACCGTATCCCGGCCCGACGGAACCTCCGAAACCACCGTAAAGCAGGCGGACGGCCTCACCGCCTCCGTCCGGGAGGACGGGAGCGGAGCCAGGGCCGACGTGCGGCTGCCCTCCGGGGCAGTGCAGGAGAGCCTGGACAGCGCCGTGGCCCTGCCCATTCCGGCTCTGCCCGGGGAGAATGCCTCCGTCACCGTCCACACCGGCAGCGTCCGGCTGGTTCCGGTGGGGATTCCCGTCCGGGGAGGCACCGCCGCCACCGTGGCCTATCTCGTCAACGGCGACGGCTCGGAAACCCTGATCAAGACCGCCTTCCTCTCCGGGGGAGAGATGACCGTCCGGGTTCCCAACGGGGCGACGGTGCGCCTCCGGGACAACGGCAAGTCGTTCCGGGACGTCCGGGGCCACTGGGCGGAGGATGCCATTGCCTTCTCCACTGCCCGGGAGCTCTTCTCCGGCCAGAGCGCTTCGACCTTTGCCCCCGACGCGCCCATGTCCCGGGCCATGCTGATGACGGTGCTCTCCCGGCTGGACGGCGCAGACGCCGCCGGCGGCTCCGCTTATGAAACGGGCATGGCCTGGGCGGTTGCCCAGGGAGTCAGCGACGGTCGGAACCCGGAGGGAGAGGTGACACGGGAGCAGTTTGTGGCCATGCTGCACCGCTACGCGGGAAGCCCCGCCGCCACGGACCGGGAACTGCGGTTCAGCGATTCGGAGGCGGTCAGCGCCTACGCCCGGGAGGCGGCCCGCTGGGCCGTGGAAAACGGCATCCTCAGCGGCTATGGAGACGGCTCCTTCGCCCCCAAGGGCAAGGCCACCCGTGCCCAGGCGGCAGTGATGCTGACCCGGTACATCCAGTATCTGAACGGCCAATCCTGACGAAAAGACGGTTTCGATAACCTGAGACGGCGCATACCGGATGGTATGCGCCGTCTTTTTCCTTTGCTGCCGCCGAAGGAAAGGGGATTTACGCGGACTGCTCCGGCAGTGCCTGGAAGAAGGCCCGGTTATGGAGGACCGCCGGAGAGTCCGGCTTGAAGGAGGCGGCCAGCTCATTGAAGGTCTCCGCCCGGCCCTGGTCTCCCAGGCGGCTGTAACAGAGGCAGAGCTGGATGCAGGGGAGGTAGCCGTAGCAGTCCGGGGAGACGAAGCCGCCCCGGTGGTCGTCCCGGACGCAGGTCAGGGCCAGGGCGTACCAGTAGGCGGCCTGACGGTATTCCTCCCGCTGGAGGAACCAGCGGCCGATTTCACAGCAGATTTCGGCCCTGGGCCGGTCATAGGAGAAGGAGCGGAACAGGGCCGTCAGCGCTTCGCCGGGCTGGTTCAGATGTTCGTGGCAGTAGGCGCAGTGACAGCAGGCGTCGATGTTGTTTTCCACCCAGCCCCGGCCCTCCGCCAGAAAGCGCCGGAAAACCGTCAGCGCCTCTTCCCAGCGCTGGTGATAAAAGAGCTCCCGGCCATAGTAAAACTGATGCCGGGGTTCCAGCTCCCGGCCCGCGGCCAGCTGGGCCTGATAGATGCGCAGATTCCGGTCCGGGTCGGAAGGGCGGGTTTTGCGGTGGGTGACGGCGAAGGCCCCATAGAGGACCCTTCCGACGGGGGCGATGGCCTCGTGAACGGCCCCGGCCCAGCGCATGCCGGCCCGGTTTTTGATCAGCCGTTCCCGGTAATAGGAGAAGGTGACGCGGCCGCTTTCGTCAAAGCCGGTATGATAAGGGGCCATGACCACGGAGACGGCGGGGTTCAGGGACTCTTTCAGAGCGAGAAACGCGGCCCGGTCCTCCTCCAGGAGCACGTCGTCCGCGTCCAGCCACAGGCAGTAGTCCATGGATGCGTGGGCAAAGGATTCGTTCCGGGCGGCGGCGAAGTCGTCCCGCCAGGGGAAGTCGATGATCCGCTGGGTAAAGCGGGCGGCGATTTCCTTTGTACGGTCCGTGGAGCCGGTGTCCACGATGATGATTTCTTCCACCAGACCGGCGGCGCTTTCCAGGCAGCGCTCCAGCACGTCCTCTTCGTTTTTGACAATCATGCAAAGGCTGACGCTTGCCATAGGGGGACCTCCTTTGATTCCCTGGGATGGGACTCCCGCCGGGAAAACCGGCGGGAGTCCTTTGCGTATTGAATCGGGGCGCCGCCGCTTTTGAGGAGAGGAACGCGCCCTGTCCGGTTTGGACCCGGGCCGCCGAGGGCGGTCCGGGGACTGGGCGCTTCATATGTCTTCGATTTCCGATTGACCGCGTCTTCCCGCTGAAGCGGCGGGGCGGCCGCAGGAAAGCCGGGCGGAGGCATCACGGAAAATCTTCCTTCAAACAGCGGGGCGCGTTCCGGAGCATACGGCGGACAAGGCGGGGAGCGCGGGCTCCGCGGCGCCCGGGCTATTCTATGCGCCCGCCGCCTGCCGGGTTCCCGGTGGAACGGAACGGCCCTCTATGACATAAGGTAGAATAGCGGTACGGATATCCGGCCGCGCATCTCCGCCCCGGCTCCGCCCGGGGCGCGCTATGGAGTTTTTAAATATGTCTATGCCTTCCTTTCCCCCCAACGGAGCGGACATGACCCGCGAGGATGCCCTGACCATGATCATTGCCTCCATCGCCATGGAGGAGCTGGCCCTGAGTCATATCCTCAACGCCGAGGGTGAGAAACTGCAATATATCCTGGGGACCCTGCCGGGGACGAAGCCCTGCGCCGGCCCTCGGGAGGTGCTGGCGGTCAACAAGAGCGTCACCGCCCTGGTTGAGACGGTGACACAGAACCAGATGCTGCTGAAAAACAAGCTGGACCGGGTGCTGGAATTTTGCCCGGTCCCGCCTCCTCCGCCTCCGGGCTGCCCGGAGCCCGGTCCGCCGCCCTGCGGGCCGGAGCCCTGTCCGTCCCCGTGTCCTCCGCCGTGCCGCCCGGAGCCCTGCCCGGACGCTTGCCCCGAAGGGGCGGCATGTAAAAGAAGCGCCCTCCAGCTGACGGGCCAGCGGGAGGGGATGCTGTGGAATCCCTGCCACCGCCTGCCCTGGCGTCAGCAGAGCCGAACGGGGGAGGACGTCCGCTGGGATGAGCGGGCTTCCACCCAGATTCGGCTGAATCCAAAGAAAACATACCTGGTCCAATATACGCTGAATGTCTGCGCCATGTCTCCGGAGGAGGAGACCGCGTCCATTCTCCTCCGGCAATCTCCCTGCGGCGTGTTTACGGAGACCCTGCCCCTGCATGTTTCTACGGAGCATCCGGCAGACGGCCCCCAGACGCTGCAGTACACCGCCGTGCTGCATCCCCGCATGTGCGGCGGCCGGGAGGCGGAGCTGTCCCTGGTCCTGGAAGCGGCAAAGCCGTTGTGTGTGGAGCAGGCGGCGATGAACGTGGTGGAGCTTTGAAAGCCGGCTCCCGGGCCGGACGGGCTGCAGGCGGCCGCGGGGATTTGCCCGCTTGAGGGGGGCGGAACGGTGGAACGGCCGGGGCGTTCCATGCTTCCGTCCCCGCAGGGAAACCGGCGGCGTATATTCGGCCGCCGGCGCTCATAGCATTTTGCGGGAGGTGTCCGCCATGAGACAGCCGGAGAGCGGCCGAAAAACGGAGACCCGGCCGCCGGAGATTCAGGTAACAATTCACTACGCGGACAAGGGGCCGAGCCTGGAGTCCCGCATGGTTTCCATACTCGGTGCGCATCTGTCGAAGCAGGAGGAGCGCTGACCGCGCCCGCTCAGGTGAGCGGAGGGACCCGGCGGGAAGGAGGGTATATGACCTTTGTACAAAATAAGAGGGAAGAGGACCGTGCTTCCGCGGTCCAATGGCACATAGCGGTCTATGTCCGTCTCAGCAAAGAGGACGGGGACAAACTGGAGAGCGACAGCATCCAGAACCAAAAGCGGATCATTGAACAGCATATCCAATACCTGCGGGACCAGGGGGAGGCGATTGCCTCCGTGTCGGTCTACTCCGACGACGGATATCCCGGGGGGAATTTTGAGCGTCCGGAGTACAGGCGCATGATGCGGGACGTTGAGGCAGGAGCCGTCAACTGCGTGATCTTCAAGGACAACTCCCGCCTGGGCCGGAATTACCCGGAGCTGGGCCGCCTGCTGGAGGAGTACTTTCCCCAGAAGGGCGTCCGCGTCATCTCCGTCTTGAACCATATCGACAGCCTGAAGGACCCCCAGGGGTACTGTAGTGCCATGGTCTCCTTTTCCAACATCATGAACGACGACTACATCCGCCAGCTTTCCATCAAGATCAAATCCACCTTTGCCATGAAGCGGGCCCGGGGGGAGTTTCTGGGAAACTACGCGCCCTATGGCTACCGAAAGAGTTTGGAGGACCGGCACAAGCTGGAGATTGACCCGGAGGCCGCCGGAGTGGTCCGCATGATCTTTGACTGGTACGCCGGGGGAATGCCCGCCAGCCGCATTGTAAAGCAGCTCAACGCCTTGGAGATCATGCCCCCATCGGCCTACAAGACCAGCAGGGGGTGCAGGGGATTTGACCGGCATTCCGGCGAAGGTCTGAAGCGAAGTGCCTGGGCGCTGACGACGGTGAACGCCATCTTGAAGGACGAGGTGTACATTGGAAACCTGATACAAGGCAAGCGAAAAAGCGTGTCCTACCGAACAAAGAAGCTGGCGCCGGCGGAGGAGCGCGAGTGGACGGTCATAGAGGGGGCGCACGAGGCCATCGTCTCGGACGAGCTTTTTGCCATGGTCCACGACCGCTTTGCAAGGCATACCAGGGTTTCTCAAAACCGGCAGACGGAGCATCTTCTGTCCGGCTATGTAAAATGCGCCCGCTGCGGGGGCCGGATGAACCGGAATGTCTCCCATGGCGTGGCGCGCTTTCGCTGTATGACCCGGATTTACGCTCCGGAGCAATGCCGGTGCCCGTCCATTCGGGAGGCGGCGCTGGAGGCGGCGATCTTGAAGGCGATACAGGAGCAGATTCAAGAGCTGGTGGATGCGGAGGCGGTGCTGGAGGCAGCCAGGCGGAACCGGCCGGAGAATTGCACCGCAAAGGAATACCGGTCCGCCATGAAACGCGCGGAGCGGGAAAAACAGCGGCTGGAGGAAGCGAAATTCCGGCTGTACGATAATTTTGAAAAAGGGATTATAGACCAAGACGAGTATGCCGGTTTTAAAGAGAGGTACAATGCCGGCATTGCGGAACAGGAGATCTTCCTGGGAGAACTGCAGAAGCAGATGGCGGATTTGAAAGAGTCCCGGCGGCAGGATGGCGAGTTCGTGTCCTACTTTGAAAAATATGGCAGCATAGCCGCCCTGGACCGGGAGGTGCTGGAGCGGCTTTTGGATTACGTCGCGGTGGAAGACGGTTCGCATGTCCATGTTTATTTCAAGTTTTCTCCGGCTCCTGAGACGGCACTTGACCATGGAGCAGGGGAACCGGCGGGGTAGGGGGCTCTGGAAACCGGCGGCGGATGTGCGTCGCTTCAAGTGCACTGCCGGAAAAGCGGGAAAGCCTCCGGAAGAGGGCGGAGGCCGTTTGCCGGATGGGGGCGGGGGTGTGCGAAGAGACGGCATCCATATGAGTGGGGGTACACTTACGGCCCGCCCATGGCGGTAGCGCCCCTCCCCAACGTCCGGGCGGTGCTGGACTATGCCGTCACGGAAATCCCGGCGGAAAAAATCTTCCTAGGCATCCCCAACTACGGCTACGACTGGCCTCTGCCCTTCCTCCAGGGGGAGACCCGGGCCCAGTCCATCTCCAACCAGCGGGCCATTGAGCTGGCCATCCAATACAGCGTACCCATCCAGTACGACGAGACGGCCCAGTCCCCCTTCTTCCACTACACCGACGCCGGGGGAACCAGCCACGAGGTCTGGTTCGAGGACGCCCGGAGCATGGACGCCAAGCTCCGCCTCATCGCCGAGTACGGCTTTCAGGGGGCGGGGTTCTGGAACCTCATGCGGCCCTTCTCCCAAGTCTGGCTGGTGCTGGATTCCCTGTACGATATCGAATAGCAAAACAGGAGGGTCCGGCGCAAAGCCGGACCCTCCCTGGATGAACGGACCATTTTCCTCAAACGTTGATTTCCGGCGTGTTCCCGCTCTCCGCCTCTGCCAGAAGAGGGGCGATTCCCGCCAGGAACGCCTCCACCTGGGCGGCGCAGCGGCCGGTGTAGAGCCTGGGGTCCAGAACGGCCTCCATCTCCGCCTCCGTCATGGCGAAGGCGGGCTCCGCCGCAAGGCGGTGGAGCAGGTCGCAGGACTCCCCCTCCTTCATCCGGGCCGTGGCCGCCATGGAGCAGGTGCGGATGATCTCGTGGAGCTCCTGGCGGTTGCCGCCCCGTTTGACGCCCTCCATCATCAGGTTTTCCGTGGCAATGAAGGGCAGATACTCCCGTACAGTCCTGTCCACAATCTTCTCGTTGACGTGGAGCCCGTCGGTGACGTTCCGGGCCAGCCGCAGAATCGCATCGGCGCACAAAAAGCCCTCCGGCATGGAGATGCGCCGGTTGGCGGAGTCGTCCAGGGTCCGCTCCAGCCATTGGACGGAAGCCGTCATGGGGGCGTTCATGGCGTCCGCCATCAGGTAGCGGGACAGGGAGCAGATGCGCTCACAGCGCATGGGGTTGCGCTTGTAGGCCATGGCGGAGGAGCCGATCTGGTTTTTCTCAAAGGGCTCCTCCACCTGCCGGTCGTGCTGGAGCAGGCGGATGTCGTTCGCCATCCGATAAGCGCTCTGGGCGATGGAGGAAAGGCAGTTCAGAATCCGGCTGTCCACCTTCCGGGGGTAGGTCTGGCCGCAAACAGGGAAGGTCTTTTCAAAGCCGAACTCCCCGGCGATCCGCCGGTTCATCTCGTCGATTTTGGCCCCGTCTCCCTCAAAGAGGTCCAAGAAGCTGGCCTCCGTGCCGGTGGTCCCTCGGCATCCCAGGAATTTCAGGTTCTCCAGCACAAAGTCCAGCTCCTCCAGGTCCGCCAGGAAATCCTGCATCCAGAGGGTGGCCCGCTTGCCCACCGTGACCAGCTGGGCGGGCTGATAGTGGGTGTAGCCCAGGGTAGGGGTGTCCGCGTACTGCCGGGCGAACTTCGAGAGGTTCCCCAGCAGGGCCAGAAGGCCCTTCCGGAGATACCGCAGGCCCTCACGGTAGAGGATGAGGTCGGCGTTGTCGGTGACATAGCAGCTGGTGGCCCCCAGGTGGATGATGCCCGCGGCGGAGGGCGCGGCCGTGCCGTAGGCGTAGACGTGGGCCATCACGTCATGCCGGACTTCCTTTTCCCGCCGGGCGGCCAGCTCGAAGTCGATGTCGGTGAGATGGTCCTCCAGCTCCTTCACCTGTTCCGCCGTCACGGGCAGGCCCAGCTCATGCTCCGCCCGGGCCAGGGCCACCCACAGCCGCCTCCAGGTCTGGATGCGGGTTTCGGCGGAGAAGAGGTTCAGCATGAACTCCGACGCATAGCGGGAGGAGAGGGGGGATTCGTAGCGGTCCTTACTCATAGGCATACCTCCTGATTGCTTCAAACCAATTTACGGGGGAGCCCCTCAAACTGTCCGTCCAGCTGGGTGTGGGTCATGGCGCGAATCAAAATCCAGTCCTCTGAGACGGCCAGGGAGAAGGGGCGGAGGCGCCGCATGGCCTCCTGATATTCGATCTGTCCAAGGACGCGCTTCTCGGTCACGCTGACAAGGCTGAGAATCCAGTCCTGAACGGGCTTGCCGTTCACCGCCCATTGGGCTTCCGGGTGAAGGGGGAGCAAGGTGTCGACGCTTTCCGTCAGCGTACAACTCCCCAGCAGAGTCCCCTCTTTCCGATACACCTCGGGGTTTGCCCGGTATGCCTCCTGCCAGCGCCGGGCGATTTCCCCCTGACCGGGGCTTTCGGACTTCTTTTTTCCAAAACCGAACAGTCCCATGGCGTTCCTCCGGTCAGCGAAGGATGATGGCGTCCCGCTCCGGACCCACGGAGACATACCCGATGCGGCAGCCGATTTCCTTTTCGATATATTCCACATACTTCCGGGCGGCCTCCGGCAGGTCCTCCCAGGTCCGCACACCGGAGATGTCGCAGCCCCAGCCGTCCATATACTCCACCACCGGCTTGGCCTCCGCCAGCAGGGCGGGAAAGGGGAAGCGGTCCGTCTGCTGGCTGCCAAGCTCATAGCGGACGCAGATGGGGATCTTGTCCATATAGCTCAGCACGTCCAGCTTGGTCAGGGCGATGTTCGTGGCCGCCTGGCACTGGACGCCGTAGCGTGTGGCCACGATGTCGATGGGGCCCACCCGGCGGGGCCGTCCGGTCTTGGCGCCGTACTCGTTTCCGGCCTCCCGGAGCTTGTCCGCCTCCTCACCGAACCATTCGCAGGTGAAGGGACCCTCGCCCACGCAGGAGGAGTAGGCCTTCACCACGCCGATGACCTCGTCAATCCGGGCGGAGGGCAGGCCGGAGCCCACGGGGGCGTAAGCCGCCACGGCGTTGGAGGAGGTGGTGTAGGGATAAATGCCGTAGTCCAGGTCCCGGAGGGCGCCCAGCTGGGCCTCGAAGAGGACCCGCTTGTTCTCCGCCTGGGCCTGCCGCAGGAACGCCCCGGTGTCCCGGATGAAGGGGCGGATTTTCTCGCCGTAGTCCGCCACCCAGTCCATCAGCTGGTCAATGGTGTAGGGCTGGGCATTGTAAACCTTGGTCAGGGTCAGGTTCTTCCACTCCAGCAGGTCCTCCAGGTGGGAGCGGAGCTGCCTGGGATAGAGGAGCTCCCCGGCCATGATGGTCTTTTTCTGGAACTTGTCAGAGTAGAAGGGTGCGATGCCCTGCTTGGTGGAGCCGTATTTCTTGTCCTTCAGGCGGGTCTCCTCCAGGCCGTCCAGGTCCCGGTGCCAGGGCAGCAGCAGAGAGGCCCGGTCGCTGATCATCAGGCTGTCCGGGGTGATGGACACGCCCTGGGCGGTCACTTCCTGGATTTCCTTCCACAGGCTCTCGCAGTCCAGAGCCACACCATTGCCCAGGATGTTGACGACGCCGTCCCGGAAGATGCCGGAGGGCAGCAGGTGGAGGGCGAATTTGCCCTTTTCGTTGACAACGGTGTGTCCGGCGTTTCCGCCGCCCTGGTAGCGGACCACCACATCGTAGTCCTGGGTGATCAGGTCCACCATACGGCCCTTGCCCTCGTCGCCCCAGTTGATGCCCACAATGGCGCAATGTGACATAATGAAACCTCCCCGCGCCGCCGCCCGAAAAACAGGGCGGCGTTCCGCTTGCTCACGGCCAGCGGCCAGCCGGTGATGGGGGCCTGTCCGGCCCCAGGGGTCCTGGCGGCGGCGGATGAATGCCTCCGGCCAGCGAAAAGAAGGGCTCCGCAGTCCGCGGGGCCCAAAGTTTCCCTTCCTTATTATAGCGGCAGTTTTCTCATAAGTAAAGGGAAAAGCGCAAGTTCCACAAATTTTTACCGCTTCCGGGGAAAAAGGTATGACCCCCGGCGGAGGCCGGGGGTCTGTCTCAGGTGACGGTAAACCGCCTGGAGGTGCTGGTGACGGCGTAACGGTCGTAAATCTCCGGCCGCTCCGCTTTCAGAGCCTTGGTATCCAGCCGGGTGCTGGAAACAGTTTTCCAGGAGACCTTGTAGTGGGCCGTCTCCACCTGCTCCACTCCCCGGGCCTCCAGCTCCGCCTTGACCTCCGCCTCAACGGCTTCCGCCTCCTGCTTCAGCGTGTCCATCTCCCGGCGACAGCGCCGGAGCCGGGCCAGCTTCTCATCCATCTGCAAATTGTCCATGGCGTCCTCCCCTATGTTCAGCATGGTACACCTTATGAGAGGAGGGGCCGGTTTATGCGGCTTTTACAGATGATGGTCCCGGAGGAGCCGCTTTGCCTGCTCCCAAAGCTCGTCGCTGACGGTTTGGATGACGGCCACCTTCCGCACCAGCTCGGGAAGGGCGGCGGTGAGTTCCGCCTCCACCAGGGTCTCGTTGGTCAGGTCCGCCGAGGGGCACCCGGCGCACTGGCCCAGCAGCTTGACGTACAGCACGCCGTCCTCCAGCCGGTCCACGGCAATTTCGCCCCCGTGGGCCCGGAGGGCGGGGCGCACCTTTTCGTCCAGCAGGGTTTCGATGCGCTTCATATCCTCATTCATGTGTATCCTCCTGTTCCGCCGCTCTGGCGGTCATAATGTCCTCTCGGATGCGGCGGCGGGCGTCGTCGAACAGCAGCTCCCGGTTGTGGCGGAAGTAGGCGTCGCAGCCGAAGGTCTCTACAAACCAGCTGGTATCGGGTCCGGCGGTGAGCTCCGTGACGAACAGCACCAGCTCCTGCCCCTGTCCGAAGGTCTCCTCCAAAAACGCAAAGGCGTGGCCCAGCTCCGCCTTGGCCTCCCGGGCCAGGGCGGCCCGCTTGTCCACCTCCTGGGCGAACCACGTCCGGACCAGAGTCATCGCAGTGCCGGAGTCCGCCGGGCTCTCCCGGACCAGACAGCGGCGGTAGTCCTCCAGGGCGTTGATCTCCAGCTGGGCCAGGGTCTGACGGCGGGGTTCCAGCTGTCCCGCGTCCCGGGCCCGTTTCAGCTCCTCCCGGCGGCGGCGGGCCAGGGCCTCCAGCCGTTCCTGGGGAACCGCCCCGGCCTCCAGGGCCTCCTTGAAGTCCGTCAGGGCGGCGTGGAGATTTTCACACAGGGCGTCCTGACGGCGGGCCGCCCGGGCGGCCTCGGAGAGGCGGGAGAGGAGCAGGCCCATGACGGACAGCTTCTCGTCAAAGGGCGAGGCCCGGAGCTCCCGGACGGTGATGGGCCTCCAGGCCCCCCGTAGAATCTCGTCCACATGGTAGACGTTTTGGTACTTGTGATAGAGCTCCAGGTAGTTGGCGAAGTCCCGGGCGATGCGGGGGAGCTGAATATACTGCCCCACCACCTCCCGGTCCGCTTTGAGGCCCAGGGACTCGTAGACGGTCATAAGCTCGCTCAGGTCCTCCCAGCCCCGGGCAGTGGCAAACCGGATGCCCTCCGCCGTGGCTTCCACCCGGTAGAAGTTCTCCTTTTTGATGTCCAGATAGGACACCACCGCCCCGTGAAGGCCCTTGGCCCGGGCGTATTCCTTCCACACGGTGAAGTCCTCCTGCACGTCGATGCGCTTTACCCGGTCCAGCGTCACCACGTCAAAGTCCCGGACGGAGCGGTTGTACTCCGGCGGGTTCCCGGCGGCGGCGATGAGCCAGCCCTCCGGGAGATGCTGGTTGCCGAAGGTTTTGCACTGGAGGAACTGGAGCATCATGGGGGCCAGGGTCTCGGAGACGCAGTTGATCTCGTCCAGGAAGAGGATGCCCTCCTTGAGCCCGGTTTTTTCCATGAGCGCATAGACGGAGGCCAGGATTTCGCTCATGGTGTACTCGGTGACGGAGTACTCCTGCCCGCCGTAGGTGCGCGTTTCGATGAAGGGCAGGCCTACGGCGCTCTGGCGGGTGTGGTGGGTGATGGTGTAGGCCACCAGGCCTACGCCGACTTCGGCGGCGATCTGCTCCATGATCTGGGTCTTCCCCACGCCGGGAGGGCCCATCAGCAGGATGGGCCGCTGGCGGATGGGGGGAATCCGGTAATTCCCCAAGGGGTCCTTGGCCAGATAGGCTTTCAGGGTGTTTTCGATTTCCTGTTTGGCTTGTTTGATGTTCATAGTTTGTCCTTCCTGGTCCCCTGAGCAGAGGGGGTGCTCGCCCTTCGGGCGGGGGGATTACAGCCATGAAGATGGCTGGTACTTTGCACCCCCCATTTTCTCTTTTTCTTCCAGAAGAAAAAGAGAAAACGGGCCGTGCACGGTCCAAAAGAGAAAAAGAAGGATACGGGGACGACGCGGGGGCGCGGCTGAATGAACGGCGGAGCCGGAATGACTTCCCTCGCGCAATCGGATTCGGCGGGGGGGTGTCCGATGACGAATGGACCAGCTCCTCTTTCCGCTGCCGCTGATCTGGTGGTAGGGGGTATGTGTCCGCCTTTTTTCGGGCCCGTCTTTCTTTCGGTAGAACACCCTGTAGGGGCCACCCTGCGTCCGCCGTTGGCGGCTTTGCCGCTTACGGCGGCGGCGTACCCCTTGCG
>CAJTZL010000036.1 GCA_910583695.1 uncultured Oscillibacter sp.
GGGCGATGCCGTCGTCAATGTCCATCTGCATTCCCCGGTCGATGCAGGCCTTGGAGTACTTCACGGCAATGGGGGCGTTGGCGGCGAAGGACTTTGCCATGGCAACGGCGGAATCCAGCAGGGCCTCGGGGGCATACACCTCGTTTACCAGGCCGATGGCCTTGGCCTCGTCGGCGCCGATGACCTTGCCGGAGAAGATCAGCTCCTTGGCTTTGGCCACGCCCACCCGGCGGGGAAGGCGCTGGGTGCCGGAGAAGCCGGGGGTGATGCCCAGGCCCACCTCGGGCTGGCCGAACTTGGCGCCGCCCTTGCCCTCGGCGTTGGGACCGGCGGCCAGGATGATGTCGCAGCTCATGGCAATCTCACAGCCGCCGCCCAGGGCGAAGCCGTTCACCGCCGCGATGGTGGGAATCTCCAGCTTCTCGATGCGGCGGAACAGGGCGCTGCCCCGCTGGCCCCACTTGCGGCCCTGGGCCACGTCCATGGGCTTCTGCTCGCCGATGTCGGCCCCGGCCACGAAGGAGCGGCCCTCGCCGGTGAGGATGAAGGCCCGGAGCTCCGCGTCCTTCTCCACTTCAGAAATCAGCGTCTCCAGGTCGGAGATCACCTGGGAGTTCAGGGCGTTCAGCGCCTCCGGGCGGTTGATGGTGGCAATCCCGATGCCATCCTTTTTTTCATAGCGAATGGTCTGATACATACTTGGGTTCCTCCTTCATTTTTCGGGTCCGGCCCCGTTTTGTCCGATGTTCATTATAGCAACTCCCGTGCCAATTCCGCAAGCCGCAGTTTCTGCCGCCGCGGCCAGTTTCCTGTTCAGAATGCCAAAAAATCGGGGGCGATTTTCTACGTTTGGGAGAGGGCCGTCTCCGAAATTTGGAAGAGCTATTCAAAAATGAATAGCGCCTGCTCAGGGAGAACGCAGGGCGGGCCTTTGGGTCTTTGTGAAAATTGCAGGGCCTGGGGCGGCCTTTCTGTGAAAACCGCGCAAAACCCGGCGGAGACGGCTCGAATTATTCACATGTGAATAGAACTTATTCATATGTGAATAGATTCCGGGTGGGCGGGGCCTCGGCCCTCGGGAGGAGAAAAATTTTTTTCAAATTTTTGAAGAATTTCGGAAGGCGAAATCGTATGATGGGTGTCGGACGACAAAGGCCGGAGCGGGAACCGGTCGGGAGAGGAGGTGGCGGGACGGCGTGGCTGTCATGACAAAGGAACGCTTCACGGGGCTGGTCCTGCAATACGAGCGGCTGGTGTACACCGTCTGCTTCCAGCTGGTCCGGGACGCCGCCGCCGCGGAGGACCTGACCCAGGACACCTTCCTCTCCGCCTACATTCACAGGGAGGGCATCCCGGAGGGCTACGAGCGGCAGTGGCTCAGCCGCATCGCCGCCAACAAGGCCAGGGACCACCTCCAAAGCGCCTGGAACCGCCGGACGGTGCTCCAGGGAGAGGAGGAGCTGTTCCCCCGGGGGCTGGCCCCGCCCGCCGAGGAGGAGGCCCTGCGGCGGAGCGCCATGGAGGACGTGCAGGGGGCCCTTGGGAAATTGAAGGAGCCCTACCAGCAGGTGTGCCGCCTGTGCCTGCTGGAGGAGCGGACCCCGGAGGAGGCCGCCCTGGCCCTGGGCCGGCCGGTGAAGACGGTCTATACACAGCTCTCCCGAGGCAAACGGCTGCTGCGGGAGGCATTGGAAAGGAGTGGAAGGCATGGTATTTCGTGAGGACGGGCATTTGTGCGACGAGGCCCTGGCGGCCCTGGCGCGGAGCGAGGACTGCTTTGACGAGCTGGAGCGGCTGGAAATTGCGGAGCATCTGGCCTTCTGCGATTTCTGCTTACAGCGGTATGCGGCGGCTCTGGAGGACGGGGCCCTGCTGGTCCCGGAGCGCTCCTGTCAAAGGACGCTTTGGGCCCGGATTCGGAGCCGGGCCCTCCGGCTGGCGGTCAGCCGGTACGCCACGGCGGTGGCCGCCGTCACCCTGGCCCTGACGGTGCTGTGGGGCGGCGCGGGCGTGGAAATCTCCCGGCCCCCCCTGCCGGAGGACCGGCCCAGCATCTCCCGGCAGCTGACGGGCCTCACCGGGGAAATCAGCGACTCCCTGCATCAGACCGTATCCGGTTTATCAGACTTTTTTGACGGGTTCCGCCCCAGCCAGTTTATAGAAGGAGGAAATCACTCATGAGGTTTTTACGCAAACTGTTCCGGGGCTGCTGGCATTTGATGTGGGCCTGCGTCCCCGGCTGCGGCCAGATGTGCCAGGGCTATATGAAGCGGGGCATCTCCCAAACCGTCATTGCCACCGCCTTGCTCTTTATCGCAGTGTTTCTGGAAATGGGGGTGCTGGCGGTGCTCATCGCCCCGCTGTGGCTGTATTCCTTTTTTGACAGCTTCAACCTCCGCCGGCAGATTCGGGATGGGCTCGCCCCGGAGGACGAGTTCATGTTCGGCATGTCCGAGATGGACTCCCGGAAGCTGAGCCGCATTCTCAGCCGCCGGGGAAGCCTTATCGGCTGGGTGCTGGTGGTGGTGGGCCTTTATAATGTATACCAGATTTTCGCCCGGCGGCTTCTGGGAACGCTGAGCGACTACTTTCCCATCTTCGACTGGCTCTATAACCTTCTGGTCTGGGATATGCCCCGGATTCTGGGGACAGTGCTGATCATCGCCTTGGGCCTCTGGTTCATCAAGGGGCCCAAGGTCCCCAAGGACGGCGGCTTTGACGAGGAGCCTTCCTACACGCCTCCCAAGGCGGAGCCTCCCAAAATGAAATCCACCCCCTGGACGGAGGCGGAGGGACAATTCCACCAGGAGCCGGAGCCCCAGGCCCCTGAAGTCCCAGCGGAGCCCGTGGAGCCCGCGCCGGTGACGCTGGAGTGGAAGTCGGAATTTAATGTGGAGAAGTACGAGAAGGAGCTCCAGGAGAAGCGGGAGGCGGACCATGACGGCCAGTGAGGCCGTCCGGCCCCAGCGCCGGGTGGGAACCTTCACCCTGGGGGCGGTCCTGGTGACGGCGGGGTGCGGAATGCTGGCCTCCCTGCTGTGGCCCAGGCTGGAGATCGGCTGGCTGCTGAAGGCCTCGCCGCTGATTCTGGTGGCCCTGGGGGTGGAGACCCTGCTCAGCGCCCGGGGCGGCGGAGGGGTCAAGTACGACTGGCTGGGGATGCTTCTCTGCTTCCTGCTGGTGGGGGCGGCGATGGTGTTCTACGCCGCCGCATGGGCCTGTGAGAACGGGGAGTTTTTCAATGCTCGCAACTGCTCCCGCTACGCGGACGAGACCAGCTTCCGCATGGACTACGGGTTCTTCAACGGCTTTGACTCCCACACGCTTCGCCTGAACCGGGGCGACGTGCTGGAGGGCCGGATTGACACCTACGACGGCTGGCTGGAGGTGGAGGTCAGCGACGAGGAGGGGGAAACGGTTCTGGGCGGCTCCCCGCTGAACGGGAACCAGTCCCTGGAGATCGTCAGGACGGGGGATTACACCATCCTGGTCCACGGGCGGAGGACCAGCGGCAGCTTCGCCTTTGAGCGGCTTCCGGCGGAGGCGGCCGGGGCGGCGGACCTCCCGGAGGAGGAGGCGCTTCCGGAGGCTCCGTCGGAGGAGGACTGAGCAGGAAGGCGGCCGGAGAGCGGAATGCTCTCCGGCCGCTTTTTCATATCTCTGCGGCGGTCCTGCCCGGCGCGCCGGTTCAGGGGTTCTGCATTTATTTTCTAGTTTATATATTACTTTATGTAAGTAATTTTTTATTGTCTCTGCCCATGCGGATGCACTCCAGGGTGTATGTCACTTGCATGGTCCCCCAGATCAGGAGGAGGACAAAGACCGGGAGCAGGCTCGTCTCAAAAAGCATGCTCAGAACCACCAGAACCATCCACAGCCCCAGGCACAGGCGGTTTGTGACCATGTAGGCCCGGCGGCTGGCCTCGCCGATCTGGCGGCGCTCCGACTCGTCGCAGCTGTCCAGCCACTTTTTCTGAAACTTCGAGTCGTAGACGCTGCCCTGCTTCTCCGGGTTCATCTTCCGCTCCAGGTCGATGGTTTTCTGCTGGGCAAAGACCACCAGACCGCAGGAGAGGAGGAACACCCCCACCAGGGCCAGGGCCCGGATGTCCCTGTCCATCCAGTAGATGCAGAAGGCGGACAGGAAGAACAGGTTGCACAGCAGCTGAAGGGCACTGAGGAGCAGGACCCAGCTCAGGGCGGTGTCGATGGACTCCGAGATCTCGTCCTCGTCCCCGCCGTTCCAGGCGGCGAATTTCTTCGCGGCGAAGCGGTAGAGGAAGAAGCAGGTTCCCAGGGTCACGGCCGAGGTGACGGGGATTCCCCAGGGGGTGATAGCCGTCAAAACGGCGCTCAGCCCCTCCGCCAGGGCGGCGGCATCCAGGCCGAACACCCGGAGAAGCCCCACGGCGAAGCCGACCGCGCCCCCCAGCAGCAGGGAGCCCAGCAGGGACAGGGTGAATTTGGGAAGGGCCTTTCGGTTCTCGCTTTTCTCATTCATGGGATTCGTCCTCCTGATAGGTAAAGATGTCTTCGACCCGCACGGCGCAGATCTTCGCCAGCTTGAGGGCCAGCGTCACGGAGGGGGAATAATCTCCCCGCTCAATCTGGCTGATGGTCTGCCGGGAGACCCCCGCCAGATGTCCCAGCTCCTGCTGGTTCACCCCCAGGCGGGCCCGGTGCTCCTTCAGCCGGTTGTACAAGGGCATGAGCGAACTCCTTTCTATTGACAAGGCTGGTTGTCGAATTGACAAATATCATTGTCAATTATAGCATAGCACTGACAAGGATCATTGTCAAGGAGGAATTGGAGCGGCGTTTGCCCATTCACGCTTTTGCCAAGGGGAGGGAGGTGCAGGAGGCGGGCTCTGTCCCGCCCCGTTTTATGGAGCTGCCAATCTCCCGGTGGACAGACCGGGACAAATGCCTGCCCCTACAAGGCGTTCCATGGCAGAGGGGCAGGCCCTGGGGGAATGGCCTGACCAGGGGGTCAGGCCCCGCAAAGAAGGTTTTTTCTTCTATGGGAAAATTTTCCGTCGCGGAAAAGGGCGGACACCCGGGTTCGCTCCTGCATTATGAAACCCGAAGAATCGTACAATTTTCAGGGTCTGCTTGACAAAACTCCGGGGGAGCACTATATTAAGGTTATCATTTTGAAAAAGGAGCGTGTGTCCCATGACAAAGACTCGTTCAACTTGGCAGAGCGTCGTTCCGGCCCTGCTGCTGGCCTTGGCTCTGCCTCCGTTTCTGCTTTGGCTGCGGATTTCCCTGGCGTTCGGTACGACGGTCGTCAGCTTGTACCCCCTGCTTATGGGGGCGCTGTTTTCCGCTCTGGCCGGAGGCTTTCTCGCCGTCCGGAAGCCCCGGGTCGTGCCGCTTTGCGCCGCCCTGGCGTGGCTTTTGTGGTTTGTGATTCCCCACGGCGGGGCAATGGGCAGCGCGGTTTCTTTCCTGATGGGGGCGGCAGCCCTTTTGGGCCTTCTCTCCGTGCCTGCAGCGGCGGCGTTTTTCTCCGGCCTGGGCCGGAAGACGGCTGTATAACAAAACCAAAAGCCCTCCGAATCTTCGGAGGGCTTTTTCTGCGCTCAGGGGTCCCGCCATTTTCGCGGGGGAACCTTCCGGGCTTTCAGGCGGGCCTTGACAAAGCCCCGGAAGAGGGCGTACAGCACGGAGCACAGGGGGATGAAAAACAGCATTCCCGCAATGCCCATCAGCTTGCCGCCCAGGGTGACGGCGGCCAGGACCCAGATGGAGGGCAGGCCCACGGAGGACCCTACCACGTGGGGGTAAATCAGGTTTCCCTCGATCTGCTGAATCACCAGGAAGAGGACCACGAAGCCCACCGCCTGCCAGGGGTTCGTCACGGCGATGAGCAAGGCCCCCACCACGCAGCCGATGAAGGCCCCCACCACGGGAATCAGGGCCGTCAGGGCGATGAGGACCCCCACCAGCAGGGCATAGGGCATCCGGAACAGGGTCATGGCCACCACGAAGAGGGCCCCCAGAATCACCGCCTCCACGCACTGGCCGGAGAGGAAGCTGGAGAAGGTGCGGTTCGAGAGGCGGAGGACCTCCAGGGCCTTGTCCGCCCAGGACTCGGGAAAGAGGGCGTAGAACACCTGACGGCCCTGGCGGGCCAGGCGCTCCTTTTGCAGAAGGATGTAAAAAGAGAAGATCAGGCCGATGACGAAGGTGCTGACCCCGCTGACCACCCCCGCCATGAGGACCCCGCCGGAGGACACCAGCCCGCCGCCCCAGTCCCGGACCAGGGAGACGGCCTTCTCCGTGAGGGCCTTCCAGTCAAACTGGAAATCCGCCGCCAGGGTCTCCAGCTGGGGGAGCCAGGTTTCCAGCTTTGCCAGCTGCTCCTCCATCCGGCGGATGGCGGCGGGGAGCTGGCCGGTGATGGACCCCACTGCGTCGCCCACGCCGGGGCTGATGACGCAGACCGCCAGAGTCACGACGCCGGTCACGGCCGCCAGGGTCAGCACCAGGGCCAGGGGCCGGCGGAGGGCGTTCCACCGCTTCCCCCGGGGGAGGCGGGACTCGATGGCCCGCATGGGGACGTTGAAAATAAAGGCGATGGCCCCGCCCACCAGGAAGGGGGACAGGATCCCCAGAGCCCACCGGAGCCCCCCCGCCAGAGCGGGGAGATTTTGCAGGGCGCAGAAGAAGGCCACGCCGCCGCAGACCACCAGCAGGCGCTGCTTGATTTGATCCCGGTTCCAGTCCATGGCTCAGCCCCGGCGGTACCGGTCCGCCGCCCGGAGGTAGCCCTCGGCGGACTCCCGGTTGGAGGCGATCTCCGCCTCCGTCAGGGGGCGGACCACCTTGGCGGGGCTCCCCAGGACCATGGACCCGGCGGGGGCGTCCATCTTCCCCGTCACCAGGGCCCCGGCGCCTACAATGCAGTCGTCCCCGATTTTCGCCCCGTTGAGGACAATGGCCCCCATGCCGATGAGGACGTTGTCCCCTATGGTGCAGCCGTGGACAATGGCCCCGTGGCCGACGGTGCAGCCCGCGCCCACATGGGTCTCCTCATGGAGGATGACGCAGTCCTGAATATTGGTGTTTTCCCCCACGGTGATGGCTCCGTCGTCTCCCCGGAGGACGGCGTTGTGCCAGACATTCACGCCCCTTCCCAGGGTCACGTCGCCGCTGACCTTTGCGCCGTCGCAGATCAGCACGTCGGGGGTGGTCTCTTGCAGTTTGACAGACATGGTGATTTCCTCATTTCCTTATGTTCGTTATGGGGTCGCCCGGTTTCCCTCCCTGGGGAACGGGCGGTCCCGGAGAAATGACCCGCCCTGGGGGGCAGGCCCCACAGGGCGTTCTCCCGGCGGAAGGGAAGGCCCCTCCCGCTCCCCTGCGGGGTCCGGTCCCCGGACCGGGCCGTTTCCCGGCCGCTTAAAATTCCGGGGCGAAGTTGCCGTTGATGAAGATGGGGACCTCCTTCCCCTCCCGGGTGGTTCCCAGGATGGAGAGGTCCGGGGTGCCGATCATGAAGTCCACGTGGGTGATGGAGTCGTTGAGGCCCCGGGCCTTCAATTCGTCCTTGGTCATCTGCTGGCCCCCCTCCAGGCAGGGGTAGGCCTCGCCGAAGGCGATGTGGCAGGCGGCGTTCTCGTCGAAAAGGGTGTTGTAGAACAGCAGGTTCTGGTTGGAAATCGGGCTGTCGTAGGGGACCAGGGCCGCCTCGCCGAAGTAGGCCGCCCCCTCGTCCACGGATATGGCGGCCTTCAGGGTCTCCTCCCCCTGCTCCGCATGGGCCTCCACGATTCTGCCCTCCTTCACCACGAAGTGGAATTTGTCGATGAGGTTGCCGTCGTGGACCAGGGGCAGGGAGGAATAGACCACGCCGCTGGCCCCGGTTTTCAGGGGGGAGGTGAAGATCTCCTCCGTGGGGATGTTTGCGATATAGCTGCGGCCCGAGAGGGTGCGGTCCCCGCCGCTCTCCCAGATGTGGCCCTCGGGGAGCTCCACGGTGAGGTCCGTGCCCAGGGAGTTGGTATAATGAAGGGATTTGAGCTTCAGTGCGTTCAGCTTCTCCAGACGCTTTTCCAGGGTGGACAGGTGCTCCTGCCAGCGGTCCACGGCCCTGCCGTCCCCGGTGATGCGGACGGCGGAGAAAATCGCGTCCCAGAGGGCCGCCACGGCCTCCGCCTCCCCCTTGTCCGGGAAGACCCGGACGGCCCAGGAGGGAATGGGGATGGATGCGATGCACCAGGGGAAGCCGCCGCACATCTGGAGGCGGTCGAAGTCCTTGAGGGCCTTGCCGCTGGCCCGCTGGGCCCGGATGATGCGCTGGGAATCCACGCCCTTGAGGTTCTCCGGGTCCGATGCGGAGATGGCAAGGTAAGCCGTGCCCTCCAGGGCCTGGTCATTGAAGAAATGCCGCCGCCAGAGGGGCACC
Organism: uncultured Oscillibacter sp.; assembly: GCA_910583695.1. Lineage (GTDB taxonomy): Bacteria > Bacillota > Clostridia > Oscillospirales > Oscillospiraceae > Oscillibacter. The sequence continues at coordinate 8,414 of CAJTZL010000036.1, forward strand.
GTGTCGAAAACCTCCTCCGAGGCGTGGAGGTATTTCATCCGGGTCATGGCGTCGTCGGTCCAATTCATCACCACCTCGCAGCAGCCGGCCTCGTAGGCCTCCTCCGCGCACAGGCGGGCGAAGGGGGCGCACTCCACCGGGGAGGAAATCACCATCCGCTGGCCGGGATAGGGGTTCAGCCCGATCCGCACCAGGAGGCGGGCGTATTCGCGGAGCTTGTGTTCCATGTTATGGGTCCTTCCTTTCCGTTTCTATGGACATTCTATGGAAATATTATGTGCGATTATAGAGCATTTTAACGGGGAAGTAAAGACGGCTGGGGGCGGGATTTCAAAAATGTTCATCTTTTCCCGGCGGCACGCCAAAAACCGGAGAGGAAATTCCTCTCCGGTTCAGGCTGTCAAAAAGTTTTTTTCCAGCCTGAGCAAGTTTTCAAAACTTCAAAGAAGTTCTGAAAACTTGTGGATTGAACAGGTGCAGGAAACCCTTCCTGGGTTTCCCGCACACACCCTTCCTTCCCGTTGAATCGGTCTCCTGCCTTTTCGCCAAACGAAACCGGAGAGGAACTTCCTCTCCGGTTTTCGCGTCTCCGGGCGCCGTCAGGCCGGGTGGGCGGCGGTTTCCCGGTCCAGGCGGAACAGCAGCGTCAGGCACCACAGGCCCGCCAGCCCCACCAGGGCATAAATGATCCGGGAAAACACCGCCGTCTGGCCTCCGAACAGCCAGGCCACGGCGTCAAAGCCGAAGAGGCCGATGCCGCCCCAGTTCAGCGCGCCGATGACCGCCAGCAGGACGGCGATTTTGTCGATTGCCATGGATATCCCTCCAATCCTGTCGAGATGAGCCTTAGCTTGCCCCAATCCGGCGGTTTTTGCGCTGGAAAAATTTTGAACCGGCCGTTTACACCTCCACCGTCTTCCCCGGGGAGAGGAAGCAGAGCACACGTCGGGTGACGGGGGTCCCCAGCACCCGGGTCAGGGCCAGGCTGTAGGCCTCCAGCTGGGGGCGATAGCGCTCCGCCCGGTCCGCCACCTCCTGGGGGGTGAAGACGTGGTCGGTCTTGAAGTCCACCACCGTCAATCCCCCCTCCGTCTCAAAGCACAGGTCCGCCACGCCCTGGAGGAGGATGGCGTCCTCCTCCGAGGCCTGAGAATCGTACTCCCGGGCGGGAACCAGGAGAGTGAAGCGGTACTCCCGGAGAATCGGCTTTCCCGCCGCCTCTGCCTGCCGCAGCTCCTCCGCCAGGGGGGAGGCCAGGAGGCGCTTCAGGGCCCGGACATCCACCGCCCGGGCCTGCTGGGGGGTGAGGAGGGACGCTTCCTCCAGGGCGGCGATCTGGGCGGGGACATCGGCGTCTCCAAAGTTCAGGTACTGGAGGACCAGATGGGTGGCGGAGCCCTGCTCGGCGGGGGTGAGGCCTTTCTGCTCCCGGCGGAACCTGGGCTGGGACAGGGGGCGGAGGTAGGGGGTGTGGGCGGCGTTCTCCGCAATCTCCTGGTCCAGGGGGCGGCCCTTCAGCTGGGTGGCGGTGAGCTTGGCGGGCAGGGCGCTCTCCCGGCGGTAGGGGTACTGGAAGGCCAGGAGGGCCGGGTCAAAGGGCGTCTCGACGGCGTGCTCCTCCTGGGAGAGGCCGGGGCGGAGAGGGCTGTCCCGGTACTCCTCGCAGTCGTGGAGGAAGACCTGCCAGGGGGCCCCGGAGCCGGGGGAGACGGGGACCTCCGCCCCGGCCAGGGCCCGGAGGGGCTCCGCCTCCGGGCGGCACAGCAGGGCCAGCAGCAGCCATTCCCCAAAAGTCCGGCAGGCCGCCACGGCCTCCGGCGCCGCGGGGAGGGCGGCGGAGGCCGCCAGACGCTGGAGCCGGGTTTCCGCGAAGTAGAGGGAGTCCACCAGGATGAGCTTTTCCTTGGGGCGGGTCATGGCCACGTAAAGGACCCGCTGCTCCTCCGCCAGATTCTCCCGGCGGGTGGTTTCCTCAATGGCCGTGCGGGCCAGGGTGGGGTAGCGAACTCTCCGCTCCAGGTCCACCCGGCGGGGCCCCAGGCCCAGGGCGGGATGCACCAGGACGGAGTCATCAAAGTCCTGGCGGGAAAAGGCGTGGTCCAGGTCCGCCAGGAAGACGATGGGGAACTCCAGGCCCTTGGACTTGTGAATGGTCATGAGCCGGACCCCCCCGGCGGTGGAGCCGGAGGAGGTTTCCGGGGCCTCCCCGGCCTCCAGCAGGCGGCGCAGCCGGGTGACGAAGGCGAAGAGACCCCGGCAGCCGCCGGACTCGAACTTCTCCGCCTGCCGGGTCAGGGCGATCAGGTTCTCCCGCCGCTCCAGGCCCCGGTCCATGGCCCCATAGAGCCCCAGGAGGTTCAGCGTGTTGTAGATGTGCCAGAGGAGGCGGTGGACACTCATGTCCCGGGCCGAGAGCCGAAAGGCGTTCAGGGTATCCAGGAAGGCGGCGCAGTCCGGCTCGCCGGAGGCGGAGACGGCCTCGTAAAAATCGCCGTCGGGGGCGGCCGCCCGAATCTCCGCCAGACGGTCCGGGGTGAAGCCGAAAATGGGGGAGCGGAGCACGGAGATCAGGGGCACGTCCTGCCGGGGGTTGTCGATGAGCTCCAGCAGGGATACGGTGGTGGAGACCTCCATGGACTCGAAAAAGTCCGCCGCCTCCTGGAAGGAGCAGGGGATGTCCCGCTCCGCCAGGGCCGCGGCAAAGGCCGCCGAGCGGCTCCCGGGGGAGCGCATGAGGATGACGATGTCCTCCGGCTTGCAGGGGCGGAGGGACCCGTCGGGGTCGGTGACGGGGAAGCCCTCGTCCAGCAGACGGCGGATACGGCGGGCCACAAAGCGGGCCTCGGCGGTGAGCTTTTTCACCGGGTGGGGATCCTCCGCCGACTTCCGGCGGGCGGTGAGCAGGTGGAACTCCGTCCGGCAGTCCTCCCGGGGCGGGTAGTATGCCGCGCCGAAGTGGAGGGCGGCGTCCTCGTCGTATTCAAGCTCCCCCATTTCTACGGAGAGTATATTTTCAAAGACAAAGTTGGCGGCATCCAGAATCTCCCGGCGGGAGCGGAAGTTCTGGGAGAGGGTGATTTTCCGGTCCTCCCCCTCCGCCGCCTGGGTGTGGGGCCGGAAGGCGGCGTACTTCCGCAGGAAGATGGTGGGGTCCGCCAGACGGAAGCGGTAGATGCTCTGCTTCACGTCCCCTACGGTGAAGAGGTTTTTCCCCTCCCGGGAGACGGCCCGGAAGATGGCGTTCTGGACCTCGTTGGTGTCCTGGTACTCGTCCACCAGAATCTCGGCGTAGCGGGCGGAGACCTGCTCCCCCAGCTCCGTGGGCGCGCCGTCCGGCTTCACCAGCAGGGTGAGGGCCAGGTGCTCCTGGTCGGAGAAGTCCGCGGCGTTGAGCCGGAGCTTTTCCGCCCGGCAGGCGGCGGAGAACTCCGCCGTCAGATCCAGCAGGGCCAGCATGGCGGGGGCCACGGCGGCAAGGTCCTCCAGGGCCTCCTCCCCGGTGACGTCCAGCCAGGACCGGAGAGGCTTGAGGGCAGCTTTCGCCCCCTCCCAGATCTGTTTCAGGGCCAGGACCAGGGGATCCTCCTTCCGGCCCTTGGGGGTGGTGAGGCGGGGGAAGGCCACGGCGGAGGCCAGGGCCCCGGCGGAGTCCCAGTCCTGCGCCCTGCTCAGGGCATGGAGACTCCGGGAGGCCGCCAGGAACTTTGCGCCGTAGCCGGAGGTCAGGGCGGAATCCCCCTCCGTCCGCTCCGCCCCCCGGCGGAGCTGGTCCGCCCAGTGGGCGGCCCGGCGGCGGACGGAGGCCAGGAGGACCTGAGCGTAGGGGGTGGCGTCAAAGGAGGGGGCGGGAATTTCCCAGGCAGCGCGGCTTTGGCGGAGCCAGTCCTCCGGGGAGGCGTGGCTCTGGAGCTTTTTATAGAACTCCAGCACCAGCTCCACCAGGGCGGAGTCGTCCCGGCCCGCTCCCAGGGTGTCCGCCAGCTGCTCCGCGCCGGGGGTGAGGGTCTCGTAAAAGACGGAGAGGACCCGGTCCAGCACGCGGCGGCGGATCAGGGCGGCCTCGCCGTCGTCCAGGACCCGGAAATCCGGGGTCAGGGCGTGCTTGTCCTCCTCCCGGGCCAGGAGGTGGGTGTTCTCCCGGAGGAGGGCGGTGCAGAAGGCGTCCACGGTTTTGATATCCGCCTGATAGACCCGGAGGAGCTGGCGGCGGAGGTGGGCGTTGGACGGGTCCTCCCCCAGGCGGCGGGAGAGCTCGGATGCGATCTTGCCCCGGAGCTCTGCGGCGGAGGCCCGGGTGTAGGTGATGATGAGGAAGTCGTCCACGTTGTGCCGCTCCTCCGTCACGTAACGGAAGAGGCGGTCCACCAGGACCCGGGTCTTGCCGGAGCCGGCGGCGGCGGAGACCAGCAGGCTTCCGCCCCGGTTCTTTACGGCGGCCTCCTGCTGGGGAGTGAGGGTTACGGCCATGTCAGTCCGCCTCCTTTCCTTTGATTTCCTGCCAGAACTCCTCCGGCTTCACCGGGAGGATGTAGTGGAGATGGTCCTTGTCCCGGCCGTCCTGGAAGTGGCAGGCGGGGGCCCATTCGCAGAAGCGGCAGGGGCTGTCCTCCTCCGTGTGGCAGCAGGGGTCCGCGTCGATGTTGCCTCCCCGGACCTCCCCGGCGATGTCGTGGAGGAGGGCTTCCACATACCGGCCCAACTCCCCCAGCTGGGCGGCGGAGGCCAGGCTTCCCGAGAGGTTCCCGTCCTTGTTCACCCGGAGGGGGAGGTATCGGGGCTCGGTGAGGGCCTCGTGCTCCATGGCCTGGAGAACCCGGGGCTCCGCCAGGAGGAGGCCGGAGCGGCGGAGCTGCTTTTCCCGCTCGGCCCGGAGCTTCTCCGGGGAGATGTTCCGCTGGACGGAGAGAAGGTCGTCCCGGGCGGGGAGGTAGAGGACCCCGGCGGGCTCGATCTCCCCGCCGAGGCGGGCGGCGCCGGTCTTCTGGAGGGTGAAGAGGTAGAGGAGCATCTGAATGTCCAGGCCCATGCGGACCGCCGAGAGGTCGAAGGACTTTTTGCCGGACTTGTAGTCCACCACCCGGAGGTAGAGCTTCCCGTCCTGGAGCCAGCCGTCCACCCGGTCCACCTTGCCCCGGACCCGGAGCTCGCCGCCGGGCTCCGAGATCACCACGGCGGGAAGGTCCGCCTCCGGCCCGTCTCCAAAGGAGAGCTCGAAGGCCAGGGGCACGAAGTCGGAGCACCGCAGCTCCGCCGCCGCCTGATCCACCACAGCCCAGGCCATGTTCCGCAGGCGGTTGAAGAGGTGGCGGAAGCGGGCGTTCCGGTTCTGGAAGTTTCGGAGCTCCTTTTGAACGTACTCGTCGATGTACCGCAGGACCAGGGCGTGCAGGGTCCCCTCCTCCACCTGGGCAAAGCCCCCCAGGGTCTGGACGTCCCGGGTAACGCGCTCCAGGAGGAAGTGGAGAAAGTCGCCGATCCGGGGGGCGTCAAAGGCGGCGGGCGCCCGGGGCCGGGCCTTGAGGCCGTACTCCATGAAGTAGGAGAAGTGGCAGGTGCGGATGCGCTCCAGGCGGGAGGCGGTCATGCCGATGCTCTCCCCGTAAAGGGCCCGGACGGCCCGGGGAGACAGGGAGCCCCGGGTCTGGGCGGCGGAGCGGGCCATGGCCTCCAGCCGGGGGCGGAGGGCGGGCTCTTCCTCCAGCCGCCGCCAGAGGGTCCCGCCGGGGACGGCGGACTCCAGGGCGGGAAGGGGGGCCGTCAGCCGGTAGGGCTTGGCGGCGGGCTCCCGCTCCACGCGGAGGGCGGGAAACAGGGCCAGGAGGCGGTCCACCACAAAGGCTGGGCGCAGCTCCGCCCCGGAGACGTCCGCCGCGGGCCAGCTGACCGTCAGGCCCTCTGTGGGCTGGGCCAGGGCGGCGTAGAGGTTCTGGAGCTCTATGCCCATCTGGTCCATGCCGGTGGGAGCCAGCTCCACGCCCCGCCGAGCCAGCTCCTCCCGGTCGTCCTCGTTCAGCACGCCGCCCCCCTGGCCGGGGGTGGGGAGCACGTGGTCGTTGGCCCCCAGGAGGAAGAGGTATCTGGCGGTGTGGCGGTCGTTCCGGGCAACGCCGGAGACCTGGACCTGATCCAGGGAGACGGGGATGGTGCCCACGCTGTACTGGGTCAGGGCCTGCCGGAACAGGCGGGTGAACTCCTCCAGCTCCATGGGCTCGTCCCCCACGATCTCCACAAACTGGTCCAGCACGCCGCAGAGGATCTCCCACAGCTGGGCGGTCTCCTCCGCCTCCTGGAGTCGGCCCGCCTGGGCCTGGGCCCGCATCTGGGTCTCCAGAGCGTCCTGGAGGTGCAGCTCCTCCATGAAATCGCAAAGAGCGCTTACCTTGGCGGCGGCGCCGCCGGCCTTCAATCCCTCCGCCAGACGGGAGAGGGGGGCCTGGACCCGGCGGCGCAGGGCGTTGACCTGGGCCAGGCGGGCCTCCCGCCGGGGCGTCCAGGGGGCTCCATAGCCGTCGGGGTTTTCCACCCAGTCCACGTCCCGGAGCCACATGTTCCCGTGGATCTCCCACTTGAGGACGTAGTTTTCCAGCTGGTCACACTCCCCGGGGGTCAGGCCCGCAAGACCCGTCTTCAGCCAGCGGAACATGTCGTCGTACTCATAGCCCCCGCCGGCGGCGGCCAGGACCCCGGTGAGAAGGCTCAGGGCCGGTTTTTCCAGGATGTCGCTGCGGCGGCTGAGGTAGGCGGGAATCTGGTAGCGCTCGAAGACCGTCTCGATGACGGCCTCGTAGGTCTCGATGTTCCGGGCGGCCACAGTGATGTCCCGGCAGCGGCACCGCCCCTCCGCCAGGAGGCGGCGGATGGCGGCGGCGGCCTGCTCCACCTCGGAGAAGACCGTGTCCGCCTGGAGAAGCCTGATGGAAGAGGAATCCCCCCGGAAGAGCGCCGGCTCGCCGAAAAAGCAGCGCTCCAGATGGCCCAGGGCCGAGGGGTCCCGGGCAGTCAGGTTCTCGATCCGGACGGGCCTGCCCTCCCGCTCCGCCAGACGGCGGAGGCGGTCCAGGGTCCGGACGGAGGCCTCGAACATCTCCTCCCGGCTGTCCGGCTCCCCCAGGAGGGTGACGGTGAGGGAGCGGGCCTGCCGGAGGAGAATGGAGAGACAGCGGCGCTCCTGGGCGGTGAAATAGGTGAAGCCGTCGATATAGATATCCTTATCCCGGGCGTAGCCCGAGGCCTCCAGGCTGTCGCAGAGCTTGGTCATATAGTCCCGGGCGTCCAGGCCCGGGCGGAGCAGGCGGGCCTCATAGGCGGCATAGAGAAGGCTCAGGTCCCGGAGTTTGTCCCGGGTGGCCCCGGCGATGGCCTGGGACTGCTCGTAAAGGGTTTCGGGGGAGACCTCGTAGCACCGGAGCTCGTCAAAGAGGTCCAGCAGCTGGCGGAGGAAGGCGGACTTCCGGGAGGGACGGCGGTAGACCGTCAGCTCCGGAGAGACCTCCAGCAGGGCCTTCTCCAGGGTCAGCAGCTTGCCTCCAGCGTCCAGCGTCACCCCGGCGGCCCCGCCGGTGATGGACAGCACCCGGTCGGACAGGCGGCGGAAGCTCAGCACCTCCGCAAAGCGGCTGGCCCCGTCGCCGCAGGCGCGGCAGAGGTCCATCTCCGCCTGATGGGAGGCGTGCTCGGGCACCAGGAGAATCTGGTCCCGGCCGCCGGGGCGGGCGGCGATGCGGTTCAGCACCGCCGTGGATTTGCCGGTCTTGGCCCGGCCGGTCAACAGGGTCAGCATGGAAGCGCCTCCTTGAATGTGAGTTCTTGTCGAACAGTATACCACAGGTTTTTGGCCGGGGGAAAAAATTTTTTTGTCGCGGTGCACTCTGCCGTGCAACTTTGGCGGGCCGGGGCGGGGGGATATGAGGGGGAATGCAGGATGGAACAGGGGAAATGGCAGAATCTCTTTTGCAGCGTGTTTCTGCGGACCATGGATCCGGAGCAGGCGGCGAAGGCGGCGGGTCAGGAGGACGGCTTCGCCGCGCTGGCCCTGAAAAGCATCCGGCGGCGGCTGGAGAAGATGCGGGGGGCCGCGGCGGGGGAGCTGCGGAGGGAGGACGCCCTGCGGCGGCTGGCGCAGCTGGCCTTCGGACGGGCCAACGACGCGGCGCGGCTGGCCCTCTGCCCAAGGGAGGTGGACCCGGGGAGCCTGGACCTCTCCGCCGTGGCGGAGCTGAAGGTCACGGACAAGGGGGGCGTGGAGGTGAAGCTGGTGGACCGGGTGCGGGCCCTGGAGACCCTCTGCGCCCTGCTGGGGGAGGCCGGGGGCGGCGGGGCGGAGGAGCTGTACCGGGCTCTGGAGGACGCCGCCGGGCAGCTGGAGGAGGGCGGGGCCTATGGCGGGTAAGGGCCTCCGGTTCTCCCCCAAGCAGCTGCGGGTTCTGACCTGGTGGCGGAATCCCAAATGGGAGGCCGTCATCTGCGACGGGGCCGTGCGGAGCGGGAAGACCTTTGCCATGGGGCTGAGCTTCTTCCTCTGGGCCCAGGCGGGCTTCGACGGGCGGCAGTTCGGCATCTGCGGGAAGACCATCGCCTCTGTGCGGCGGAACCTGCTCTCGGAGCTGGCCCCCTGCCTCCGGCGGCTGGGCATGGAGGTCCGGGAACGGCGGGGGGAGAATCTGCTGGCGGTGCGGTTCCGGGGGCACGAAAACACCTTTTTGCTCTTTGGCGGGCGGGACGAGTCCAGCGCGGGACTGATTCAGGGGAGCACCCTGGCGGGGGTGCTGCTGGACGAGGCGGCGCTGATGCCCCGGTCCTTCGTGGAACAGGCGGTGGCCCGGTGCAGCGTGGCGGGGAGCCGGCTGTGGTTCAACTGCAACCCGGAGGGGCCCCAGCACTGGTTTTACCAGGAGTGGATTTTGAAGGCGGAGGAGCGGCGGGCCCTGCGGCTCCACTTCACCATGGAGGACAACCCCGTCCTGTCGGAGCGAATCCGGGAGCGGTATAAGCGGAACTGCTCCGGGGCCTTTTACCGGCGGTTTGTCCTGGGGGAGTGGACAGCGGCAGAGGGACTGGTGTACGACTTCTTCCAGGCGGACCGGGACTCGGCGGAGGTCCCGGAGGGCGGCTTTTCGGCGTGGCGCATCTCGGCGGACTACGGGACGGTGAATCCCGCCTCTTTCGGGCTGTGGGGGCTCCGGGAAGGGGTCTGGTACCGGGTCAGCGAGTTCTACTATGATTCCAGGAAAATGGGGCGGCAGCGGACCGACGCGGAATACGCCGGGGACCTGGAGCGGCTGGCAGGGGGACGGGAAATCCAGCGGGTGATCGTGGACCCCTCGGCGGCCAGCTTCATCGAGGTTCTGCGGCGGCGGGGCTTCCGGGTGGTGAAGGCGGACAACGACGTGGCCGACGGCCTCCGGGTGACGGCGGACCTGCTCCGGACGGGGCAGATTGTGATTTGCAGGACCTGCGGGGACTGCCTCCGGGAGCTGGCCCAGTACGCCTGGGAGCAGCGGGGGGAGCGGGACGTCCCCCGGAAAAAGGACGACCACGCCATGGACGACATGCGGTACTTCGCCATGAATCTGGCGGGGGACCGGGAGGAGGAGGGCTTTCTGGCCCTGGCCGTGGAGCGGCGGGAGGTTTTTTGAGAGGAGATGGAACCTTGAATCGGCGAAACAAGCGCAGGGCGGCTCCGGAGGAGCCGGGTCCGGCGGCGGTGCAGCTGCGAAACCGGGAGAAGCACCCCTTCGGGATGCTGGGGGAGTATGTACCCCTGCGAAACGGGGAGACCCGGCTTTACCGGGCGGTGCGGGAGGCCGTGCCGGTGGTGGACGCGGCCATTTACAAGCTCATCCGCATGACGGGGGGACTGACGGTTTCCTGTGAGGACCTGGTGGCAGAGCGGGAGCTGGGGGAGTTTTTGCGGACCGTGCCCGCGGGACGGGGACAGTTCGGGCTGAACGCCTTTCTGGACAGTTATCTGGATTCCCTGCTGACCTGCGGGCGGGCGGTGGGGGAGATCGTCCCCGCCGCGGGAAACCGGGAAATCGCCGCGCTGCTGTGCGGGCGGGTGGAGGACATTGAGATCCGGGAGGGGGAGAGCCCCCTGGCCTTCTCCGTCTGGGGGCCGGACGAGAGTGGGCGGATGGCGGCGCTGCCCTATCAGAATCTGATTCTCTTCACGCCGCTGAACCCGGAGGCGGAGAACCCCTATGGGGTGTCCCTGCTGCGGTCCCTGCCCTTTCTGGCGGACATTCTGATGAAGATTTACCACACCGTGGGGGTGAACTGGGAGCGGTGCGGCAATCTCCGCTTCGCCGTCACCTGCCGGGGAGGCGAGGGCGCCGCGGAGCGGGGCAGGCTCCTGGCCGGAGAGTGGTCCCGGGCCATGCGGGAGACCCGGGGCGGCAGCGTGCGGGACTTTGTGGCGGCGGGGGACGTGGACATCCGGGTTATCGGGGCGGAGGCCCCGGTGCTGGACAGCCAGGCGCCCGTGCGGCAGATTCTGGAGCAGATCGTGGCCAAGACGGGCATCCCGCCCTTTCTGCTGGGGCTGAGCTGGAACTCCACGGAGCGGATGAGCACCCAGCAGGCGGACATGCTCACCACGGAGATCACGGCCCTGCGGCGGACGCTGACGCCGGTGGTGGAGCGCATCTGCCGGCTATGGCTGGGGATGCGGGGCTATGGCTGCGGCTTCCGGGTGGTCTGGGACGACATCAACCTCCAGGACGAGGTGGAGGAGGCCCGGGCGGAGCTCTACCGGGAGCAGGCCCGGAAGCTGCGGATCGAGAGTGACGGCGCAGAAAAAAATCCGCCCGCAATCCAGCGGAGCGATTGGGGGCGGAAGAGGAGACGCAGCGCAGGGAGCAAGCCTTCGCCGCAGGCGGAGGCGCGGGATCCGGAGCGTGCGGCGACGAGGGAACAGGCCCGGAAGCTGCGGATTGAAAACGACGCCGCGGAGGCGTGAGATTTGGGGGGAACGCATGATGGAGGACTGGAAGGGAACGGCGGTGACGGCGGAGGATCTGGCGCTCATCAACGAGCTGGCCAAGACGGAGCTGACCGCGGAGCAGGTGTACGTTTTTACGCTGCGGCTGTGCGACAACGAGGTGGACCGGGACTTTGAGCGCTTCGACGGCGAGGCCCTGGAGCGGCTGGGGGAGCTGTTTGTGGGCAGGAGCGGCGTCTTCGACCATCAGTGGAGCGCCCGGGGACAGACCGCCCGGCTCTATAAAACGGAGGTGATCCGGGAGCCGGCGGTCCGCACCCAGGCGGGGGACGGATACTGCTGGCTCAAGGGCTGGGCCTATCTCCTGCGGACGGAGAAGAACCAGGAGCTCATCGCGGAGATCGAGGCGGGCATCAAAAAGGAGGTCAGCGTAGGGTGCAGTGCCGGAAGGAGCGTGTGCTCCGTCTGCGGGGCGGAGAACGGGGACTGCGCCCATGTGCCGGGGCAGATCTATGACGGAGGCGTGTGCTTCCAGGAATTGAAGGACATCACGGACGCCTACGAGTGGTCCTTCGTGGCGGTGCCCGCCCAGCGGGCGGCGGGGGTTTTGAAGCGCTTCGGCCAGGAGCGGGAGGAGGACCGGACCCTGCGCAAGGAGGCGGAGCTGGGACGGAGGTACCTGGCGGCCCTGCGGCGGGAGGTGGCGCGCCTTGCCCTGCTGGCAGACGACGGCGTTTTCGCCAAGGCGGCGCAACGGCTGGAGGAGCCGGAGCTTCTGGAGCTGCGGCGCAGCCTGGAGGCCCGGATTGCAAAGCGCTTTCCCGTCCCGGTGCAGCTGAGGCGGCGGGACGCCGGGAGGGCGGAGGACGCGGAGGCGTTTCGGATTTGAGGGAGGTTTCGGGGCGCAGGCCCCGTGCCGGATATGAAGAAGGAGGAGAAACGGCATGAGCTATCATTTTGAAAACCTGCGGCTGGAAAAGGGGATGTACGGCCGCAGCGGCGCCAGCTTCGCCAAGACCCTGGAGGAGCTGGACCCCAGCGAGGGCTACCGGGGGACCCCCCTGGAGGGTCTGGACGCCTTCCAGCGGCAGCTGAAGCGCTTTGACATCCACGTCAAGGGGGCCGACAGCGACCCGGTGGAGAAATTCTTTCACACCACGGAATCCTCGGTGCTGTTCCCGGAGTTCGTCTCCCGGGTGGTGCGCCAGGGACTGGAGGAGGGAGGCATCCTGCCGGACATCACCGCCACGGTGACGCGGTTCGACGGGATGGACTATCGCTCCATCGCCTCCGTGCCTGCGGAGGAGGAGAAGAAGCTCCTCCCGGTGGCGGAGGGGGCGGTCATCCCGGAGACTTCCGTCCGGACCCAGGAGAATCTGGTGAAGCTCCAAAAGCGGGGGCGGATGCTGGTGGCCTCCTACGAGGCCATCCGCTTCCAGCGGCTGGACCTCTTCTCCGTCACCCTGCGGCAGATCGGGGCCTACATCGGGAAGATGCACCTCCAGGACGCCATCCGGGTCCTTCTGGAGGGGGACGGCAACGAGAACCCGGCGGAGGTGGTGAACCTTGGCGGCGAGCTGACCTACGACGCTCTGCTGGACTTCTGGAGCAAATTCGACCCCTACGCCATGAACACCCTGCTGGTGGGCGGGGACGCCATGCTGAAGCTGCTGCGGCTCAAGGAGTTCCAGAATCCCCTGACGGGGTTGAACTTCCAGGGCACGGGAACCCTCTCCACCCCCCTCGGGGCAAAGCTCCTGCGGACCAGCGTCATGCCCGCCGGGACCATCATCGGCCTGGACCGGCGCTACGCCCTGGAGCAGGTGATGAGCGGCGAGGTGACGGTGGAGTACGACAAGCTCATTGACCGGCAGCTGGAGCGGGCGGCCATCACCTCCATCTCCGGCTTCGCCAAGCTCTTCACCGACGCATCCAAGGCGCTGAAGCTGGGCGCGGCCCAGGGCTGAGGCCGGAACCATGGGGGAGCGGATTTTGAAGCTGGCCCTGGCGGCGGCGGGAGAGGGGGCCGACCGGACGCTGCTTGAGCCCCTGTGCGCCGCGGCGGAGCGGGCCTGGCTGGCCCGCCTCCGGGAGGGCGTGACGGCGGAGGACTGCGGCGAGGCCCTGCCCTGCGCCGCCGCCTTCACGGCGGCGGCAGACCTGGCGGCGGGAGAGGGGGGCGCGGCCTCCTTCTCCGCCGGGGAGCTCTCCGTAAATCTGGGGAGCGGCGCCGACCGGGCCCGGCGGGCGGAGCGCCTCCGGCAGGCGGCGGAGCGGCTGATGGAGCCCTTTGTCCGGGCGGAAGGCCTCTGGGCCCGGGGGGTGGAGGGATGACCCGCTGGGCGGCGCGCATCCTGGAGCGGTACGGACAGGCGGTCACGGTGGAGCGGAAGGGGGCGGTGGAGGCTGTCCGGGCCTTCCTCCAGCCTCTGACGGAGCGGAGGGAGGCGGGGCCGGAGCCCTCCCCCATCGGGAACGTGGACGGGCGGCTGTGGCTGTACCTGGGAAGGACGGCCCTGGAGGCCGGGGACCTGGTCTGCTGGGAGGGGCGGCGGTTCCGGGTGCGAAGCAGACGGCCCCATTACATCGGCACGGAGCTCTCCCACTGGCGGGCCGTGCTGGAACGGGCGAGGGAGGCGGAATGAAGGAACTGAGACAGGTGCGGGACGCGGTGATCTGCGCCCTCCGGGCCGGGGGGCTGGCGGCGGAGGCCGCGTTTCCCGAGAAATGGGCGGCGGCGCAGACGGCCCCCCTGGCCACGGTGGCCGTGGGGACGGCGGAGGGCCGGGCCCTGGGCTTTTGCGGCTACCTGGGGCAGACCCGGGGGGAGGATGGTGAAAGCCGGGAGGTCTACGGCAAGCGGCTGGCGGGCGTCATCGCCGTGGACATCCGGGCGGAGCGGGCGGCGGACTGCGAGGAGGGAACCCAGACGGCGGCGGCGGTCCTGCTGGGGATGCTGCCGGAGGGCATCCGGCCCGGGGAGCTGAGCTGGGAGGCTCTGGCCTGGGAGAGGCAGACGGGGCTGTTTCTCCGGCGGGGGAGGCTCCAATGCGAGGCGCTGTTTCTGGCGGAGAGCGGGGACGAGGAACCGGAGTTCCTGAATTTTGTATTGAAAGGGGTTTTGCAAGGTGAGCAATCTGCATGAGCGGCCGGGGGTTTACTCGGCCTACGACACCTCCTCGGTGGTGTCCGGAGGGCGGGCGGTCCGGGCCATCGGCGTGGCGGCCAGGGCGGCCAAGGGCACGGTGGACAAGCCGGTGACGGTGACGGGCTGGGCCGCCGGGGTATCCGTCTTCGGGGAGGACGAGACGGCGGGGATGAGCACCGTCCTGCGGCTGCTGTTTGAAAACGGCGCCTCCGCCGTGACGGCGGTGCGGGTGGCGGAGGAGGGCGCGGCGGAGGACTACGCCCGGGCCTTCGCCGCCCTGGGACAGGCGGACGTGCAGATCCTGGTCTGCGACAGCGGCGAGGCGGCGGTGCACCAGGCCCTGCGGGACGCGGTGGTGGACGCCTCCGGCCTCCGGCACGAGCGGATCGCCGTGGCGGGCTGTGCCGGGGCGGAGGCCGCGGAGCTGGTGGAGCGGGCGGCGGCGCTGAACAGCGAGCGGATGGTCCTGGTGGGTCCCGACGCCCTGGACAGCGCGGGAAAGCCCCTGTCCGGCGTCTTCGCCGCGGCGGCGGTGGCGGCCCTGGCGGCCTCCGCCGCCGACCCGGCGGTGCCCTTGAACGGGGCCGGAATCAAAGGCTTGACGGGTCTCAGCCGGGATTACGGCGACAACGACATCGACCTGCTGGTCCGGGGCGGCGTGACGCCTCTGGAGTGCGTAGGGGGCGTGGTGTCCCCGGTGCGGGGCGTCACCACCCGGACGAAAACCGGCGGGGCGGCGGACGCCACGTGGCGGGAGCTGACCACCGTCCTGATTGTGGACGACGTGATTCCCGCCGTGCGCTCCGCCCTGCGCAGCCGCTTCTCCCGGAGCAAGAACAATGCCCGGAACCGGGCGGCCATCCGGTCTCAGGTCATTGTGGAGCTGGAGAAGAAGCTGGCGGCGGAGATCATCGACGGCTACGACGAGGTAAGCGTCACCGCCTCCCCGGAGGACCCCACGATCTGCCTGGTGGAGTTCGGCTTCGCCGTGGCCCACGGGCTGAACCAGGTGCACCTGACGGTGCACATCGAAATTTGAGAGAGGGAGCGTGAGAAGGGATGACGGGATTTCCCACCAGCGCCGACATCTATCTGGAGATGGACGGCAGGAAGGTGGCGGTGGTGCAGAGCTACACCGCCAAAGCCTCCAAGACCTCCCAGAGCGTGGAGGCCTTCGGCGAGAGCGAGCCGGTGGCCACCATCGAGGGGCAGAAGCGCTACACCCTGGAGCTGACCCGGCTTTACGCCACGGACAGCGCCGTGTCCGACGGAATCAACTTCTACGACATGGCGAACTTCTCCCTGGTGATCTGCAAGCCGGACCGGCGGATCATTTACAGCGACTGCCAGTGGAGCGGCATTGAGGAGGACGGGCGGCTCAACGCCATGGTGGCGGAAAAGGTCACGGTGGTGGCGGCCAGACGGATGGAAACCTCCGCATGAGGGACGTGGATGAGCTGAGGCCCCTGACGGCAGGGCGGCTGCTGGAGCTGTGGGGGGAGTGCCGGGGGGTGGAGGACCCCTTGGAGCGGGTTCTGCGGTGCAACGGGCGGATTTTGTCGGAATGCTGCTTTTTCCGGGGGGAGCGGGTCTATAGGGACGGGGCGGAGGCCCTGGCGGATCTGACGGGGCGGCAGATGGAGCGGCTGCTCCGACGGCTGGGGGCGGAGGGCGGTCCGGCGGAAAACCGCCCTCCCCAGACGGGGACGGTGAACCCGGAGTTTGACGCGGCGCGGTTCGCCGCGCTCTGGAGGGCGTGAAGGACATGGACTATCTGGGCTGGGAGCTGGAGCGGCAGCGGGCGGCGCTGGCGGCGCTGCTGGGCGGCGGAGAGACGGCGGATTCCGCCTCCCCGGCCGGAGAGGCGGCCCCCGGAGGCGGAATGCGGCGTCCGGCGGGATCCGGGACGGGGAGGGAGCCCGGGATCCGGAGCCCCGGGCGGTACGCCGGAGGGATTGCCTTCTCTCCCGGGGATTTCCCGGGAGCCTGGGAGGCGGTCCGGGAGGCGGCAAACGAGGTGGAGGGAGCGATTTGGAAGGCGGAGGGAGGCCCTCCCGGCGGGATGCCCGGCGGTTTGGAGCCGCCGGAACCTGTCCGGGAGGACGGCGGAGGGATGGAGGTCCGGGAGCGGCGGAGCGCAGAGACAGGCGCTCCGCCCCCTTCCAGGCGGTACGGCCCGGAGGGGGCCCGGAGCGCACCCCGGTTTGGGACAGGCGGGGCGGCGGAGCCTTCGGGACCCTCCGGCGGGCCTGGGGTCCGCGGAGCGGAACGGGAGACGGCGGAGCATGCGGCCGAGACGGAAATGGCGGCGGCCGCCGCCGGAGAGAGACACGCCGGGCGGAGCCTTGCCGGAGGGGGCCTTTCCCCGGTGGCAGGCGGGGTCCTGCCGCCGGGGCTCCGGGGCGGGAAAACCGCCGGAGGCGCTTCCGCCTCCACGGTCCGGGGCGGAGGCGGGGCCCTTTACGCCGGCGGGGAGGGCTTCCCCGCGGCGGCGGGGCGGGGAGAGCCGCTTCTTCCCTTCCTCCCCTGGAGCGGCGGCTGGGAGAGCGCCGCCCTCCAGGCGGAGGAGGAAGCCCGGGCCCTGTCCCGGGCGGTCCAGCGGGACGCCCGGCGCTATGACGGCGGATTTACGATTTACTGACATACCGACCCCGCCGGGCAGTTCCCGGCGGGACTGTGAAAGGGGGGACGCGGCGTGCGGCTGGCGCCGATGCGGTTCAAGGAGTTCACATGGCCGCACAACCCGGAGGTATACACGGTGGAATACCGGCGGCGGGTGGCCGTCCACCAGATTCCCTTCGGGCCGTGCGTGATGCAGGAGCTGGGGAGCGCCTACCGGGTTCTGAAGGGGGAGGGCGTTTTTGTGGGGGAGGACGCCTACCAGAGGTTCAAGGAGCTGGCCGAGGTCTTCCGGCAGGAGGGGCCGGGGCTGCTGGTCCATCCGGTCTGGCCGGCGGAGCGGGCCTATTTTGCGGCGCTGGAGGCCGTGGAGGAGCCCAGGCCGGACTTTGTTCGCTACCGCTTTGAGTTCTGGGAGGACGGGGGCGGCTGTGACGGCGGCCTCAAGGAGGTGGAGGAGGAATCCGCCGGGGCGGGCTCCGGCGGCCCTCCGGCGGGAAGCGCCGACGGCGGGGAGCAGGTTCACACCGTGCGGAAGGGGGACACCCTCTGGGCCGTGGCGGGACAGTACGGCGTGGAGCTGGCGGCCCTGCTCCGGGCCAACCCCCAGATCAAAAACCCCAATCGAATCTATCCGGGAGAGGCGGTGAAGGTGCCTTGACGGGAATCCTTTACACGGCGGATCACCGGATGCTCTCCCTGCCGCCGCTTCTGAGCTGGCGGATCACCCACACGGGAAGCGTGCCCTGCGACAGCTTTACCGTCCGCTTTGCCTACCGGAAGGAGATGGCGGAGGCCCTGTCCAAGGCGGCGGGCTTCACGGCGGAGGAGGACGGGAAAACCGTCCTCCGAGCCGTGGTGGACGAATACACGGTGGACCTGGACGGCGGCGGGCTGACGGCCGCCGTCTCCGGCCGGGGCTACGCCGCCCGCCTGCTGGACAACGAGTCCCGGCCCGTCACCTACCAGCAGGCTGCCCTGGCGGAAATCCTGCGGAATCACGTGGAGCCCTACGGCATTTCCTGCAAGGAAATTGCGCAGGTCCGGGCGGAGTCCGTGTACACTGTGGCGGCGGGGACCAGCCAGTGGAAGGCGGTGGAGAGCTTCTGCCGGGCCTACGGAGGCTTCGTCCCCCGGTTCAGCCGGGAGGGGGAACTGCTGGCGGGTCCGGAGCAGCCGGGGCGGACCCTCTCCATCGGGAAGGGGGACCCGGTGCTCTCCTGCACCCTGCGGGAGGACCACTACGGCGTGCTGACGGAGGCGCTGGTCATTGACAAGACCCGGAACAAGGACTACTCCGTGAAAAATCAGGCGATGCTGGACAAGGGGGGCCAGTGCCGCCGGGTGATCTACACCCCGGGGCAGAGCACCTGGGCCGCCATGCGCTACACGGGAGAATACCAGATCCGGCGGTCCGGGGAGGACGCCTGGACGGCGGAGGTGACGCTGCCGGGAAGCTTCTTGGCCTTCCCGGGGGACCGGGCGGCGGTGTCCCTGGATCGGATGGGCCTGAAGGGGACCTTCCGGGTGGCGGAAGCGGAAAATCGCTTCGACGGCCGGCGGGGTGCTACGGCGGTCCTGACCCTGAAGCCCCTGGAATAGAATTTGGGAGGAAACGGCATGTGGCTTTCAAAACAGACCCGGCCCCCGGCGGCGCCCTCCGGCGCGGACCTGGGCATCACCACCATCAGCGGGCAGAAGGTGGGCGTCGTGACCCGGGGCGAAATTCGAGATCTGCCGGTCTACGGCCCGGGGGGCTATCTCTGGAGCCCCGCCAACGGGGCGGCGGTGCTGGTGGTGAAGGGGGGACCCGGCGGCGAGGAGCAGTGCGTGGCCGGGGCCCGGCCTCCGGAGGAGGCGGAGCCCATCCGGCCGGGGGAGGTCTACCTCTACGGCCCCGGCGGAAATTCGATCTATCTGAAGCAGGACGGCAGTGTGGAAATCCGGGCGGCCCGGGTGTCCGTGGCCGGGGAGCTGTCTGTGGACGGGGGACTCTCCGTCGCCGGGGAGCTCACCGTCAACGGGCGGCCCTATGCGCCCTGCAATTGCTGAGGGAGGCCGGACCATGGAGCTGGAGCTGAAAAACGGGGATTACATTGCCGACGGCGTAGGGGGCCTGCGGCGGGTGGGGGGGCGGGAGGCCCTCCTCCAGCGGGTTCTCTTCCGGCTGACGGCCCGGCGGGGGAGCTTCCCCTTTCGGATGGACCTGGGGAGCCGCCTCTGGGCCCTGGGGCGGGTCCCCGCCCCGGAGCGGCAGAGCGCCGCCAGGCAGTATGTGGAGGAAGCCCTGGCGGAGGAGCCGGTGACGGTGGAGGACGTGGCCCTGGAACCGGGCCGGGACGGCCGGGCGGCGGTGACGGTCCGGCTGTTCTATGAGGGGGAGAGTCTGCCGGTGACGGTGGAGGTCTTCCCCTGAGAGGGGAGAGGAGACAAACGATGCGGAGCATTGAGACGATTTACCGGAAGCTGCTGGAGGACTTCGCCCAGCGGGCGGGCTTCACGCCGGAGGAGGGCTGCGATCTGGCGGTGCGGCTCTGGGCCGCGGCGGCGGAGCTCCAGTCCCTGGAAATCCAGGCGGACTGGGTGCTGGACCAGAGCTTCCCCCAGACGGCCCAGGGGGTCTATCTGGACCGCCACGGGGCCATGCGGGGGCTGAAGCGGCTGGGGGCCGCCCGGTCGGGGGGCGTTCTGCGCTTCTCCGTGAGCGCGCCCCCGGCCATGGAGGTGGGCATCCCGGCGGGAACGGTGTGCATGGCGGCAGAGGAGGTCCGGGTGCGGACCACGGCGGACGCCGCCATTCCGGCGGGGGAGCTGTACGTGGATGTCCCCGCCGAGGCGGTGGAGGCCGGGCCCGGGGGCAACGTGGTGCCGGGGGCCGTCCGGTTTCTGACGGCCTGCCCCCAGGCGGTGACGGCGGTGACGAATCCGGGCGCCTTCACCGGCGGAACCGGCGAGGAGGACGATGAGACCTTCCGGGGCCGCATTCTGGAGAGCTATCGCCGTCTGCCCAACGGGGCCAACACCGCCTGGTACGAGACCACGGCCATGAGCTATCCCGGCGTGACGGCGGCCAGGGCCGTGGGCCGGGCGGAGGGACCGGGAACGGTGAACGTCTACGTCACCGGGGAAAACGGCCTCCCGGACCCGGAGCTGCTGGCGGGGCTCCAGGCGGAGCTCCAGGAAAAGCGGGAGATCGCGGTGACGGTGAAGGCCCTGGCCCCTTCCAGCAGGACGGTGGACGTGGCCGTGGCTGTGGCCCCCAGGGAGGGGGCGGACAAGGAGGCGGTGCTGGAGTCCGCCCGGCGGGCCATCGCCGGTTTTTTCGGCGGGCGGCTGCTGGGCCGGGCGGTGCGGCTGGCGGAGCTGGGAAACCGGCTCTACGAGCTGGAGGGCGTGGAAAACTACCGCTTCACCGCCCCGGCGGCGGACCTTCCGGCGGACAGCACGGCCCTGCCGGTGCTGGGGACCCTGGAGGTGACGGAGCTCCGGGAGCCGAAGGAGGCGTAGCATGTACGAGGAGTATCTGCGGGCCCTGCTGGCCCCCCTGGGGGTCTACCGGCTGGACCGGGATTCCCTCAGCGGGGCGGAGCTGTACGCCCTGGGCAGGGAACTGGACCTTGCGGCGCACCGGCTGGACGAGGTGGAGCGGGAGGGCGTCACCGCCACGGCGGAGGACGAGGGCCTTCGCCGCCGTGAGGCGCTGTTTCTCCGGCGGCCCGCCGCTGTCACGCCGGAGGAGCGCCGGGCGGCCATTGCGGCCCTGCTTCAAATCGACGGGGACAGCCTGACGCCGGAGGCCATTGACCGGACCATCCGGGGCTGCGGGATTCGGGCCCGGGCCATTGAGCTGGGGGGAAACCGGATTCGGGTGGTCTTCCCGGGGGTGGTGGGTGTCCCGCCGGAGTTTGAGCAGATTGAAAAGATTGTCATGGACATCCTGCCCTGTCACCTGGGGGTGGAGTTTTATTTCCGGTTTCTCACCTGGGAGGAGTGTGAGAGGGCGGGGTATACCTGGGCCCTTGTGGAGGAACGGGAATATGACTGGGAGGGGTTTCAGAAGGCGATTCCCCCCGAACCGGAGGGGGAATTACAGCCATGAAGATGTCTGGTGCAATGCACCCCCCATGTCGTCGGAAGAAACTCCGCCCACTCCGTCCCCGCCTGACGGC
>CAJTZL010000037.1 GCA_910583695.1 uncultured Oscillibacter sp.
CGTTCTGGGGCTTTTCCAGGCCGGAGACCACGCGGAGGGTGGTGGTCTTGCCGCAACCGGAGGGGCCCAGCAGGGTCATGAAGTCTCCGTCCTCAATGGTCAGGTTTATGTTGCGGAGGACGTGGTTGTTGCCGTAAAATTTGTCAATATTTTTCAGTTCAATGCGGCTCATATGGCACGTTTCCTTTCTGATCTTATCTTAACATAGAATCCCGATACTGCCCGCCGCACGCTCGCGGCCCCATCCCCCGCCCCCCGCAGGGGGGAACGCTCAAGGGGGGACGGAGTCCCCTCTTGAAGGACGGCGGAGGGAATGGAGCAGAGCGGAGCTCTCGCCGCCGGAGCGGCGGAAGCGGAGTGGGCGGAATTTCCGGCGACGTTTACCAGCTCTTGCCGATGTCGGCGCCGGCGACCTTGTTGGCAAAGATGTAGCAGAACAGGATGAACAGCAGCACGCACACGGAAATGGCGTCGGACATCTGGGCGTAACCCTCCTGAGAGTAGGTGAAGGCCAGATAGGACATGGTCCGGGTGGTGGGCGTCATCATGATGATGATGAGATCCAGCTCCTTGGCGATGGAGATGAACACCAGCATCAGGCCGGAGATGAAGCCGTTCTTCGCCAGGGGAACGATGATGGTGGCCATCCGCTTCCAGAAGCTGGCGCCGGCGATGTCCGCAGCCTCCTCCAGCTCCACGCTGATGGAGAGCATGTTGGCGGTGCCGGAACGGCTGGCGAAGGGGAAGTGCTTGACCACGGAAGTAAGAACGATCAGGGTGAAGGTGCCGTACAGGGAGGGAATCAGCCCGCCGAAGTGAGGCACACTGAACATGGAGAAATACATGGTGGAGAACGCCACGCCGCTCATCAGGTAGGGAACGAACACCAGCTGCTCGGTGAGGTTGCCGTACCACTTGCCCCGGCCGCGGGAGCTGATGTAGCCCAGGAACTGGCCGCAGAAGGCGGTGATGAGGGAGGTGATGATGGTCAGGCGCACGGTGTTATACAGGGCGTTGAAGAACTCCTTGTTGCGGAAGATGCCCTCGTAGTTGGTGTAGACCTCCGCTTCGCCGGCCTGGCCGATCCAGTTGTAGAGCGTGAGATTTTCGGGACCGTAGCCTGCGCCGGTAGTGACCTGGAAGGTCTCCATAATCAGCACGAAGAAAGGCATGACCATGGCCAGGAACAGGAAGATGCCCAGGAAGCCCATCATAGGCTTCTTCGCCGCACCCAGAGGCATCAGGGTGCTGCGGCCGCCCTTGCCGCCCACGGTGGCATAGGATTTGCGGACGCCGATGGCCTTCTGGTTGCTCATCAGGATCATGGCCGCCAGACCCACCAGGACGATGGACATGGCGTAGCCCACGCCGCGGGGACCCTGGTCAATGTACACGCGCATGCGGGTGGCCAGGGTGTAATAGCCGATGCGGTTGCCCAGGTTGGCCGCCACGCCGTAAGTACCGATGGACTTGGAGACGGTCATGACCAGGGCGGAGAGCACGGAGGGAAGAATCAGCGGCAGGGTGATGTAGCGGAGAATCTGGATCTTGTTGGCTCCCTGAATCTCGCCCATCTCCTCCAGCTCCGAGTTGATGGAGCGGAGAGCGCCGGAGACCTGAATGTAAGAGAATGCGTAGTAGTGCATGGACATGCACAGCACGATGGCCGTGGGCCCGTAGGCCAGCCAGTCGGGAATCGGTATGCCCATGCCGGTGAGGAATCCGTTTGCGCCGCTTGTGGGCGTTCGGAACACCGCCAGCCAGGCGATGGCCTTGGTCCAGGAGGGAATCATGTAGGGAACGGTGATGAGGATGCCCAGGACCTTCTTGCCGGGGAGGTCGGTACGAATCATCAGCCAAGCCAGCACCGAGCCCAGAGGCACGGAAATCAGCGTGGTGAAGAAGCCGCAGACGAAGGAGTGCATCAGGGGCTCCCACAGCACGGCCTTGGACATGTTGCTGGCGATCATGTACTGCCAGTAGTAAAGCGTGAAGTCGCCCACCTGGGCGCCCTTCACACGGCGCAGCTCGCCTTGGGCCAGGGTAAAGGTGGACTTGATCATGGTCAGCAGGGGAATGACGATCAGGCAGAACAACACGATCAGGCTGACCAGCACGACCATGTTGAAGGGGTTCTTGAGCACGTTCAGGATCAGGTTCTTCAACCGACGTGCCGTCAGTTTCTTTCTGGGGGGTCTTTCCTTGGTCACGGTTACTGCATTTGACACGATAACACCTCTTTCTGATAACTGCCAGGAACTTCCCGGGCGATCGAGTCCTCCCAATCCGGTCACGCCCGGGGCTGTTCACGCGGGGCGGAAATGCATCCGCTTTGCGCAAACGTTTGCGACTTCCTGCGTTCATTATAAAGAATCCCAAGCGGGTTTGTCAATTGTCAGCCTCCCGATTTTAAAGGGGGTTTTTTGTTTGTTTTCACGGTTTGTTTACAATTTAGACAAAGAGGAACGGCTGGTTTTTGCTATTTTGCCAATTGAAATTTTTTCGATTTTCTGAAACTACGAATACGTTTTCGCCGGGTTTTTCCAAAATCAGGATTGGAATTGGGCGGCATAGAGCTGGGCGTAAAGGCCTCCGGCGGCCAGCAGCTCCCGGTGGGTGCCCTGCTCCGCTGCGCCGCCCTGGTCCAGCACCAGAATGCGGTCCGCCCCCCGGATGGTGGCCAGCCGGTGGGCGATGACGAAGCAGGTCCGTCCCTGACGGAGCCGCTCCATGGCCAGACTGATCTCTCCCTCGGTCTCCGTGTCCACATTGCTGGTGGCCTCGTCCAGAATGACAACGTCCGCGTCGGTGAGGAGGCACCGGGCGATAGCCAGGAGCTGCTTCTGACCCTTGGAAATGCCCTCGTCGGTGAGGACGGTATCGTAGCCCAGGGGGAGGGAGGAGATGAAGCGGTGGATGCGGGCGGCCTTGGCGGCCTCCACAATCTGCTCCCGGGTGGCTCTCGGCGCGCCGTAGGCGATGTTCTCCGCGATGGTGCCGCCGAAGAGCCAAGTGTCCTGGAGCACCAGGGCCAGACGGCGGCGGAGGCTGTCCCGGCTGTAAGCGTCCAGGGGCATGCCGTCCACGGTGACGGTTCCGCTCTGGGGACGGTAAAACCGGAGGAGGAGGGAGACCAGGGTGGTTTTGCCCGCTCCCGTGGGGCCGACGACGGCGGCCAGACTCCCCGCCGGGATGTGGGCGGTGAAATCCCGGAGGACAGGACGGGCAGGGTCGTAGCCGAAGGTTACGCAGTCAAAGCGGATGTCGCCCCGCAGATGCTCCACGGGGAGGGCCTCCGGCGAATCCACCGCTTCCGGCTCCTCGTCCAGCAGGTCCATCACCCGTTCTGCGGCGGCGGCGCTGGCCTGGAGCTCCGCCAGGAGGTTGGCCGCCTCCCGGATGGGGCCGGAGAACTTCCGTGAGTAGAGGACGAAGGAGGAGAGGCTTCCCAGGGTCAGGCCGCCTCCCAGGTACAGAAGTGCCCCGAAGACGCTGACGGCGGCCAGGGAGAGGTTGTTGATGAAATTCACCGAGGGACCCAGGGAGGCGCTGGCCCGGTCCGCGTCGTAATAGGCCTTGGAGGCCGCGTCGTTGCGCTGGTCAAAGAGGCGCAGGTCCGCATCCTCCACACCATAGGTCCGGATGGACTTGCGGCAGCCCATCCGCTCCTCGGCAAAGCCGTTGAGGGCCCCCAGCTCCTTGGAGCGCAGGCGGAAGAGGGGGTGGATACGCTTCATTTGAAAGCGGGTCAGTGCCGCCGACAGGGGAACCGTGACCAGAAAGACCAGGGTCAGCCGGGGGGAGAGGAGCAGCAGCATGAGAAAGGATCCCGCCACGGTGAAGACGCTGGTGCCCAATTGCAGGAGATCGGTGGAGAGGGTGGCGTTGACGGTGTCCACATCGTAGCAGACCCGGCTGATGAGGTCTCCGGCCGGGTGGGTGTCGAAGTAGTCCACCGGCAGCTCGCTCATGCGGTCGAAGGCGGCCCTGCGGAGATCGTGGGACACGGACTGGGATACCCGGATCAGCCGGGAGGAGACAATGTAATTGAATAAAGAGGACAGAGCATAGCAGCCCAGCATCAGGGCGCAGTTCCGGAACACGCCGGGGAAATCCACCCCGTCCGCCCGGATGCCCACGGCGTCCACCGCCCGGCCGGAGAGCAGGGGGGCGGCCAGGGATAAGAGGTTCCCCGCCATCAGCAGGGCCAGCAGAAGCAGGAAGCGGAATCCATAGGGCCGTAGGAAGCGGCTAAGGCGGACAAGCACCGGTTTTTTCATAAGGCCCCTCCCATCTGCAGTTCCGCCATGCGGCGGTACCGCCCGCAGGACACCAAAAGCTCCTCATGGGTTCCCTGGGCGGAAATCACGCCGTCCTCCAGCACCAGAATGCGGTCCGCGTCCCGAAGGGAGGCTACCCGTTCGGAGATCACCACCAGCGTCACGCCGGGAAAATCCCGGCGAAGGGCGGCGTGGAGAGCGGCGGCGGTGCGGTAGTCCAGGGCGCTGTCGGCGCTGTCCAGAATCAAAATGCCGGGACGGGCCGCCAGGGCCCGGGCGATGAGCAGCCGCTGGCGCTGCCCGCCGGAGAGGTTGGCCCCCCGGATGTCCAGCCGGGCATCCAGCCCCTCGGGCAGGTTTTCAATGAACTCCCAGGCCTGGGCGGTCTTTGCGGCGGCGATAACCGCTTCCCGGGGAAGGTTCCGCAGGAAGGAGATGTTCTCATATACGCTGTCGTTCAGAAGAGCCTCGTTTTGGAAGACCACGCCGAAACGGCCCCGGAGCTGCTCCCGGCTGAGGGTGGAGACATCCCATCCGCCGGCCCAGACTACGCCGCCGTCCGCATCGTACAGCCGAAGAAGCAGGGAGACCAGAGTGGTTTTTCCCGCGCCGGTGGGACCCAGAATGCCCAAGGTCTCCCCCTTATTTAAAGTAAAGGATGCGCCATCCAGATCCTTTTCCACGCCCAGGTAGGAGAAGGAGACGTCTTCCATGCCCAGTTCCGGCCCCTGGAGGTCCGATTCTTCTGTCGGACGGACCCGCTGGTCCTCCGGGGCCAGCAGAATCTCCTCAATCCGCCGGGCGGAGGCCACGCCCTTGCTGTATTTGACAAAGAGCTTGGCCAAACCCAGGGTGGCGGTTTGAATGATGGTGAAATAGGAGAGAAAGGCCACGATCTGTCCGGAGGACATCCATCCCCGATCTACCAGCAGGGCTCCCGCCAGCACTACCAGCACCAGCCCCAGGTTCAGCAGAAAATCCGAGAGGGGATTGGCGGCGGCCATGATGCTTCCGGCGGAGGACTCCGCCTCTTTGGAGGCCCGGCTGGCGGCGGTGAAGCGCTCCCTCTCCCGTCCCTGGCAGGCCAGGGCCTTGATCACCCGGACACCGGCGGCGTTTTCCCGGAGGATGCGGACTACGGTGTCCATTGCCTCCTGGGCCCGGGTGTAGCGGGGGATGCCCTGCCGTGTTACCAGCCAGATGGCAAAGAAGGTGGCGGAGCAGACCGCCAGCTGCACCAGGGCCAAGGGCGGGGCCTGAAGAAAGGTCAGGGCCAGCCCCCCCAGCACCAGCATGGGGGCCCGGATGCCTCCCCGCTGGATTTTATCAAACATTTGATGAACATTATAGGTGTCGTTGGTCAGCCGGGAGACGATGGAGGACACGGAGAACCGGTCCAGCTGAGCCTGGGACAGCAGCAGTGTCCGCTGGTAGAGGTCCCGGCGGAGCTGACGGGTCATGTCCATGGATACCCAGGCCGCCATGCGGTTGGCAGTGATGTTGCAGAAGGCTGCGCCGAAGGCCATCACCAGCATCAGCCCCCCCGCCTGAAAGATGCCGGGCAGATCCTTGACGGGGACGCAGTCGTCGATGATATGGGCCAGCAGCAGAGGGAGCAGCAGCTCCAGCACGGCGGCAGTGAACTTCACCGTCACCCCCACCGTTACCCGGGGGGCGTGGGGATGGAGATAACCGAGAATGGTTTTCACGCCGGGCCTCCTTTCGCGCATAGGCGCTCAAACGTTTGCGAAATGATTGCTTTTATCATACTACGGCCCTTGGTGGCAAGTCAATCTGCTTTTTTAAAAGGGGGCAGGAAGGGGGGTAGGAAGGGGGTAGGGATTCCGGCGGCGGCTGGAACTGCGCGAATGCGGTTGGCGTCTGCGTTTCGAGCTTCCTTGCATATGGGAGAGGAGGAGATTTAAAGTTACATACATATATTAAAATAATAAATCAAAGATTTTGCGAAATGCTCGGAGAGATTTAAAAAATGATGAAGATATTTCTGTATATTGTGAAAAATATTCATAAATGGGACCATTACCAGCGAGAGGTTGCTTTGTTACTGTTATGTTACAACTATTGATAATATATTGATTTTAGAAAAATGGTGTGCTATATTCATCATGCGGCACGGATGAGGCGGCAGTCCCGGGGTAGATACGGGAACGGCTAGCCACTGTATGTGCGCCGGAAAAGCCGACACATCCCGGTCCGCAAATAACGGCGGTGAACTTCCCGCCGCAAAACAAGGAGGATGAAAATCCATGAAGAAGTTCTTATCCCTGGTCCTCGTTCTGGTTATGACCATGTCTCTGGTCACGATCAGTGCTGGGGCCACCGAGTACAAGGACCTCACCGACAAGGATGAGATCCAGTACGAGGAAGCCGTTGCGGTTCTGAACCGGATCGGCATTATCACCGGCTATGAGGACGGTTCCTTCCGTCCCGAGACGGAGCTGACCCGCGGCGCGGCCGCCAAGATCATCGTTTCCCTGATGATCGGCCCCGAGGCTGCTGCGGCTCTGCCCAACAACCAGAGCCCCTATCCCGACGTTCCCGCTGGTCACACCTTCGCGGGCGTCATCAGCTACTGCAAAACGGCCGAGTACATCAGCGGCTATGGCGACGGCACCTTCAAGCCCGCCAACTCCCTGACCGGTTATGCCTTTGCCAAGATGCTCCTCGGCGCTCTGGGTTACAAGAGCGACGTTGAGGGCTTCACCGGCACCGGCTGGACCATGAATGTGGCCCGCTTGGGCAATGAGGCTGATCTGTTCAATCGCATTGAGTTTGACGGCGCCGCTTCCGTGAATCGTGAAGAGGCCTGCCAGCTGGCGCTGAACACCCTGAAGGCCACCATGGTCGAGTACACCGGCGGCGTGAACATCAACACCGCCAGCGGCGACACCATGACCGTGAATCCCACCCGTTCCTACAAGATCAGCAACCAGGACTATGCCAAGAATATCAGCAACCGCAAGGCTTCTGATATCGGCAATGCCGTTACTAACAACCACTATACTGTTGAGTTCGGCGAGGAGCACTTCAAAGATCTGCGCCTGGACAACGAGCACCAGGGCAAGCTGGACGACTTCGGCCGGCCCTCCAACGTGTGGAGCTTCAAGAAGGTTACCATCGGCACCTTCCCCATTGAGCCCGACTTCGTGTACACTACTCAGGTTGCGCACAATGTCCCCGGCACCACCGATGCCAGCAAGGTCCGTGCTCTGGGCCTGAGCGGCTATGAGACCACCGGAGAGGTCGACGGCAAGAAGGCCGTGACCAAGCTGACGGTCAATGGCTGTGACGATGTTGACTCCAACATCGGCGATGTGACCAATGTTACCGCTGTCAACAAGATCGCTGACATTGCTGATCTGACCGACAATGGTACCCTCGTTGAGGTCTATGTCTCCGAGGATGATGCGGACTTCATCTGCAACGTCGTGGTCGTGAAGACCCAGCTTATGGAGGTCAAGCGCGTTGGTTCCGATTACGTTGCTCTGGATAAGGTTGGCGCGGACGACAAGGCGTTTGGTTACAATGACGATCCCATCGACGAGAAGCTCGAGGACGTCGAGGTTGAGGATGCTTACTACAGCACTCTGCACGAGCTGAAGGCCGGCGATCTGGTGGCTGTCATCCCCGTGACCACCGACGGCGGCGCTACCTGGACGGTCGCCAAGGCTTATGTTCCCGAGGAGGCCAAGGGCTCCCTGACCCGCGTGGATACTTATGGTGATACCACCAATGACCGCAAGGCCATCTCCGTTACCGTGGGCGGCACCGAGTATAAGATTGCCCAGTGGAACAAGGACCTGACCGGCATCGACGGTGATTCCATCCGTGTCACCAAGAAGGACGTTACCCTGATTCTGGACCAGTACGGCAATGCCCTCCAGGCCAAGGACGTGGGCGACACCTCCAACTGGATGGTCGTGAAGAACTTCCGTCAGACCCTGGTTAACAACGTCATCGTGAACGTTGTCAACGGCTGGGATATCGGCGGCGATACCCTGAGCCTGAATGTTGGTACGGTCGATTATCGCTATACCGACGATATCCAGCCCGGCGACCTGGTGTATTACAGCAACAACACCAACAGCAATATTGCTGAGTGGACGCTGAGCAAGAACAATAACAAGGGCGTGTTCGATGTTGATGCCGAGGCCAATGGTGATGGCACCAACACCTATGAGATCAAGGCCAGCAATACCACGATTGCCCTGGATGGCTATGGTGCGATGGTTGGTGGCGTTTATGGCGATCGTGCCACTATCGACACCGGCATTAAGTTCATCTATGTGACCGTGGAAGATGGTGAGGTCGATCACATCGAGTTCACTTCCGGCGTGAAGGCTACC
The DNA here is from genome assembly GCA_910583695.1 of uncultured Oscillibacter sp. GTDB lineage: Bacteria > Bacillota > Clostridia > Oscillospirales > Oscillospiraceae > Oscillibacter. Next base: position 8,648 of record CAJTZL010000037.1, read on the forward strand.
AAGAACGAGGAAATCCTTGGCCTGAACAGCAACGCTTTGAACAAGAATGCCCAGGCCTGCGTATCCCTCAAGAAGGGCGATGTCACCGATGAAAGCGCCATCAAGGCCGTTGTCATCAAGCATGAGTCCAGCGATGCCTCCATTGGCAACCTGCTGTACATCAGCAACTACCACGGCAGTGCCACCAAGTATGATAACGACAACCGTCCTGTCTATGGCTATGAGGCCATCATGATGGGCTCCGACGGCAAGGTTTCCGACGAGAAGGCCGTTGTCTACTCCTACAAGAACCTGAAGATCGGCCAGTTTGCCCGCTACACCAAGATTGACGCTCCCGAGGGCGTGACCGGTGTGGATGACAACTTCTACGATCTGCGCGGCTACGGCATTGATGCCAACGCGGACACCTGGGGCCGTTCTGCCGCCATTGCCTCCACCCAGCTGGTGAAGTGCCTGAGCCAGGATAAGCGCCTGGTCAGAACCAACACCCTGTATGGCAATACCCGCGCTCTGGCGAACCCCAACATTGCTTCCTTCTGGAATGACAAGGACAGCCTGAACCTGGGTGATACCGATGCTTCCAACCTGCTGAACACCCGCGGCGCCTCCTGGATTGACCTGCGGAACGTTAAGGACCGTATTGAGGACATTGACGATCTGAAGGATTGGCTGAAGGAGCATGAGGGCAAGGCGGTTGACGTCCACATTCTGTTCAACGATAACATTGACAGCAACGACTTCCGTCACGCTTACCTGATCGTTGTCGTTGGTACCAGCGATGACAAGACTCCTGAGGGTCCTGCCGCTGGCAAGCTGACTATCGTTGATGAGAAGAGCGGCCTTGATAAGAGCGATCCGGCTAATGGTGCTACTGTCAAGAAGGGTGATGTCATTACCGTCACCGTGAAGGACGGCTTTGAGGCCACTGCCACCAACGCCGATGTGACTGTCTCCGGCAACGTTTATACCTTCACTGCTACCAGCGATGAGGGTGTGACTGTTACCATCACTGAGAAGGCTGCTGGTGTTTATACCCTGAAAACTGAGAATGGCTTCTCTATTGACTACAAACTGATCACTGCTGGTACGAAGACTTTCATGGATGCTACCATTGAGTATCCTGAGTGGGTTTCCGATACTGCTGGTGTGACCGTCTCTGGTAAGGTTGGCGTGTTCATTGGTACGGCTGATCTTACTGCCGGTGGCAAGGCTATCAGCTTTACCCGTGCTGCGAAAGATGGTGGTGTGGGTCGTGCGACTGTTGACCTCGGTATGGTCGTTGATCCCGATACCATGACGATTGGTGAGCTTTCTACCGGTAAGATCACTGCTTCCGACGTCAAGGTTCGCTTTGTGAGCGGCGATGGTGCTGATGTAAGCAAGTATGTGGTTGCTGGTGCTGGCACTACTGCTACGTTGAGCACTACTGCCGGCGCTGATCTCTCCCTGACTCTCAGCACCTCTGCTGCTCAGGCTGATATCATGAGCAAGGTGACTCTTACCACGACTGGTCTGTCTAGCGATGTGACCAGCAAGACTGCCGTGAAGGCTTTCACTAACCAGGCTTCTACCGCTATTCTGGGTGCGACTCCTACTGCAAAGGGCAATGGTTATGTGACCGTCACTCTGTATGGCCTGGATGATTTGACCGTGGCTTATACTGTGGCTCCCATGACCGCCACGGCGATGAACACTCTGCCTGGTGGTAATGGCTTGGCCACTGCCGCGACGATCGCCTTGGCTGGTAGCCCCGCTACCGGCGACTCTGGCCCCTCTGATATTATGGCAACCATTGCCAACCTTGATGGCAACTATGGTATTGTTGTTGACGTGACCCTGGAGACTGGTGAGCACTTCAATAAGATTATTACTAGTACAGCCGCTACGAGCATTGGTTCTGTGACCCTTGACAAGAACTATGATCTGTCTAAGGCCACTGTTACCGTGACGAAGGTTCCTGCTTTGGCCCTTGAGGGCACCCCCACTAACGTGGGTACTGCTTACACCTTCACCTTCAACCGCGATATTGCGCTGGGTGACGGTTATAGCTTCAGTATTACTGCTGGTGCTTCTCAGGCGACTGTGAACTCTGCCCGCGTTGAGGGGAACAAACTGATTCTGAACCTGAGTGCTCCTCTTGTGACTGGCAATGTCGTGAATGCTGCCGCCGTTACCGATATTGTGGATGCAGAGTATGAGGACAATGATCTCTCTGCGACTGCCATTTTCACCGTGGCCTAATTCCCACTTACGCTGTTTCATACGACCCATCGCATGAGACATTGAAAAGGCCCCTGGACATCTGTCCGGGGGCCTTCTCCTATCTCCTATCTCCAGACCAGAAAGGAAGCAAAAAGAACGTCTCGTTATTTAAGAGTTTATTCTGTAAGAATCTCAGCGCATATTTCCCTGGCGGTCTTTTCCAGTTTCCCCGCAAGTCATGCGTGACAAATCGCAGTGGATGTGCTATGATAAGGAAAAACCCGGAAAGGAGGCCCGCCCTGTGATCGAAAACCACGGCCTGATTGAATACCTCTTAACCTCCGGAGGGGACTTTTCGGACCGGGAGAGCCTTACCGCCCGGCAGATCAAGCATTTCACCGACGAGATGCCCGGCGGATTTTTTATCTACCGGGACAGCGACGGCCGGGTTCTCTATGTCAACCGGGCCGTTCTCCAGATATTCGGCTGTGAGTCGGAGGAGGATTTTCGGACTCTCACCGGCGGAACCTTCCAAGGCATGATTCATCCCGATGATGTGGCGGATGTGGAGGCCAGCATCCGGGAGCAGATCGCCCAGAACAGCTTTGATTTGGATTATGTGGAGTACCGCATTGTCCGCAAGGACGGGTCCGTCTGCTGGGTGGAGGATTTCGGCCACTTCATTGAGACGGAGGCGCTGGGAGGCGCGTTCTATGTCTTCCTGGCGGACATCACGGAGCGTCACCGCCGCCGGGCCGCGGAGCGGGCCGCCATACTGGAGGAAAAGCTTCAGAAGGAGCGGGAGCTTCAGGAGCAGGCGGACCAGACCCTGGATTTCCTGGAGCAGATGAACGACGAGCTGGTCCGCCGCCTGGAGCTGATCGAGGGCCTCAGTGCGGATTATGAGACGGTGTTTCACGCGGACCTGGCGGCGGATGTCATTCAGCCCTACCGGGTCAGCGGCCGGGAGTGTTTTCAGTTTGGCCGGGATTTGCAGGTCCGGCCCTTTACCGGCTTTGCCGAGGGCTACGCAGAGCGCTGGGTCCACCCGGAGGACCGGGAGCGCTTCCGCCGGGAGGTGGGACCTGCCTACATCCGGGGGGCCCTGAAAAAGCAGAAGTCCTACCATGTCAATTACCGCATCCTCAGCCAGGAGGAGCCGGAGTATGTCCAGGCGTTTATTGTCAACGTCAGCCCCGACGAGGAGGAGACCCAGATCATGTTCGCCTGCCGGACGGTGGACGAAGAGGTCCGCCGGGAGCGGGAGCGCTCCGCCATCCTGGAGGAGGCTCTGGCCCAGGCGAAGCTGGCGGGAGACGCCCGGAACACTTTTCTCTCCAACATCTCCCACGATATGCGCACCCCCATGAACGCCATCGTGGGCTTCACCGCCCTGGCAAAGCGCCATCTGGACTGCCCCCAGCGGCTGCAAAAGGACCTGGAGCGGATTGAGGACTCCAGCGCCCAGCTGCTGGGTCTGCTGAACAACGTGCTGGAGCTCAGCTGGCTGGAATCCGGCCAGATTCACATTGAGGAAGCGGCCTGTGTCCTGCCGGAACTGGCCCGGGAGGTCTGGGAGGAAATCCGGCCCCAGGCGGAGGCACGGGGCGTGGAGCTGATTCTCTCGGACCCGGAGGCGGAGCACCCCAGGGTTTGGTGCGACCAGCAGAAGCTCCGCCAGTCCCTGGAACGTCTGGCTCTGGGAGCCGTGCGTCAGGTGGAGGCCGGCGGGCGGGTGGAGCTGTTCCTTCAGGAGCGGAGTGCCACCCGAGCCTATGGGTCCTATCATTTTACCGCCCGCTGCTCCGCCACGGCGGTGCCTCTCAGCGATCAGGTATTTGCCGCATTTTCCCGCCAGGAGATCACCGCCGCCGCCGACGCGGCAGGGGCGGACCTGGGGCTTCCCATTGCCAGACACGTCATGGAGCTGATGGGAGGCACGGTGTCCGCCCAGGCCCTGCCGGATGGCGGGGGCAGCCTGACGGCGTCGCTGAACCTGCGGCTTCAGGAGGAGGCGGAGGCCCGGACCGTCCACATCCCGGCGGGAGACCGCCGGGTGCTGGTGGTGGAGGACAACGAGCTGAACCGGGAGATTGCCGTGGACCTTCTGGAGGAGGCGGGCTTCCTGGTGGAGACCGCCGGGGACGGCGCAGAGGCTGTGGAGAAGGTGAAGGGCTCCCGTCCCGGTTATTACGCCCTGGTGCTGATGGACCTGCGGATGCCGGTGATGGACGGCCACAGCGCCGCCCGGGCCATCCGGGCCCTGGAGGACCCGGGGCTGGCCAACGTGCCCATTGTGGCTTTGTCGGCCAATACCTTTGACGAGGACCGGAAGCAGTCCGCCGAAAGCGGCATGAATGCCCATCTGGCCAAGCCCCTGGACGTTGACCGTCTGCTGGAGCTGATCGACGGCATCACAGGAAACGGAACATAAGAAAACCACCGTGATAACTCACGGTGGTTTTCTTATGTTCCGCCAGGGCCCGAAGAGCCGGGGCGCGATATCCCGGACCTCCGGCCACATGAAGAAGGCGGCGTGAAAGCCCATCCCCGCCCCCAGCCGGAGCTTCTGATTCAAGGTGTCCGCATCGTCGAAAAGGACGAAATGGGACTCCCCGTCCCGGCTGTAGGTGAAGTACCGGGCGCAGAGGTCCTGGGAGAAGAAGACGGCAGGGTGTTCCCGCTCCATCAGCGCTTCCAGGGCCTCCCCGGTGAGGGACTCACCCTCCCCGGACCGGGCGGGGAGCCGGAAGTCCATGCGGAGCCGCTGAACGTCCAGGGCCAGCCGCCCCGCGCCCCCGGCCTGGGCCACGGCTTCCTGGAGATACTGGGAGAAGCTGCCGCCGGAGACGGCGGTGCAGAGGAGGACCACCGCCCCGGGGGCGGCTCCCGCATAGCGCTCCGGCAGATACAGCGTCCGCCGGGAGGCGGACAGAGCCGGGGCCAGGGCGGAAGCGAAGGCCGTCCGGTCCCGCCGGGGGGGCTCTTCGAAGTCCAGCAGGATGCCGGTATAGCCCCTTCGCCCGCACTCCCGCAGCGCCGCGTCCCGCAGATCCTCCGGACTGTCGATGAAGGGGGCCTCCCGGTCGCTGACGGAGAGAAGGCCCCCCTTATTTTGCAGCAGCAGGCTCCGGCGCAGCAGCGCGGAGCCGGGCCCGATGCGGTACGCCACATGGGCCAGATTCCGGCAATGGCCCAGGGCCTCCTGAGACGCCTCCGGCGTCACGGCCAGATAGATTTGCAATTCCCACTCCCCCTTGCACGAAGGCTGCAAAGCTGGTATACTGAAAAGGACTTCAAGAGACTCTATGCGAGGAGGCCGCCGCCTATGCCCCTTTCCCTGATTCCCAGCCGCCTGTTTGAAAGCTACCGGGAGGTGACGCCGGAGCTTCTGCGCCGGATGGGGGTGACGCTGCTGCTCAGCGACCTGGACTTCACCCTGGCCCCCAAGTCCGTCCGCCGTCCGGACCCGGCCCTCCGGGAGTGGATGGAGGAAATGAAGGCTGCGGGCGTCCAGGTGATGATCGTCTCCAACAACCGCTCCGGAACCCGGGTGACGGAGTTCTGCGCGGACCTGGGCATTCCCTACCAGGGCCATGCCGGGAAGCCCTCCACCCGGGGGCTGGAAGCCGCCATGGCCCGGGCGGGGGCGGACCGGACCCGCACCGCCATGCTGGGGGATAAGCTGCTGACGGACATGCTGGCGGCCAACCGGGCCGGAGTGCTGGCGCTGATGGTGGAGCCCCTGGGCGGAGCCGTGACCCCCTGGCAGAAGGTCCTGCATGCCCTCCAGGCCCCTTTCAAGGCCATCTGCCGCCGGCGCCGGAGGGACCGGGGGTAAGGTACGGGCGTCCCGCCGGCGCGCGGATTACAGCGGCTGGATTCTCGGTTCTCTCCTGGGGCCGGGACCGGCCGGTTCCGCAGAGCAAAGCCCCGCCCGCACAAGCTCTCGGGCGGAAGGGGCTTAAAATATTTTTTGGATGACGCCGCACAATTGGCGGAAAAATACTTGCAATCCCCGCGTATATGGGATAAAATAGCTACGGCTATAATGGAAGAACCATGGAAAGAGAGAAAATGCCCTCTCACGGGTCGTTTTCTCGGATAAAGATTTGTGAGGAGGATTTTATTATGCCGACAATTTCCGCAGGCGATTTTCGCAAGGGAATGATTTTCGAGATGGAAGGCAAGCCCATGCTGGTGGTGGACTTCCAGCACGTCAAGCCCGGCAAGGGTGCGGCCTTTGTCCGCACCAAGTACAAAAACGTCATCACCGGGGCCATCCGGGAGGAGTCCTTCAACCCCACCGCCAAATTTGAGCAGGCCAGCGTGGAGCGCAAGGACGCCGAATACAGCTACAACGACGGCGACCTGTACTACTTCATGGACCCCGAGACCTATGACATGACCCCGCTGAACCGGGACGTCCTGGGCGATGCCTTCAAGTTCATGAAGGAGAACACCGTTTGCAAGCTGGTGAGCTACAAGGGCAGCGTCTTCACTGTGGAGGTTCCAAACTTCATGGACCTGGAGGTTACGGAGACGGAGCCCGGCGTCAAGGGTGACACCGCCACCAATGTGACGAAAAAGGCCACCCTGGAAACCGGTGCGGTGATTCAGGTGCCCCTTTTCATCAACGAGGGGGAGAAGATCCAGGTGGACACCCGCACCGGCGAATATTTGGGACGTTGTAAAGAATGAGTGCTGAAAGGGGGGAGCCGTCCCCCCCTTTTGCCCCCAAAAATCAACCGTTAGAAGGACGAAAAGGAGGTCATTGACTATGGAAATCACGGAAAAGGTTGCGTATCTGAAAGGCTTGGCCGAGGGCATGGAGTTGAATGCCGAGAAAAAGGAGGGCAAGCTGCTGCTGGCCATCATCGACGTGCTGGAGGACATCGCCCTGGAGCTCAGCGACATTGAGGACGCCCAGGAGGAGCTGGGCGAGGGCCTGGATGCCGTCAGCGACGATCTGGAGGACGTGGAGGATCTGCTCTACGGCGAGGACGACGAGGACGAGGAATACGAGCTGGACGACCTGGGGGAGGATGAGGACTGCTACGCTACCACCTGCCCCACCTGCGAGGAGAGCATCTATTTCGACGAGTCCGTTCTGGAGGACGGCGAGGTGATTTGCCCCAACTGTGGCGAGAAGCTGGAGTTTGACCTGGAGAGCCTGGACGAGGACGACGGGGAAGACGGCGAAGAGTAAGCAGAACGAATATGAGGGCCGGGCAGCCTTTGGGCGCCCGGCCTTTTCAAAGGAGCCGGTCTCATGATTCGAGAGAAGACCTTTTACCGCGCTTTCTTCGCCCTGACGCTGTCCCTGGCCCTGCAAAACCTTCTGACCTTCGGCGTGAACCTGATGGACACCGTCATGCTGGGCCGCTATAGCCAGGAGGCCATGAGCGGCGTCAGCCTCTGCAATCAGATTCAGTTCCTGCTCCAGATGCTGGTGGGCGGCGCGGGGGAGGGGGCCGTGGTGCTGGGGTCCCAGTACTGGGGCAGAAACAAGCTGGAGCCCATCCCGCATATCATCGGCGTGGCTCTGCGCTTCGGGGCGGCGCTGTCGGCTCTGCTGTTCGGGGTGGTGCTGCTGTTTCCCACCCGGCTGCTGGGCCTGCTGTCCAATGACGCCGGGGTTATCGCCCAGGGAGCGGCCTACTTCCGGATCATCTGCTTTTCCTACATGATTTTCACCGTCACCAACATCCTGGTAGCCTCCCTCCGGTCCGTCGGCGTGGTGAAGATCGGCTATGCCATCTCCTTCTCCACCCTCTGCATCAACGTCACGCTGAACTACCTGCTGATTTACGGCAATTTCGGCTGCCCGGAGCTGGGCGTTCGGGGAGCCGCCGTGGCCACGCTGGTGTCCCGCTGCGTGGAGCTGCTGATTGTGGCGTACTATCTGAAGTACCGGGAGAAGAAGCTGAACCTGACCCTGCGAAAGCTCCTCTTCATCGACAGAAGCTATCTCCGGGACTACAACCGGGTTTCCGCCCCGGTGCTGGCGAACCAGGCCCTCTGGGGCGTGGCCCAGATGGTGCAGACGGGCATCCTGGGCCATCTGGGCGGGGACGTGACGGCGGCCAATGCCATCGCGGTCCAGGTCTATCAGGTGCTCTCCGTCGTAGCCTACGGCGCGGCCTCCGCCTCCGGCATCGTGGTGGGGCGGAGCATCGGCGAGGGACGGAAGGACGCCCTCCGGCCTCTGGTGACTACGCTGCAAGTCCTGTTTACGGCCATCGGGCTGGTCTCCGGCGGACTGATTTTCCTGGCCCGGAATCCCATACTCCTGGTTTTCGGCGGCGCGCTGACGGAGCGGGCCCGGGGGCTGGCCCTCCGGTTCATGGCGATTATCGCCGTCACCACCGTGGGCACCTCCTATCAGATGGCCTGCGACACCGGCATCATCCGGGGCGGGGGGGACACGGCCTTCAGCGCCAAGCTGAATCTCGTCAGCATGTGGTGCGTGGTGGTGCCCTTCTCCGCCATGGCGGCGTTCTGGTGGAAGAGCCCTCCGGAGGCGGTGTTCTTCCTCTTGAAGTGGGACCAGATTTACAAAATCATTCCCGTGGCCCTCCGGCTTCACAGCTGGAAGTGGGTGCGGAGCGTCACCCGGCCCGACGGGGCGGAAAAGGAGGAAATCCATGTCTAAGCCCAAGGCCCCCAAGGGGCCCATCAACCCCAGAACCCGCGCCAACGTCTACGCCCTGGCGGCGCTGTATCTGGCCTATCTTTTCTATCAGGTAGCCAAGCCTTATCTGACCCGCGACCCCTACGGGCCCACCGCGTTCCAGTTCACCCTGGCGGCGGTGGTCCTGGGGGGCGGCGCGGCGGCCCTGGGCCTTCTGGCCTGGAAAATGTTCAAGGTCCCTCTGCCGGAGGAGGAGGCCTCCCTGCCGGAAGAGGCGGAGGAAGAGGCCATCTCCCTGTTGGAGGAAGCCGGAGAGGACGAAGAGGATTGACAAAGAGCGAGACCCTGAAAACCGGGTCCCGCTCCTTTTTTGCCCTCAGGCCTCCGTCCCCGCCGGGAATCTCTGTCGGAGCAGGGCCTGCATATCCTCCGGCAGAGGGGCGGAAACCTCCACCCGCTCTCCGGTGATGGGGTGGTCCAGCGTCACCCGCCGGGAGTGCAGGGCGGGCCGGGGGATGAGTTCCGGGTCCTCCGCGCCGTAGAGCCAGTCCCCCGCCAGGGGACAGCCCAGAAAGGCCATGTGGACCCGCAGCTGGTGGGTCCGTCCGGTCTCGGGCCGGAGGGCCAGCAGGCTGAGCCCCTTCCCCCGGGCCAGGACCTCGTAATGGGACGCGGCGGGAGCCCCGTCCGCGCGGACCCGCCGGGCCACGGCGGAGGCCTCGTCCCGCCCGATGGGGGCGTCCACCGTTCCCCGCTCCGGCAGGGGACAGCCCAAGCAGACGGCCCGGTATTCCCGCCGGAAACGCTCCGTGTGCAGCTGCCGCCGGAGCAGGTCATGGACATAGCCGCTCTTGGCAATGGCCATCAGCCCGGTGGTGCCCTTGTCCAGCCGGTTCACCGGATGAAAAATGAAGTCCGTCCCCCGGCTCCAGGCCAGGGCCCCCGCCACAGTGGGCGTGTCCGGAAGGAAATTGGAGGCGTGAGCCGTCATGCCCGCGGGCTTGTCCACAAGCAGCAGGTGCTCGTCCTCCCAGAGCACCGGCAAGGGCCAGTTTCCGGGCGTGACGGCGGTCTTGGGCGGGCGGCGGTCCTCCGTCTCCACCGCCAGCACGTCCCCGGCCCGGAGCACGTGGGGCGTATGGACCGCGGCTCCGTTGACGAACATGCAGGCCCCTCCGTGGGCCAGCCGGGAGACGGCATGAGAGGAGAAGTGGAGCTTGGCCCGGAGAATGTGCCGGACGGTGGCCCCGTCCTCCTCCGGCAAAATGACCCTGGTGACGACCGCCATCATTCCACCTCTCTTCTCACGCGGCTTAGATCCAGCCGCACCAGGGTCCCCTGACCGGGGCGGGAGGAAATGGAGATGCCGTGGTTCAGCCGGTCCAGCACCTGACGGCAGAGATAGAGCCCGATGCCGGTGGACTTCTTGTCCTCCCGGCCGTTGAAGCCGGTGAAGCCCTTCTCGAAGACCCGGGGCAGGTCCTCCGGCCGGATGCCGATGCCGCTGTCGGCGATGACCAGGGTCTCCCCGTCGCCGTAGATGCGGACCTGCCCGCCCTCGGGGGTGTACTTTACCGCGTTGGACAGCAGTTGCTCCAGAACGAAGGCCAGCCATTTTCCATCGGTCAGCACCGTCCTCCCGGTCTCCTGAAAGTCCAGGGAGATTTTTTTCAGAATGAACAGCCGGGCGTATTTCCGCAGGGACTGGCGGAGCAGGGCGTCCAGATCGCATCTCCGGAAGACGTAGTCCGTGGTATCGCTGCCCAGGCGGAGGTAGCCCAGGACCATCTCCACATACTGTTCGATTTTCAAAAGCTCCCCCTCCAGCTCCGGCCGGGGCGCCTCCTGGAGGAGAAGCCCCATGGCGGCGATGGGGGTTTTGATCTGGTGGGCCCAGAGGGTGTAGTAGTCCGTCATGTCCTGGAGCCGGTTCCGGCTCTCCAGGGCCAGGGCGGCCCGCTCCGCCGCCAGGGCCTGGAGCAGGGCCTGATAGTCCTCCTCCAGCAGTCCCTTGGGAGGCGGCAGGGGGAGGACCTTCTCCCGGACCTGGACCAGCAGCTTCTCCAGCGCCCGGTGCCGCCGGAGAAACTGGAAGTAACCGATGACAAACAGGGTCAGTCCCAGGGCGAAGCACAGTACAAAGGCATAGCCCACCGATTCCAGGGGCAGGCTGTAGAGATAGAAGACGGCGGAGCAGATGCCCAGGCACCCTCCCAGCAAAAGCAGCAGCTTCCAGTGCCGCAGAAAATACGAGCAAAGAACCCTCATGCCTCCTGCTCCTCCACCAGATAGCCCACGCCCTTTTTCGTGCGGATGAAGTCCGGCAGTCCCGCCGCCTCCAGCTTCCGCCGGAGACGGTTCACGTTGACGGACAGGGTGTTCTCGTCCACGAAGCTGTCCGACTCCCAGAGAGCGGTCATCATGGCGTCCCGGCTGACAATCCGGCCCTTTTTCTCCAGCAGAAGCTGGAGGAGCTTTCCCTCGTTCCGGGTCAGCTCCACCCGCCGGCCGTGAATCGTGACCGTCCCGTTGGCGGGATTCAGCACCGCCCCGCCGCAGGAGAGCAGAGCCGGGGCCGCGGCGAAGTCATAGGCCCGCCGCAGCATGGCCTGGACCTTGGCGGAGAGGACCTGGAGATCAAAGGGCTTGGCCAGGAGGTCGTCCCCGCCCATCTGCATGGCCATCACCAGATTCATGTTGTCCGCGGCGGAGGTCAGAAAGAGAATGGGGACCTTGGAGACCTTCCGAATCTCCCGGCACCAGTGGTAGCCGTTGAAGAAGGGGAGGGAGATGTCCAGCAGCACCAGCTGAGGGTCGAAGTTCACAAACTCCGCCAGCACGGCGTCAAACCTCTGGGCGCAGGCCACCGAATAGCCCCAGCTCTCCAGATGCCGCGCCACGGCCCCGGCGATGACGCCGTCGTCCTCCACGATAAAAATACGATACAAGATAGACCTCCCTCCTGCGTGCGCCCGCATGAACGGCGGACTTCAGCCCGGCGGTCCGGGACAGGCCGTCCCGCCCCAAGCCAGCTTTGGAATCGCTCAACATTATAGCAGAGCCGCCGTCCCGCCGCAAGACGGAATTGCCCCGCCGGTTTTGGTTGACATTGTAGACTTCCTGTGCTATGCTAAGTCTACAATGTAGACAAGGAGGGAGCGCCATGGAGCATATCAAGCTGGCCTCCAGCGAGTGGAACGTGCTGAACTGCCTCTGGGAGGAGCATCCCCGGACGGTCATGCAGATTGTGAATGAGCTGGAGAAAACGGTGGGCTGGCACCGGAGCACCACCATCACCACCCTGCACCGCATGGAGGCCAAGGGCCTCATCGGCTGCCGGCAGGCGGGACGGGGAAAGGCCTACGTCCCCCTTGTGGACCGGGATGGGGCGGAGACAGCGGAAACCCGGAGCTTTCTGGACCGGGTGTACCGGGGCAGCGTGGGCATGATGATGAGCGCCATGGCCCAGCGGCGGGAGCTGTCCGGCGAAGAGATTGCGGAACTCCGGGCCATTCTGGACCAGGCGGAAAAGGAGGGGGTACAATGAGCGCGCTGCTGCTGAATTGGGTGCTGACGGCTTCCCTGCTGACGGCCGCGGTGCTTCTCCTGCGGGCGGTCTTCGGGCGGCGGATCGGGGCCCGGACACGGTATGCCCTGTGGGCCCTGGTCCTCGTGCGGCTCCTGCTGCCGGGGCAGTTCTTCACCGCCCCCGTGGAAGCGCCCCCGGTGCTCCGGGAGCTTCCGGCCATGCAGGCGCCGCCCGCCCTGCCGCGGCCTCCGGCGAAACAGACCGTGCCCGCCCCCGGCGAGGAGGCGGGACAGCCGGTCCTTCCTGTCCCCGCCGGGGAGGAGGCCGCCGCTCCGGCGGCGGCCCGGAGCCCTTTGCCCCTTGGGACCCTGCTGGGCGGAATCTGGCTGGCGGGGTCGGCGGCCCTGGCGTCGGCCTTCCTGCTGTCCAACCTCAGCTTTGCCCGTAGGCTGCGGCGGGTTCGGGTTCCCCTGGAGGCGGACGGCTCCCTGCCGGCTTACCGGGCGGCGGGACTGCCCTCCCCCTGTCTCTTCGGCGTGCTCCGCCCGGCGGTCTACGTCACCCCGGAGGCCGCGGCGGACCCGGTGATGCTCCGCCATGTGCTGGCCCACGAGACCACCCACTGCCGCCAGGGGGACCACCTCTGGTCCCTCCTGCGGTGCGCGGCCCTGATGATCCACTGGTGGAATCCCCTGGTGTGGCTGGCGGCGGTCCTCAGCCGCCGGGACGCAGAACTGGCCTGTGACGAGGGAACTCTGAAGGTCCTGGGCGACGGCGAGCGCCGGGCCTACGGCTCCACTCTGCTGGCCCTGGTCACGGCCGGACCCCGGCCTGGGGACCTGCTCCGCTGTTCCACCACCATGACCGGAGACAAGCGGAGCCTCCGGGAGCGGGTGAGGCGCATCGCCCGGGCCCCGAAGCGCTGGCTCTGGGCGGCGGTGCTGTCCGCGGCCCTGGCGGTCCTGGTCTGCGCCTGTTCCTTCACCAAATCCGGGACCCCGGAGATGCCGGAGGACGGACCCCTGACGGCGGAGGAGCTGGAGCGGTTCAATACCGAAATCTTCAACGGCGACGGCTTCAACATGATGAACCAGTTCCTGTTCCAGGCGGTGGAGGCCCCGAAGGATTACAAGCAGATCGACCTCTTCGAACTCTTCTACAACGGTACGGGAGAGCCCATGGAGGTGACGGAGGAGGAGCGCCGGGCCGTGGCGGAGGCGGCCTGGGGCGGCGAGGACCCCATGGTGGACCTTGTGAAATGTCCTGCCTCTGAGATGGACGCGGTTTTGCAGAAGTACCTGGGCCTGTCTCTTGATGAGACGGACCAATGGTGCCTGGACCGGTTCACCTATTTGGAGAAATACGACGCCTACTATGACTTCCATGGCGACACGAACTATCCCGGCAAAGTCACCTTCACTTCCGGAGAATGGAAGGATGGCAAGGTCCTCCTGTACTACGAGGGCAGCGGTTTTCCCGGGCTCAGCAGCGGAAACGGCGAGATGAATGTAGTTTCGTCCGGTCCCGCCTGCGTGACCCTGGAGCCGCAAACAGACGGCGGCTGCCGCTTCCTCAGCAACTGGTACCGGGGCTGGAGTGAAAATCCGCCCGTCATTCCCACGGCCTACCCGGCCTGGGACCCGGAGCGGGTCATTCCCCTGGACAGTGTGGAGCCCTACCGGGCGCCGGAGCTCCGGGTGGAGCGCGGCGGCGGCGTGGCGGAGGTGCTGTACACCACACGCTTTGAACCCTATGAGGACAGGGACGACGGCTTTGACGTAGAAATCTACCGTGCGACCGGTGGTGATCTCCATGCCGCCGTGGTGGTCTCCGCCGCGGAACGGGACTGCTTTCTGACTGTCCCCGGGGCGGATTCCGCCAGGTGGACGGCGGAGGACGGCGCGGAGCCCTTCACGAACCTCTTCGGCCAATCCGGCCTGCGAATCTCCTACTACGGCCAGCTTACCGAGCAGTCCTTTGGCCAGATCAACGACTATTATACCTTCTCCGACAATGGCACGCCCTCCCTGCTCCTTCGGGCCCTGGGGAACGTGACCGTGGCGGACCTGGACGGGGACGGCCTGGATGAGGTGACGGCCTCCGACGGGTGGAACGTCTCCCAGCTCTTTTTCCGGCGGGACGGGACCCTTTACGAGGCGGACCTGTATGCCCTCATCCATGCGGCATGGCCAGAGGCAGGATATCTGGAATCCGGCTTCTGGAACCCGGACGGACGATACCTCTCCATGTCTGTGGAGGTCCCCCTCCCCGGCTGTGATATCACGGCTACAGGCTACCGGACGCTATTTTTCGACGGGGAGAACCTGCGGATTTATAAAGATGAGAGCGGTTACACGGACCATATCGCCAACGGCCTGGAAGCCCTCCCGGCGGACGTGCTGGCGGCGGCCCGGGACTTTGTCCAGGGGCAGTTTGAAGCCCTGGCGGCGAAGGGCTACGGCGTGGACGGCTCCGGGCGCTACGGCGAGGAAAACTTCGGCCCTGGAAATGTCGTCTGGGACGACTGGCGGATCACCGGCCTCAGCGGGCCCTACTATGAGACGGCGGGGAATCTCCGGGTGGAGATCTGGAACGTCAGCTACGAGACCCACACCGCCACGCCGGACCGGGTGATGCTGGCTGGCGGGTCCTACCTGGGGGAGGACGGCTGGTGCATGATTGGATACCCCGGCTGCGACTACCTGTATTTCCGGCTGGACGAGGGCGGAAACCGGACCTACCTGTTTTCCCAAATGGAGAACGACTGTTCTCCCGGCATGGAGCTGTTCTTGTCAGATATGGTCAACGCCCTGATGGAACAGGGACTTTTGGAGCTGACGGACCTGGACGGCGAGTCCCTGGCGAAGATCATGTATCCCCAGTCGGCGGAGTTCCTCAACAGCGTGGCGGAGCGGGACGAGGCGGAACGGGATGAAATCCTGATGTTTCTGGCGGGGTATCTGTCCGGCGGAAGCGGGGAGGGGAAAACATACTATGAGGATTTCCTCCACGAGCTGGACGGCGGCTACCGGGCCGGGGACCTCACCGCCGGAGGCCGGGCCGCATGGGAGAAGCTGAAAGACTTCGTGCGTTCGCTTAACCAAAACCGATGGCTGTCGGAGGAGGAGCGGATTCCCGAAATGCCCTTGCCTGATCTGCTGGAATTTCTCAGCAAATCTGACGGGGCGTATACCGAGAGCGCTGTGACGGAGCTGCACCAGCGGTTTCTGGCGGACCCCGCCGCCGTCCTGGCCGCCCTGGCGGAGCGGGAGGATTGGGAACGGCTGGCGGACCTGCTGGCCGGGACCATCTACCGGGACGAGGACCTGTTCCCCGGCGCGATGGAACAGGTGAAAGCCCTGCCCCCGGAGGCCCTGGACGCGGAACAGTCCGCCGTGCGGGACCGAATCATCTCCGCCTACGAGGCAAGGCGGCAGGGAGAAGCCGCCCCATAAGGCCGCCGGGCGTCCCCGGCCTCCAGGGGAGCGTTCCTCCGGCATGCTGAAACCGCAGGGGAGTTTCGGAACGTCTGTTCCCGAGACTCCCTTGTTTTTTGCCCTGCCCCATGGTATCATAGTCAGCACGGCGGAAGAGAATCCCCTGGCCGCCTGTACACATGTTTGGCCGGAGTGCCGACGAACAGACGGAGAGGAGGGAGGGCCCCATGGCGGACCTGAAAACGGACGTGCGCTTCATCAAGGGCATTGGCGAACAACGGGCCAAGGCCCTGGCGAAGCTGGGGATTCATACCCTCCAGGACCTGATTTCCTGGTTTCCCCGCTGCTACGAGGACCGGACGAAGACCCGGCGCATCGCGGACCTGGTTCCCGGCGAGACCGCCTGCGTCTGCGCCATGGTGGCGTCGGTCCCTGCGGTGTCCCACATCCGCAGGGGCCTGGATTTGGTAAAGGTCCGGGCGGTAGATGAGACCGGAGCCCTGGACGTGACCTTCTTCAACCAGTCCTGGCTGAAAACCAGCCTCCGCCCCGGGGAGACCTATGTCTTCTGCGGCAGGGCGGAGGGGAACCTGCTCCGCCGCCGCATGGCAAATCCCATTGTGGAGCCCGAGGGCCGCCGGGAGGCCACGGGCCGCATCGTCCCCATTTACCCGCTCACCGCCGGAGTCAGCCAATTGGTCCTCTCCCGTTCTGTCCGCCAGGGGCTGGACGCCTGCGGAGACATCCTGCCGGATGTTCTGCCGGACGAGGTCCGGCAAAACCACCGGCTCTGCCGGGTGGGCTTTGCCTATGAGAACATCCACTTTCCGGCGGACGGCGAGGCCCTGACCCTGGCCCGGCGGCGGCTGGCCTTTGAGGAGCTGTTCCTTTTCACCCTGGGCCTCCGGCGGCTGCGGCAGCGGCGGGAGGTGGTGGAGGTGGAGCCCTTCCGCCCTGTGGACATGGAGGCCTTTTATGGGGCCCTGCCCTTCACGCTGACGGAGGCCCAGCGCCGCTGTGTGGAGGAGGCCCTGGGAGACATGGCCTCCGGCCGTCCCATGAACCGCCTCTGCCAGGGGGACGTGGGCAGCGGCAAGACCATGGTGGCTGCCGCCTGCGCCTATTTCTGCGTGAAAAACGGCCGTCAGGCCGCCCTGATGGCCCCCACGGAGATTCTGGCCCGCCAGCACTACGAGGGGCTGGCCCCCCTGCTGGAGCCCTTGGGGATTCGCTGTGCGCTCCTCACCGGGTCCCATACCGCCCGGGAGAAAAAGGCCCTGGCCGCCGCACTTGCGGCGGGGGAGGCGGACTTCATCCTGGGCACCCACGCCCTGATTACCGGCGGGCTGGAGTACCGGCGCCTGGGTCTGGTGGTGACGGACGAACAGCACCGCTTCGGCGTCGGACAGCGGGCAGCCCTGGTGGGAAAGGGGGACCACCCCCACACCCTGGTCATGTCCGCCACGCCCATCCCCCGAACTCTGGCCCTGATTCTCTATGGCGATCTGGACGTGTCCGTTATCGACCGGCTTCCCCCGGGGCGGCGGCCTGTTCAGACCTCCTTTGTGGACAGCAGCTACCATCCCCGCATTTACCGCTTCCTCCGGAAGCTGGTGGGCGAAGGGCGGCAGGCTTACATCGTCTGCCCCCAGGTATCCGAGAGTGAGGAGGGGGGAGACGACCGGAAGGCCGTGACGGAGTACGCTGCCCAGCTCCAGAGAGAGGTTTTCCCGGATCTCCGGGTGGCCTATGTCCACGGGAAGATGAAGCCCAAGGAGAAGGACGCGGTAATGGCCGCCTTTGCCGCCCGGGAGACGGACATCCTGGTGTCCACCACCGTCATTGAGGTGGGGGTGGACGTGCCCAACGCCGCCGTCATGGTGGTGGAGAACGCGGAGCGCTTCGGCCTCAGCCAGCTCCACCAGCTCCGGGGCCGGGTGGGCCGGGGACCGTGGCAGTCCTACTGTGTGCTGGTCTCCGACAACCAGAACGAGGAAACCCGGCAGCGGCTGAAGGTCATGACCCGGACCACCGACGGCTTTAAAATCGCCGAGGAGGACCTGCGCCTCCGGGGGCCGGGGGACTTTTTCGGCCGGCGGCAGCACGGCCTGCTGGGGCTCCGGGTGGCGGACATCGGCTGCGACGCCCAGCTCCTCAAGGAGGCCCAGGCGGCGGCGGACGCTTTGCTGGAGCGGGACCCGGAGCTTACAAGCTGCCCCGCCACGGCGGAGCGGATGGCGGAGCTCTTCACGGAAGCGGCGGATACGCTGAACTGAAGCGGCGGCGCCTCCCCCTTTTCGGGGGAGGCGCCGTCGGCCTATTCCTGCCGGGCGGCGTGCCAGGCGGTGAGAACCGGCTTGTATAGAAGCAGGGTGACTGCCGCGTTCAGGCCGCCCTTGATCAGGTTGAAGGGCAGAAACACCGGAATCAGCAGCTCCACAACCGCCTCCCTGGGATAACCCATGTAAATGGGAGCGATGAAATAGTTCCAGAGCAGCATGACGGGGACCATGCAGAGCCATCCGCAGAGCAGCCCTGCCGCCGCGCCGGAGAAGGTTCGCCGCCTCCGGTAGACCAGGGCCGCCGTGCAGGCGAAGGAACAGCTTGAAACGACATTCATGATCAGGCCCAGGACGCCGGTTTCGCTGATGGTGAACATCTCGGCCAAGGAGACGGACAGAGCGATGAAGAAGGACGCCGGCGGCCCAAGGAGCAGTCCGCCGAGGGCAATGACGATATCCTTGGGGTCGTACTTCAGGAAGAGCACCAGCGGGACGCGCCCGACGGCGGCGGCC
Source organism: uncultured Oscillibacter sp. (assembly GCA_910583695.1). Classification (GTDB taxonomy): domain Bacteria; phylum Bacillota; class Clostridia; order Oscillospirales; family Oscillospiraceae; genus Oscillibacter. The sequence continues at coordinate 27,245 of CAJTZL010000037.1, forward strand.
GCGTAAGCCAGGGTGCAGAGCATGCCGGCGGCGGAAAGGTTCTTGGTTTGACGGTTCATGGAACATACCTCCTTAAAAAATAGACACCGAAAGGCAAAGCAATGCCTTTCGGTGTGGTGATTTCAAGGGGTATGGAAGCGGTCAACAAGGCGTTTTTGCCGGATCAAGAAAAGCCGTGCGGATTGTCAGAGCACCCCTGACAAATTCCATACGCCCTCTTTAATCCAGACTGTACTGTCGGTTTTGGACTTTCACCAAATCAGCGCCTGCGCGCTCGCGGACTTTACCGCCGATCGGGAATTGCACCCTGCCTTGAAGACATTCTCTGCGATTCAGTTGTCTCCCTGATTATAAATTCCTTCCACGCTCCTGTCAAGAGTGCGTTTGCCAAAGGAGAATTTCACCCAAAAGAGAAGGTCCCCCGGCAAATGGATATGATGGATATTTTACTTATCCGTCATAATCTTTGAAATAGTCGGTTTCAAATTGAAACCACCCTCTATGCGCCGCCTCAGAAAATTGTCCGGGGGAGTGTCCGATGACGCACGGCATAGGGGACACAGGGCCGCAGGGGCGGACCCATCGGTTCGCCCCTGCACGATACCATCTCCGTATGAGACACATCTTCGCCTGGGGACGTGTCCGCCCATTCCTCCGAAACTGCCGGAGACCTGGCCTTACGACTCCTCTTCCGGCGTCTCCGCCGATCCGTCTCCGCCGCTTCCGCCCATCTTCATCTCCTGCCATTTCTCCTTGGTGATGAGCAGCTGCCGGGGCTTGGACCCCTCGAAGGGCCCCACGTATCCCCGTTCCTCCAGCTGGTCCACCAGCCGGGCGGCCCGGGAGTACCCCAGCTTCAAGCGCCGCTGGAGCATGGAGGTGGAGGCCTGCCCTGTCTCCAGAATGACCTCCACGGCGGCGGGGAGGAGCTCGTCCTCCTCGCTCTCCTGGGGTTCGGCGGAGGGCTTCCCGACCTTGGCGCCCTTCTCCTGGACGGATTCCTCAATTTTGGCGATAACATCATCGTCGTACTGAGCTTCGCCGGTCTGCTTGACGAAGGACACCACCCGCTCGATCTCCTCCGGGGTGATGAAGCAGCCCTGGACCCGGGTGGGCTTTCCGGCCCCCAGAGGGGCGTAGAGCATGTCGCCCCGGCCCACCAGCTTCTCTGCGCCGCCGTTGTCCAGAATGATCCGGGACTCCATGGAGGAGGCCACGGCAAAGGCGATGCGGCTGGGAATGTTGGCCTTCATGAGGCCGGTGATCACGTCGGCGGAGGGCCGCTGCGTGGCAATGACCAGATGCATCCCGGCGGCGCGGCCCATCTGGGCTACCCGGCAGATGGATTCCTCCACCTCCTTGGCGGCCACCAGCATCAGGTCCGCCAGCTCGTCCAGAACCACCACCACGCTGGGCATGGGCTCTAAGTCCTCTCTCGTCTTTGCCAGACGGTTGAACTCCTCCAGCTTTTTCACGCCGTGCTCCGAGAAGGTCTTGTACCGCTTCATCATCTCGAACACCGCCCACTGGAGGGCTCCGGCGGCCTTCTTCGGGTCCGTCACCACGGGAATCAGCAGGTGGGGAATGCCGTTGTAGGGGGCCAGCTCCACCATTTTGGGGTCCACCATGATGAAGCGCACGTCCTCCGGCGTGGACTTGTAGAGGAGGCTGATGATCAGGGAGTTGGTGCACACGGACTTGCCGGAGCCGGTGGTGCCCGCAATGAGCACGTGAGGCAGGGTGCCGATGTCTCCGATGACGTTCCGCCCGCCGATGTCCCGGCCCAGGGCAAAGGCCACGTTGGACTTGTGGGAGGCGAAGTCCCGGGACTCAATCACGTCCCGGATGAGCACGGGAGTCACCTGCTTGTTGGGCACCTCGATGCCCACCACGGAGATCTTGTCGGGAATGGGGGCGATGCGC
>CAJTZL010000038.1 GCA_910583695.1 uncultured Oscillibacter sp.
CCGTCGCGCCGGCAATGCCGACAGGACCTTCCGGACCGGCAGGGCCGGTGGCACCGGTGGCTCCGGTGGCGCCCGTCGCGCCGGTGGCTCCGTCTGCACCGGTGGCTCCGGCGGGGCCGCCGGCAGGGCCGGTGGGACCAGTGGGACCGGTGGGACCGGTGGGGCCCTGCATGGGAGAGGCCGTCAGCGCGCCCTGCATCTTCGCCTTCAGGAAGAGCTGGTTCTGAGCGGCGGTCTCCAGCATGCTGCGGACACTCTCATTGGCGGCCAGCACGTCGCTGACCGTGGCGGCCGGACCGCTGAGGCCCGGCAGGGTGCCCAGAATATATTGGAGCTTCTCGCCTTCGGCGTTGAGGATGTGGCTCAGCCCCAGCTCCTCCATGGCGATGGAGGAGAGAATCTGGTTTACCGCGTCCTCCCGCTGGATGGGCGGGTCGATATTGGGAAAACTTGGCATAGACATAGAAACGTGTCTCCTTTCAAGCCTTGGGCACAGGCCGGGGTGTGCTCAAGTGCCGCATGGAGCAGAAGGCCCTCCCCGGCGAAGTGCCCAGGGCATCCTATGCGCCTGTCGGGCGCCGGGTTCCGGCGTCACGGGCCGGCCTTGATCGCATAAGATGAAGCGGCGGGATTTTCTGCCGCGCAGCTCTGTTTCCGCCCCAAGCGGGCGGTGTCAGGGAGTATCTCATAGGTCCAGCCGGGCTGGATACCCAGCTTGGGCGCCGGAGGGGAGGGCCGGGCATGGAAGTGACGATTACCGCAGATACGCTGATTTTGCTGGCGGAGCTTTTGTCCGCATTGGGCATCATTGGCGGTGTGATTCTCTGGTGCTTCAAGTTTGTTCAGCGGAGCCGAAGGCAGAACGAGGAGCTGAAAGCGATCCGCAGGGAGCAGACCTTGATCTGCTACGGGCTGCTGGCCTGTTTAAAAGGACTGAAGGAGCAGGGCTGTAACGGTCCGGTTACGGAAGCCATGAACAGAATAGAGGAGCACCTTAATCAGGCCGCACATGATGAGGGGACATGAGGGATGAAAGGGAATGGTATTGTTATGGATAAGATCGACTGGAAACGCAAGCTGAGCTCCCGCAAGTTATGGGCGGCAATAGCGGGTGTCGTCACCGGCCTGGCGATGGTGTTCAGGCTGGACGAAGATACCATCAGTTCCGTAGCGGGAGCGGTGGTGTCCGTGGCCTCCGTGGTGTCCTACATCATCACCGAGGGAAAGGTGGACGCGGAGAGCGTCAAAAAAACCGCGGAGGGAAAGGGAAATGCTCCGGAAGAGCCCAAGGAGATTAGTGCGCACCTTGGGCTCGGCGGGGAATGAACAGGCGGCGCTCCGTTTCTGGGCAGACCGGCGCCGGGCTGCGGGGAGGGATGGAGCTGAGATGCCGCGCCCTTGGCGGCAAGCCCACCGGGGAATGCTGGAGGGAAGTCGGTTCTCCCCGGTCCCATGACGCTCTTGTAAATATCGGTTGGATGCAATTTTTCCAAATGCGATTGACAAACTTATAGATCCGCCTGAGGCGTCCCGCGCGAATAAAAGGGACAGCCGGACAATCTTGCCCGGCTGTCCCTTTCCATATAATAAAACCGCCCGCTCCCCAACGGGGTGCTGCGACATTCCATGTTGTGCAGGGCCCTATTGCCCATCTGCTCCCCAGGGACGGAAGTATTCCTCACAGCTTGCCTGAGCGCGCCGGAGGGCTTCTTTCGCTGAGCAGACGCCCAGGACGGCCCGCTGTATCTGCGCGGCAAGAATATCCTCCAGCCGCAGTTCGCTGAAGTTCTGATAAAATCCGCTGTTTCCCCGGCGCTGGGCGGAGGAAAAACTCTTGCGGGCGGCGGACAGCCAGGGGTACATTTCGTTGATATCCCGGTTGCCATAGGCGGATTTGCAGGGAGACAGGCCGCCCAGCAGTGTGAACACCGGGGCCACCAGATCGGAATACAGCCAGGAGAGAAACGCACAGGCCGTCTCCGGGACGGAGCAATTCCGTGTAATGCCGATCACTCCGCCGCCCAGCAGCGGCCTCCCGCCGGGGACGGGGGCAAAGCCCAGCTTCCCGGCAATGCTGGACATTTTTAAATTCAGGATATGAGAGGCGTAGTTGATAAATACTACCGTCATGGCGGCGGAGCCGTCGGCGAATCCCTCCAAAACGTTTTTCCAAAAGTCGTAGACCGTTTTGTCGGAATACTGATAGGTCTCCTGATAGTTTTTCAAGGCCCGCAGGGCTTCCGGCGTGTCCAGCGTGATCTGGCCCAGGCCGTTCAATAATCGCCCGCCCTCCTCAAAGAGCCGGGGCATGAACTCGCTGGGACTCATGCCCACATTGCCGATGGCTGCCGTAGAACCGTACTGGATGGGGGAGGCCGGGTTCAGGGTGCGTGTGAAGAAACTGGCAATGCGGTTGTAATCCGCAAAGGTCTCCGGAGGGGCCAGCTCTTCCCGGAAGGTCTCGAAATACATGCGTTTGTAAGTTGGGTCTGCAAACAAATCCCGCCTGTAAAACAGGAGCTGCGTGCTGGGATCATAAGGTACACAGCACCGGACCCCGTGGACAGTGGAGTAATTGTTCCGCAGCTCCGGAATGGTTTGTGACAACAGCTCATCCCAGGGAAAGGGGATCTCTTCCAGCGGGCGGTACACCTTCTCCGCCAGTTCGTCCTGCCAGGCCACATCCATGCGGATCAAGTCGTACTGCCCGTAAAGGTCGGACTGGATCACATCGTATACGTCCCGCAATGCGGGGAGGACCGTCAGCTCCAGGCGGATGCCGGTGCTTTTCTCCAGGTGCGGCATCAGACGGGCCAGGGCGGCCGTCGACGGCGAAGCCATCGTCAGCATCCGCAGTTTTCGGACGGCCGGCAGGGGCGCGGCCGCAAGATCTCCCCGAAAGCCGTTGTTGGATATGCTCAATACTTCCGGCAGCGGAGCTCCTTCCTCCAGATGGCCTAATAAATGACGCACTACTTTATGGGCAAGGCGTTTATAATCCAGCTCGTACACCGGAACATCCGGCTCTGTCGCCGCGGCCCGGGGCACAATGGTGATAAACTGCGGCATCGGGCACCGCCCGGCATAGGCGCAGGCCGCCCGCACCGCTCCTTCCCGCCTCCGGTCGGAGCAGACGATATAGTCAAACGTCGTATCTGCATTGAAAAACTCAAAGGCCTGGAGGTCGGCCTGATAATTGGAACAATCCAAAAAATGGACGGATGCGCCGCCCTGCGGATAGACCGCCTGGAAGCCCCGAAGAAACAGAGCCGTGTCCGGCTGGGACGCCGCATCGGTAAATACGCCGATCTTTGCCGCTCTGCGGCGCCGGAGATATTGGGCAATCTCTCTGCCGGCCTGCTCGGAGTCAAACCCGGCGTGCATCACATTGCTGAGGCAGGAGCCCTCCCGCTGTAAAAACACGATGGGCAGGTCCGCGGCCTTCTCCCGGTAGTAAGCCGCGGCGTCCGGCAGGCAGGAGCTTGTGATCAGCGCGCAGACTCCGGAACTCAACGCCTTGGCAAGCAGTTCTTCCTCTATGGCCTCCAGCGAGCGGGTGGAATACAGCTGTACGGAGTATCCATACTGAATAAATTCGCTTTGAATCACCTCGTACATGGCCGCGCAGTGTTCAAATTCAATTCCGGGAAGAATCACCGCAATGGACCGGCTTTTCCCCTGCCGCAGACTTTGGGCCCTGGTATTGACCTGATAGCCCAGCTTCTCGGCGGCCTTCCAGACCATCCGGATTTTCTCCACGCTAACGTTGCCCCGTCCGTTGATGACATTGGAGACGGTGCCGTGGGAAACGCCTGCCTCCCGCGCGATGTCTTTAATCGTTGGCACACGCACCCCTCCTTCTTCTGTTTTTCTATTGTACTATAGATGGACAGCTTTGACAAGAAAAAAACGCGCGCTCATTCTTTGTGGAAAATAGATAAAAACAAGAGGCAAAAAATATGGGTTTCTTCTGAATCGTTCGATTGGTGCCGATTATTTTTCAAATTGTAATTGACACGTACCAATTTTGATGTTACGGTATAACCAGGAACCGCGAACACGGACCCATCAAAATCAGACTTATAAAAAGGAGAGGTACTATGAAGAAGTTTTTGAGTCTTGCTCTCACGCTGCTGATGATTCTGTCACTGGCCGCCTGCGGCGGCGATTCCGCACCCAAGGACAGCGGCGGCAGCCCGCCCGCCTCCGGCGGAGATTCCTCTTCCGCCTCCGGGGGAAAGCTGGTGGTTTACTCTGCTCTGAATGAGGACAACACCATTGCCATTGCCGACCAATTCAAAGCTGACACCGGGATTGAAATCGAATACATCTCCCTGGGCGGCGGCGACGCCGTGGCCCGGGTGCAGGCGGAGATGGACAACCCCAAGGCCGATTTCCTGGTGGGGGGCTCCGTGGACCTGTACGGCCCTCTCTCCGAGGCCGGAGCCTTCCTGGAGTATGACTCCCCCAACAACGACGGCCTGGACGAGCGGTTCAACGATCCCAACCATTTCTGGCAGGGCTGGTACATGGGCGTTCTGAGCATCATCGTCAACCAGGACCGTTTCGACAAGGAGCTGGCCCCCAAGGGTCTCAATATGCCGGAGACCTGGGACGACCTGCTGGACCCCGCGTATAAGGACGTATTTGTCTGGGCCAATCCCACCACCGCCGGCGGCGCTTACATCGCCACCGCCTGTCAGATTTTCCGCCTGGGCGAGGAGGGCGCGTGGACCTATCTGAAAGAGCTGGACAAAAATATCCACCACTACTACAAAGGCGCGGCCGACGTCATCAGCCCCGTTGCCACCGGAGAGTTCATCGCCTCCATTGCCTGGGGCCACGACAGCTTCAAGACCCAGCAGGAGGGCTATCCCCTGACCCTGGTTATTCCCAAGCAGACCGCCTATGAAATCGGCGGAGCCGCCATCATCAAGGGCGGTCCCAACTCCGAAAGCGCCAAGGTCTTCATGGACTGGCTGCTGACCAAGGAGGCCCAGGAGCTGAGCGTTGCCACCTCTTATCGTTACCCTGTCCGGGATGACGTGGCCGCCCCCGCAGGTCTGCCGCCCCTGAACGAGGTGGATTTGGTGGACTATGACCGGAACCAGGCCGCTTCCATGAAGGAGGCCGTTCTGGAGAAGTTTGAGGCGGAGATCATCTCCAACCGCGCTTGACTCCAATTTACCGGGAGCGCCTGCCCCAGGCGGGCGCTCCCCCTTTATTTCACTGGAAGGAGTGATTTGAAATGGCCTCCGGGACCTCCATTCGGGAATCGGCCAAGGAGATGCGGCGTTTGAAAAATGAGCCGCTTCTCCTTCTGGCCATCGTCGCAATCATCCTGTTCGTGGGCTTTTTCGTGGTGTACCCGGTGGTCCGGGTCATCACCTTCCCCAGCTTGCAGGACTATGCCCAGCTCTTTGGAAAGGCACGCTGGTTCAAGGCGGTGAAGAACAGCCTCTATATGACGCTGATCTCCACGCTTTCCTGCACGGCGGTGGCCTTCCTCTTCGCCTACGTCATTGCCCGGCTGGACGTTCCCTGCAAGGGGCTCTTCCGGTTTGTGACCCTGCTGCCCATCGTGTCGCCGCCCTTCATTGTGGCTTTGAGCTATATCCTGCTCTTCGGCGTGCAGGGCATTGTCACCAAGGGCCTCCTGGGCCTCCAGGTGGACATTTACGGGCGGCTGGGCCTCTGGATCGTGCAGACCGTCACCTTTTTTCCCTACGCCTACTCCGTCATTTACGGCGTGATCCGCTCCATCTCCACCAATCTGGAGTACGCCGCTTACAACATGGGGGCTACCCGGTGGCAGGTATTCCGGGATGTGTTCTTCCCCCTCTGCCGCCCCGGCATCGCCGGAGGCGCCCTCATCGCCGCCATCAACGTCCTGACGGACTTCGGCAATCCCATGATGATCGGCGGGGACCTGGCTCTCCTGCCCACGGAGGCGTACATGCAGATTTCCGGCTGGTACGATATGAAGACCGCCTCGGTGCTGGCGGTGGCCCTGCTGGTGCCCGCCATAGCCATCTTCCTGGTGAACCGCTTCTGGGTGGGCAAACGGTCTTACGTCACCATCACCGGAAAGGAAATCTCCCTGAATCCCTTCCCGGTTCCCCAATGGGTGAAATGGGGCCTGTTCAGCCTGACCATGCTCATCTCCCTTTTCATCCTCCTGGTGTACGGCACCCTCTGCTACGGCGCGTTTACCAAGGCCTGGGGCTACGACTGGTCCTTCACCCTGGAGAACATCCAGTACGTCTTTTTGAAGGGCCGACAGATTTGGAACTCCATTCGCTATGGGCTCCTCTCCTCTCTGGGGGCGGCGTTCCTGGCGATGGTGCTGGCCTACATTGTTCAGAAAAAGCAGGTGGGCCTGAACAAGGCCCTGGACTTCCTGGCAATTCTTCCCGGAGCCATCCCCGGCATGTTCCTGGGCATCGGCTTCGTCATGGCCTTCAACGGCAAGCCTCTGGAGCTTACGGGCACCTCCACCATTATGGTGCTTGCCCTGCTGTTCTGGAACATCCCCACTTGCTACAGCGCCGCTACAGCCGGACTCCAGCAGATCGGAAATTCGGTGGAGGATGCGGCGCTGAACCTGGGGGCCAACAGCTTCCGCTCCTTCAAGGACGTCATCATCCCCCTGCTGAAGGCCCCCTTCCTGTCGGGCTTCGTCCTGTCCTTCCTGCGGTCGGTGACGTGTCTGAGCGTGGTGATCTTCCTCTACGCTCCCTCCACCACCGTGGGCACCATCTCCGTCATGGTGCTGGTTCAGAGTGGGCAGTGGGGCGAAGCGGCGGCCTTCACCATGATTCTGATTGCCATTGCATTTTCCGTCTTGCGGCTGGCGCAGTATGTCTTGGGCAAGCAGGGCATCAAACTGGAACTGTGATAAGGAGGAGCGGTTATGGACTGCTTTATTGAGTTTAAAAACGTCGTCAAGCGCTTTGACAATTTCGTGGCACTGGACCACGTTTCCCTGCAAATTCCCAAGGGCAGCTTCGTCACTCTGCTGGGGCCCTCCGGCTGCGGCAAGACCACGCTGATGCGTCAGCTGGCGGGCTTCTCCGAGCCGGAGGAGGGCGACGTACTGGTGAACGGCAAGCGGATGAACGGTCTGCCGCCCTTCAAGCGCAATACGCCTCTGGTTTTCCAGGAATATGCCCTGTTTCCTCATATGACGGTTTACGAGAACATCTCCTACGGATTGAAGCTGAACAAGACCCCCAAGGAGGAGATGGACAAGCGTGTGGCGGAGATGCTGGAGATGTTCAATCTGGTGGGGCTGGAGAAGCGGTTCCCCAAGCAGATGTCCGGCGGCCAGCAGCAGCGGGTGGCCTTCGCCCGGGCTCTGGTCATGGGGCAGGAGATTCTGCTTCTGGACGAACCCCTCAGCAACCTGGACGCCAAACTCCGGGTGGAGGTACGGACAGAGCTTCGCCAGCTCCAGCAGAAGCTGGGCATTACCACCATCTATGTCACCCACGACCAGGACGAGGCCCTGTCCATGTCGGACATCATCGCCGTGATGAAAGGCGGCCGTATTGAGCAGATCGGTTCCCCGTGGGAAATTTATTTCCGGCCGGTCAACCGATTTGTGGCGGACTTCGTGGGCACGGTGAACTTCCTGGCAGGCAAGGTCCTCCGAGCGGAGGGAAAAACTCTGGTGATTGATTACTCCGGTATGGAGCTGCGGGTCCCCGGAGAAGTGGACGCCGGCCCAGGGGAGGCCGTCACCCTGGTGGTGCGTCCGGAGTGCATCCATCTGGCGGGCCCCGGCGAGGTGATTTCCGGCGGTGCGGTTCTGGACGGCGCTATTGAGAATTACAGCTTCCTGGGGCGGATAATCCGCTATTGGGTGCGGGTAGGTCAGGAACTGTTCGTCATTGACGACGCCAATGTGGATCTGGCTGGCGCCCGGACCGGAGCGGTGAAGCTGTGCCTGGATGCCCGCAAGCTCCACATTTTGAAAGACGGTGGCGGACATGCTGCTTCTTGATTTTATCAATGTCGGCTACGGTGATGCGATTTTAGTAAGAGACATGGACGCGCCGTTCACCATGCTGGTGGACTGCGGAGATGTGAGCGTGGGGGACGGCGGTCCCGACTCCATGCGAATTTCGGCGGCGGACTATCTCCGCCGGGAGGGAATCCGAGAGCTGGACCTGTTGGTGCTGACTCATCTGCACCGTGATCATTGCGGCGGACTGGAGAACGTGGCTTCCGCCGTGGAAATCAAGGAGTTTTGGACCAATTACATTCCGCCGGAAGCCGAGTGGGGAAGGCGTCTCCCGGTGCCGGAGGAGTTCCCCGCCGGGTCCCGCTGTCTGCTTCAATCGCTGAATATCTTTCTTGGCGCCTTGGAGACGCTGCGAGCCCGGGGGACCCGCCTTTGTCTGCGGGACGAGCGGCAGGCGTGCTTTCCGCTCACCGCCAGACTCCTTGCGGAGCTGCACACGGAATCGGGGGAGCTGAGGAGCCGGCAGGAGGAAATCTGGACGGCGGCGCTGGCGGGGACGGCAGACGGCCGGGAGCTCCAGGAGCTGGACGAGTTCATCAACAATACCAGCCTCCGCCTCAGCCTGCGCTACGAAGACCGCCGGATTGAGCTCCCCGGAGATATGTACGCCTCCTGCTGGGAATCTCACGATCTTCCTCCCTGCGATATTTTGAAACTGCCCCATCATGGGCACAAAGACGCTCTGTCTCCGCGCCTTCTGCAGATGCTTCGTCCCGCCCATACGGTTATTTCCGTTTCAAACACCCGGACGGACCTCTGCCCCCATCCGGAGGCGGTCGGGCTGCTCCGGCAGATGGGCAGCCGGGTGTATTTTACAGATGCGGTTCGGGAAAACGGACATGATACATCCGCGCACAGCGCCCTGCGTGTTCAAATCTCGGGAGAACGGGGCTTGGCATTCTTATGAATGAGCTTTAATAGGGACACTGTAATGTCAAGTTTTTTCGGAGCCTGTACCCACGAAAAAAATTTATCAGAACTATCACTAGGCAGAAAGCCGTCCGGCATGAAAAAAAGGGCGGCTTTTTTGCGTGGATAGCCGGGAGGTGAAAAAGCAGTAACATGGTCTTAACGCAAGATTTTTCAGACATTCACAAGATTAAATTATAAACAAAGAAGGGAGCGAATGGCAGACGAAAAATTGAAGGTGAGACCGGAGAAAAGTCTCCAGCCCAGCTTATTCGATGCTGGCCCGGCGGATGCGCCTGCCCCGGAAACGCCCGCGCCGGGCCCCGGCTCCGGAGAACACTCCCGAACAGGCCGCCGTGACAGCCGCCCCGGCAGGCTCCTCCGTTCCGCAGTGCGTTTGCAGAATTTTCGGAAGCAGAAAAAACGGGATTGCCGAAAGCCCGCCGGAGGGCTATAATGTAGCCAGTTTTTCCGGGCGGAGGACAAAAAGATACGCGGCGAGATCGAGGGACTGCTTGTGGAGCTGTATCTGCTCCAAGAGTAACCGGACGGTCCGGCGTTATATAAAAGGGGAGAATGAGCTATGGCAATCATTGGCATCGATTTAGGCACCACCAACTCCCTGGCCTGCGTCTACCGGGACGGCAGGGCGGAGCGGATTCCCAACGAGCTGGGGGAGTACAAGACCAGCAGCGCCGTCAGCGTGCTGGAGGATGGAAGCGTCCTGGTGGGCGCGGCGGCCAGGGAGCGGCTGGTGACGCACCCGGAGGCCACCGCCGCCTCCTTCAAAATCTGGATGGGCACGGAAAAGATCCTGACCCTGGCGGGACGGAAATTCAAGCCGGAGGAGCTCTCCGCCCTGGTGCTCCGGCAGCTGCTGGAGGACGCGAAGCGGTATCTGGGTGAGGAGGTGGAGGAGGCCGTCATCAGCGTCCCGGCCTACTTCAACGACGACCAGAGATGCGCCACGAAGCTGGCGGCCCAGCTGGCGGGGCTGAATGTGAAGCGCCTCATCAACGAGCCCTCCGCCGCCGCCCTCTACCACCGCTATGCCGCCCAGGCCGGAGACTGCCAGCTGATGATTGTGGATTTCGGCGGCGGGACCCTGGACGTGAGCATCGTGGAATGCTTTGAAAACATCATTGAGATCACCGCCATCGCCGGAGACAACCGCCTGGGCGGGGACGACGTGGACCGGGCCATCGCCGCCCACTTCTGCCGGGAGAACGGCCTTTTGGAAGAGGGGCTGGCCCCCTCCCTCCGGGCCTCCCTGTACCGTCAGGCGGAAACGGCCAAAATTGCCCTCTCCAGCGTCCCGGCGGCGTCCATCTCCCTCCAGCAGGGGGAGACGCGGTACAGCCTCGTTTTGACCAACGACCTGCTCCGCCGGCTCTGCGGTCCCGTGTTCCAGAAGGTCCGGGCAGTCATCACCCGGGCCATGAAGGACCGGGGCCGGGGCGGCAGGCTGAACGACGTGATTTTAGTGGGCGGCTCCGCCCAGCTGGCGGTGTTCGGGGATTTTCTTGAGGAGCTCTTTGGCCGGAGGCCCCATGTGGCGGATGCGCCGGATGAGATCGTGGCCTTGGGCGTGGGCCTCTGCGCGGGCATCAAGGAGCGGGCGGAGGATTTGCAGGATCTGGTGATGACGGACGTGTGTCCCTTCTCCCTGGGAGTTTCCACCTACAGCCGCCGGGACGACCGGACCCCTCATATGGCGGTGCTGATTCCAAGAAGCAGCATGCTCCCCGCCAGCCATCAGGAGCGGTTCTACACGCTGAATGACAATCAGACGGGCTTGCGGTTTGAGATTTATCAGGGGGAGGGCTACTTCGCCTCGGAAAATCTGAAGCTGGGGGAGGTGGAGGTCCAGGTGCCCCCGGGCCCGGCGGGGGAGCAGTCCGCCGTGGTGACATTTACCTATGACATCGACGGCATCCTCCACGTCAGCGCCCGGAGCAGCGGCGGGGACTTCCGGGAGCGGCTGATTCTGAACCCCAACCTGCACCTGACGGAGGAGGGCAGAGAACGAGCCTTGGAGCGCATCCGGCAAATCCAGCTGGCGGCTCAGGGGGACCAGCGGGACCAGCTGCTGCTGGAGCGGGCTCTGCGGCTCTACACCCAGACCATCGGACAGGGGCGGGAGCTGGCCGCCAGTCTGATTGACTATTGGAAGAGCCTGATGGATTGCGGCGACCGCATCCAGCGGAGGCGGGACTACGACCGGGTGAAGGAACAGCTGGACATGCTGGAGGCCGCCGTGGAGGAGGACCCCCTGGAGGGCGGTATCTGGTTTGGAGAATTGGAGGAAGAGGATTTCGAGTTGGATTTTGACGGAGATTTGGAGGATTGAGAGATGGAGACCATTTGGACCGCTCTGGGCCTGGAACCCACCAAGGACGTTTCCGCCATCAAACGGGCCTACGCGGAGAGGGCCAGGACCTGCCACCCGGAGGAGGACCCGGAGGGCTTTCTCCGACTGCGGCAGGCCTATCAGGCGGCATTGAACTGCGCCGAAGGGGAGCCGGAGAAATCGGGATTCTCCCTGGCCGGAACGGACGAAATTTCACTCCCGGAGGACAGAGATGAGGCGGAGGACCCCGGCTGGAACCTCCGGGAGGTGGAGGACGAGGGCCCCAACCCCTTTGAGGACGGCGAGGCCATTGCCGGGTTCCTGGAGCTCTACACCGGAAAGCAGCGGAAGAACCCGGCCATGTGGATGGATTATGTCACCTCCGGCGCCTTCCTGGACGCCGCCTGGGACCCCCGCTTTACGTCCTTGCTCCTGCGAAAGGTCCGGGAGCTTCTGCCGGACTTCACGCCGGGCAGGGAGTGCCTGACCTGGCTGAACGTGGCCTACCAGTTTTCCGGCGGGGAGGGGCAGACCTTCGACGGCATCCGGGACATCCTTCAGATTGCCGCCCTGGGGCCCGTGCCCAAGAAGCCCAAGGGGAACGAGTTCGCCGTCTTGCAGAGCTTCCTGGACTACCGGCACCTGAACCGCCTTGCCGACGCAGGGCGCTGGGACCAGGAGGCCGTTGAGGCGTTCCGGCAGGTGCTGGGCCGCTACTCCTCCGCCTATATCCGGGAGCGGTGCGAGCAGCGGGTGACGCCGGACTGCGAGCGCCACCCGGCGGGGGTCCGGGTGTTCCTCCACTTCTTCCGGCGGGAGGACCTGCCGGAGGTTTTGTTCCGGGAGGCGTGGCAGAGGTTTGATCTGAAGAGCGCCGTGATGGGCCGGGCCAAGGTCCTCTACGGGCCCCTGCGGGAGCTGGCCGTCCGGCGGGTGCCGGGAATCGGCGGGGAGCAGGCGCCGGTGAACTTCCTTCAGCTGAACCGGAACCTGGAGGCCTATTTGAAGCGCTTGAGGGCGAGCCCGGAGGCGGAGCCGGAGGAGTCCGAGGTCTTTTTCCGGGCGCCGGAGATGCAGAGGGTCCTGCCGGAGCCCCGGTTTCTGGAACAGCAGCTTTTGACCTTCTCCCCCTGGCGGCGGGAGGGCATGGGCGAGGGTCTGGTCCGCCGGATGCTGGACTACTACCGGGAGCACCCGGAGCTCCCCCGGGCGGGGGAGGTGATCTCCGGGCTGGAGGGGGATCTTCGGCTCTGCGAGGCCAAGCGCTGGAGCCGGGAGGACGACGCGGCGGACCCGGAGGGTATCCCCTATTACGAGTGGGTGCGTCTATGCTACCGGCCCTTCTTCCGCTGGTGGCTGAACACCGCCTTTTACACCGCCCAGGACCCGGAGAGCGGGACGCCCCTGCTGGAATACCTGGGAAAATACCTGCCCTATCAGGAGGGATGGAGCCGCCGGTTTACCGAGCGGGCGGACGGGACGCCCCGAACCATGGCGGCGGCCATGGGCATGGTGGAGATCGACTGCTATCCCCTGCACCTGGAGTACCGGGTGAACGGGAAGCCGGTATACCGGCCCTGCCTCACCTGGGAGCAGACGGCCCGGGAGAGCGGCGACTGGTTTGCGTTGCTTCTGCCGATCACGGCGGCGCCCTACGGGGACTTTGACCAGGTGGCCCGGGAGGTCTATCGCCGTTTGGATTACCTGCCTGTGCCGGGGGACGACCGGGCTCTGATTGCCCGGTGCCTGGCGGGCCATGTGTGCTGTCTGCCGTTGGACCAGGAGACCGGAGAGGCGGTTCCGCCGGAGAAGCAGTTTCCCCTGGAGTTGTCCATGGAGGGGGGCGGGAAGCTCTACACCGCGGTTTGGCGGGAGGGCGGGGAGTCCATCTCTATCTACCGTCAAACTGCCTCCGGGCGGCGGATGCAGGAGGAATTGATTTCCGACCCCGACGGAACTTGGACAGCGGCGCCCAGCTCTGTGAAGAGGCCGCCGGATCATGCAAACGATTTCCCCCCGATCCGTTTCACCGCAGCAAGCGATTTTGACGCAGCGCGGCGGCGGCTGGCGGAGCTGACGGATCCCCGATTTTTCGACCTCTCCCGCCTCCGGGAGTTGCCTGCGAAAATCTTTTACACCCCCGTGGGAGGCACGGAGGAGTGCCTGTCCCATATCAACATCCTCCGGGAGCCGCCCAAGGTCAACGCCGAGGCGTTTCTGGAGGAGTGGAAAGGGGCCGAGGAAATCCCGCCGGATATGGAGCTGATCATCGCCAAGGTGCGGCAGGCCGTGGAGGAACAGCCGAAAGAGGAAGAGCCCATCCCCCCGGAAATTCTGGTGACAGCGGAGGCCCTTTCCACCCTGCTGTACCGCTTTTCCCAGGGGGAGCTGGAACGGCTGGAAATGGGATGGACCGCAGAGGGCAGACTGGTGCTCCGCCGGGACGGGGACAAATATGCCTGCCTCTACTTTGAGAACAGCTTTGGCCGGGGGGAGAACTGGTACGCCCTGCTGGCGGATGCGGAGATGTACAAGACCGTGGACTGTAACGATGTCGTGTATGTTCCCTTCGGCATGGGGAAGCTGGCGGAGTATTCCATCTTTCACAGCGCCCGGGACCTTCTCCGAGACATGGATTTGGTGCTGGGTCAGATGGGCTGGGGGCAGATACAAAGCGGCGGCCCGGGCGGTTGGCTCTGGAGCTGTGACGTGAGCCGCCACGATTCCAAGCACAAGGTCCTCATGGCCCAGCAGAAGCTGGGGGGCGTGCCCCAGAACCGGGGGCGGAATTACAATCTCAGCAAGTTTGTCCTCAGCCGTTTCGCCTCGGAGCTGGAGACCGTGGAAACGGACGGAGCGCGGACGGTGACGGCGCTGAAAAGCGGGACTTACGGCCTCGCGGCGGAAGGGCTGGTCCACTTCATGATGGGAAAGCTGGCGGAGGTCCGAATCAGCTGGACCTTCCCGGCGGCGGAGGGCGGCCCGGAGCTGCGGCATCTGGTCCTGTTGCAGGACCGGGGAAAGTACCTGCTGTTCTGGCTCCAGGACGGGAACCGACGGGCCCTGGCCTACGCGTCGGAGGAACCCCGGTGGTTTATGGGCCGTGCCCTGCCGGCCTGTATCGTCCATGAGGACCCCAAGCGGCTGCGAAACGGCATCGACCTGCTGCTGGACGACGTCGACAACACGGAGCCGGTATTGAGCCGGCCGGGGCAGTTCGCAGAGGTGCGCATGCCCTATGAGGAGCTGCGGGCGGCGCTGGTACATGAGCCGGAATAAGGAGGCAAGACCGTATGGATGAACGTTGGACCACATTGGGCTTGGAGGCCACGAAAGATGTCTCCGCCATCAAACGAGCCTACGCGGAGAAGGCCAAGGCCTGTCATCCGGAGGAGGACTCGGAGGGCTTTCTCAAACTGCGGCAGGCCTATCAGGCGGCGCTGGCCTATGCGGAGGGCGGGGAGGAACCCCTGCCTCCCGGGCCGGAGGCGGCGGAAGCGGAGAACGAGGGCTGGGCCCTGACAGACGGCCCCGCCGTCATTGACGAGGGACCGAATCCCTTCGCGGACCATCCGGCGGCAGTGGCGTTCCGGGACCTCTACACGGGAAAGCGGCGGAAGGACCCCCAGGCGTGGATGGACTACTTCACCTCCGGGGACTTCCTGGACGTGGCCTGGGAGCGCCGGTTTGCGGGGCTGCTGCTGGAGGAAGCAGCCCGGCTGGAGGGGGAATATCCCATTCCTCGGGAGTTTTTGACCTGGCTGTGCGCCGCCTACCGGTTTGCCGTGGACCGGGCGGTGTACCGGGATTGGGATTCGGGGAACGAGCGGACGGAGTTCAGCTTCCGCATTGATCAGGACGCCCAGTTCGAGGGACAGGAGTTCTTGTTCCAGCTGGCCGCCCGGGGCCCTGCGGTGAAGCCCCTCAAGGGCGCGGAGCAGGCGGTTTCCCGAAGCATCGCGGACTACCGGGCCCTTGTCCGCTTGGCGGAGGAGGACCGCTGGACCGAAGAGACGCTGAAAAAGGCGGGGAATATCCTGGACTTCTATAGGATCGGGAACTTCCAGGACAGAAACCCCGCGCCGCCGGAGCGCCACCCGGCGGGAATGCGGCTCATTAACCATTTCTTCCGGCGGGAGAAGCTGCCGAGGGAGCTCTATCAAATGGCTTGGGAGAAGATGGAGCTGAAAACCGCCCTCATGGGCCGGGCCAAGCTGCTGTATGGGGACCTCCGAGCGCGGGTGCTGGAGCAGGTCCCCGACATTGCCGAGGGCGAGCTGGATATCCGGCAGCTGAACAAGGAGCTTGAGGCCTTCCGCCAGAGGGTGCGGACCCTGGAGGAGAGCGGGAAGCCGGAGGACTGGGAACAGGCCGGGGCGGAGGTCAAGGCCTTCTTTAGCCGCCCGGACTTTCAGAAGGCGCTTCTGAACCGCAAGTTTGCCGAAGAGCATATGAAGTACCATGTTCAATGGGCCGGGGAATGCTTTGCCCGGGAGATTCTGGACTACTACGGGCGAAACCCGGACGCCCCCTGCGCAAAGCAGCTGACGGAGCTGATGGCAGCTACCGGCCGCCGTCGGATGATTCAGAACCGGAACCGGGAGGACGCCAATGCGCCCACCCCGAAAGAGACCCTGACTCTTACAAACCGCCCCTTCTTCCGCCACTGGCTGAACACCGGCTTCTACCATTCCATGGACCGGGAGACGAAACAGCCTCTGCTGGGCTATTTGAACCAGGAGCTGCCCTACCTGCCGGAGTGGAGCCGGAAGCTCCTGGGGGTGAAGGATGAGGAGACCCCGGAGCCGGTCTCCGTGACCTTGAAGCTCTGGAAGGACAAGATCACGGTCCAATACCATCTGCGCTACCAGAGCTTCCTGCGAAACGGCGTGCCGGTGCACCGCCCCTTCCTCCTCTGGGAGCAGCTGCTGGAGCGGGCCGCGGATTCCGACACCTTCCTCCGCCTCCTGCCTGTCACCGCCGCCGTCTACAACCAGTACGACGCGGTGCGGGCGGAAATCCTCCGCCGCCTGAAGGACACCGCCGTCCCGGAGGAGGGACAGGAGTTCATCGCCGTCTGCCTTGCCGATCAGGTGTGCGGGCTCCCCGTCCCTGATGCGGTGGGCATGGAGGACGATCAGGAACCGGAATGGGTCCGATCCCTGCCGCCGGTCAGCTTCCTGCCCTATCAAATCTTCGCCGAGAACACGGAGGTGCTGTACGTCTGCATCTGGTTCCAGCGGGACCGGGTGCTGGCCCTGTTTCAGCAGACGCCCTATGGGCAGAAGCTGATGGAGGGGGGAGAGTTCCACGAGATCGAGGACGCCGAGACCGCCGGGACCCTGGCAAGGCAGCTCCTGGATGCCCAGCTGCACCCCAAGGGCTTTCCCATGGAGGCGTTAAAGGTTCTGCCGGAGGCGGTCTATGTCCAGTGGGACCACAGTGTGGTCTGCCGCGACGAGGACCCCCGGCCTCTTTGGAACACACCCAGGGAGCTCCATGGCGAACAGGTGACGGCGGAGCGGCTGGAGGAGTACCTGGAGTCCTTCGCCGCGGGCCGGATGGAGCGGCTGGAGTGGTCCTGGAAGTGCGCCTTCCCGGTGGATGAGCCGCCTATGGACTACGAGCCCCGGCGGTCACTGGTGCTGATGAAGAGCGGCGGCCGGTATGTCTGCCTTTACTTCGACGACTTCTGCGCGGAGAGCTACGCCCTGCTGGAAAAGCCGGAGGTCTACGGGAAGGAGAAGAGCGTCCCCAAGGCCGTGCCCTTCCGGCAGAGCAGCCTGTTCCCGGACGTACTCCACCGGAACTTCTTCACCATCCGGCGGCATCTGGAAAAGATTTTCTCCCAGGTCGGCTGGCCCAACAACGTGAAGTTCCTGGCGGGCGGCCTCTGGAGCTATGCCGTCAACGTGGATCACGGGCGGGTGAAATACAACCTGGACAAGCAGCTTCTGGGAGGCTTCCCGGCAGAGCGGGCCCGCAACCGGCCCGGTGCGCCCTTCTACTTCCAGGACTATCCGAGTCTGGCGGTCCGGACGGACGCCGGGGGGAGCACGGAGACCCTGGAGGTGACGGAGGGGAACCGACCCAAGGTCCAGCGGCTCGTGGCGGACTTCCTGGCGGGCGGCGGCCCGACGCTCCGCCTCACCTGGGGGAAGCGGCGGGATGCGCGGCGGCACATCGTCCTCCGGCGGGACGGCGGGCGCTTCCTCCTGGCCTGGGTCCGGGAGGACAAGAAGACGGCGGAGTTCCACGTGGCGGACTGTTGGACCTACCTGGATGTGGAGGGGAAGAAGTACCCCAAGGATACCTTCCTGGGCAGCGTCACCCCCGCTTACCTCATTCACGACCTGCCCGCTCTGCGGAACGCCCTGGACCTGCTGCTGGCGAACCTGAACCAGCCAGAGCGGGTCACGAGCCCCATAGGGGAGTACGCCTGGGAGAAACCCGGAAAGCCCCGGCCCTATGAGGCGCTGCGGGCGGAGCTGGTGGACGGTATGGAGTGACGAAGGAACCGCTTTGAAGAGGCTTCAAGGAACCGGAAAGGCGCCGCCCCAGGAAGGGGCGGCCCAAAGCGGATGTGAAAAATGTTTGCATATTTGAATAGGAGGTTTCTGTATGACGATCACGGAACTGGTAAAAAGTCAACAGCAGCAGCGGATTGGGGAGCTGAGCCGGCAGCGACAGGGGAAGCCTCATGTCAACCCCTATGGCACCCCCGGCATGAGTTTGAACGACGCCGAGGGCTGGCGGAACATCGTTCCGGTGGACGAGGGAGTGGCACGGCAGGTCAAGCAGATTGCCTTCGACCACATGAAAAAGGGCTATGGGGTCAGCGACGGAGAGGACATCAGCAAGGTCATCCGGGATTACGCCATGTCTCTGCCGCCGGAAAAACGGCTCAGCGCATCGTGGACGCTGAATGAAATCTTCCATGATGAGGCCGCCCGGCTGGGGGAGTTCGTCCACCGGCACGACCCGGACTGGGACTGGGGGAAACCCTTTGACACCGGCATTTTGGACGGCTATCAGCAGGGCGTGGATACGATGATATAACGGGAGAAACGGCGCATATTTTGTGCTCCGGTCAGCCCGCCCGATCTTGTCCGCGTTCGCAAAATATAGTAAGCTGAGTCCGACAGAACACACACCAACAGGAGGTGTCCGTCATGGAACTGGAATGGGAACAAAGCCGCTTATCCAACCGCACGGCCCTTGCCGTGCCGGGGGCCCTTCTGGGCGCGGCACTGGGGGCGGACTGCCTGCCGGCAGTGATGCGGCTGGGCGACATTCCGATGGTGCTCTGCGGGGCTGCGACCACTCTGCTTGCCGTGCGGGGCGGGATGCTGACCTCCGGGAGGAGGGGGTGGAAGGTGTGCCTGACGGCCCTGCCCTGGGTGCTCCTTTTCAACTGCCTGGGCCATCAGCTCTGCTTCGCACTGGAGACCGCGCCGGGAGACCCGGCGGGGGTCTGGCGGGCCTTCCTCAGCCTGGAGGCCCTGCCCCGCTGGTATTGGATTCGATTGGCGGCGCTGCTGGCGGCGGCGTTGACTGCCTGGGGGATGCTGCTTTGCCTCGCCGGACGGGAGAGGGCCGTGCTGATGCGGGCCCTCCAGCCGGTCCGGCTGAAACAAAATCCGGTGCCGCCGGAGATGGAGTTCTTTTTTCCGGAGCCGTCCTGGATACGTCCGCACCTCCTGGTGCGGAGGTTCTCTCAGGGAATCTGGCTGGCGGTGCTGTTCCTCTGCCTTTGGATGGACCGTCTGACAGGGCGGGAGGACCTCTGGTCCCGGGCCGCGGTGGGGGTGGGATTCAGCTTTCTGCTGATCGTCTCCCTCCAGGGGCCTTCGGCGCGGCTCTGCGCCAGGGTGAACCGGCTCTTCGTCCGGCGGGGACACGAGCTTTGGGCGGTGCCCTTAAACTGGGTCTTTGACCTGGAGCTTGGAGTTTCCCTGGCCTGGCTGGTCCGGGTATGGGACCTGCTGCCCCAGGTCCGCCGGGCGGCCCTCCGGTCCACGGTGGCGGCCATGATTGCGGAGGGAAAGCTGGAGAACGGCCGGATCGAAAGGCCCGCGCTGGTCCGGCAGTCCCCCTGGGAGTGGGTGGTGTCCGACTGCCGGGGCGTTCAGCATGTCATCCCCAAGGTCTGTCCCGGCTTCACCCCGGTCCCTGGGGAGGCGGAACAGGCCCGGTCCGCGCCGCCCATCCGTTGGCTGAACCCCGCCGTCACGGTCCTGATTACCGCTGTGTGCCTTGGGGCGGGACTGTTCCTGGGCGTCCAGGAGCAGCGCCGCCCCGATGCCCCGCCGCCGAAGCTGCCGGTGGAAGCGGCGGAACCTGAGAAGACAGGCCCCGCCTCCACAGAGGCCGTCGTACCGGAGGTCATTGGAGACTACATATTAAACGGCCTGACCCTGCGGACCGACGACGCCTTCCAGGCCAGCACCAGCGGGTTCCAAGACCAGGAGCACGGGGTGGATTACGGCATCGAACTGCGCTTCGGCGTGGGAGAGGACGCCGCCCGGCTGGCTCTGCCGGAGACGGAGGGCGGGGATGTCCGCTGGCTGAGGCCGGAGGGAGAGGACTTCCTCTGGCGGCTGGGGGAAAACGGCGTGGCCTATCAGTACAACCTGGGGACCGTCCGCCTCCCGGACGGGCGGCTTTCTCACACCGGCGCGGCCCTGTCGGAGCGGGGGACCATGCTGATTCTCAGCTGTGCCCACGGGGACGAGATCGGGGAGGAGACCGCCCGGGGGACGATGCGGTACATGCTGGAAAATCTCCAGTTTACCGGCCCGGCCATCACGGAGGAGAACTATCAGGACCAGCTGCGCCCGGCGGTGAGCATGGGCTTCAGCTACTGCGGGCAGGCGTTTTTCAAGGCCCCGGAGGGACTGTTCCCCTATGACGCGTTCTTAGACACCTTCCTGCCCTGCGGCGGAGAGGTGCGGTATTTTGATGATGGAATCTCCATGATGACCAAGGTCCACGGCCTCCGGGTCTCCGCCGCCGTGGTTCCCAATGAGGGGACCGCCCTGGATGTGGTGCGGGAGATCTACGAGGACCTGAAAGCCGCGGGGCGGCAGTATGACGAGCGGAACTTCCTGGAGGACGCCTACAACGAGGAGGGCAACAACGCCTGCCGGGTGGCCGTTTACTACGACGGGGGCCGAACCCGGGTGACGGCGCTGGTGGCCATGGAGAAGTGGGAGGGCTGTTACCTCTTCAAGGAGCTGACCTGCCTGCCCGAAGAGATGGACGGGGAGTACAGGGCGGTCTTCCAGGAGATGGAGACGGTCTGCGGCATCACGGTGTCCGTCATGGAGGACCTGGGCCGCCGGCAGAATCGGGAGGGGGAGACATGAAAGCGAAGGAACGGGTAGTTCTGGGGGTCCTCGGCGCGCTGCTGGGGTCCATCCTGGGAAGTGTCTGTATTGTGCTGGAGAACCAAGTGTCGAGCACCTTTTCTCTGATTGGCGGCGTGGCAATGGCGGCCTTCACCCTCCAGGGCTATATTCAGCTTGCCGGACGACTGAGTAAAAAGGGCGTGGCGGTCTCCCTGGCGCTTATGGCCGTGATGTGTGCGCTTGCCAATCAAATCAACTGTACCATTGAGATTCTGGAGACCGTGGAGGCCGTGCAGGGGATGGACTTTTTGGAGGTCCTCGGGTGCTTTGAGGAGCTGCCGGAGGTTCAGGAGATTCGGTCCTGGTACGACAGCCAGCTGCTGCTGTTATATCTCTTCACATTGGGCGGCAGCTTTTTGATTCTGGTGCGGAGCTGCTGGAAGCCCAGGGCGGAGGCGCGGCGCAGGGCGGTGTTGGATGAGGTGCTGCTGGGCGGGGAGCCGGAAGCAGAGGAAGAGAAGCCGGAGCTCCAGGGGACCTTTTACACCTTCCAAAAGGTCTGGATGAAGCCTCTTCGAATCAGTGCCGGCGGATTTGTCATGGTGCTGATGGTGCTGCTGGTGGCCCTCCTGACCCTGACACTTATGCTGGAAGAGCGCTTCCAGGCAGATCTGGAGGCCGGGATGATTGCGGGCTGCGCCCTCAGCTGCATTCCCCTGCTGTGGATCACCCTGACCATCACCCGGCAGTGCAACGCCTTTCCCATCCTCTTTGTTCGGACGGGGACGCGGCTCTGGCGGGTGAACCTGATGAAATTCTGCCGGGTGGGAGACTGGGAGATCCTGCCCCCGGCGCGGCAGGCGGTCATCCGGGACGATGTCCTCTGGGAGCTGGAGAACATTCTGGAGGGGGATTTCTCCGTCTGCCGCTCCGGGGCCGTTACGGAGCTCCGGGACATCCGGGCGGAGAAGGAGGACCGCTGGAGCTGGACGGTTTCCTATGAACAGGAGGAGGGAACGCGGAAAAAGCTGAGGATCCCCAAGGGCTACCCGGATTTCACCCCCGCCATGGGGATGGAGCGGGCCCGGGGGCCGGTACCTTGCCGTTGGCTTCCTGGGCTGGCGGCGCTGGCGCTGACGGTGGTCTTTTTGAGCGGGAGCGTTGGCTTTGCCCGGTGGCATGCGCTTCAAAGCGGAGAGGCCGCGCCTGAGCCGCTTTCCGGCCCAGGGCAGGCGGAAGCGGCCCTCCCGGATGTCCCTGTCCGGGTACCGGAGACTTATACGGAATTTGTGATCTCGGAGATCCGCTTCCGGGTGGACGGGGAATTTCAGTACAGCCGCCGCCGCTTCCTGGACGGCAAAACGGGAACCTCCTACCGGGTCTATACCCAGTACGGCGTGGACGAGGCGGACGCCTGGGATACCCTGACCAGCCGGACGGATGACCCGCTCTATGACCGCTTCCAGGCGGTGTACTCCGGCGAGGACCTGCTGGCCCCGCTGGGCGAAACGTCCAGATATAACATCGTGTCCGTGTACCGGACCGACGGAACCATCCACCACACCGCCGCCGCCCTCTCCGATACCGGGGCCCTCTTCACCCTGGAGGCGGAGCACACCCAGGCGGACCAGTCCCCGGAGGAGGTCCTGGCGAATTTGATGTACACTCTGCAAACCATCCGTTTCGAGGGGCCGGAGGTGACGGAGGAGAACTACCAGACGAAGATTCACCTGTCGAAGATTCGGAACTGCGCCTACATGGCGGCGGCCTACATCAAGACGGACCACTTCGGGCACGAGGCCTTTGTGGATGTCTACGTCCCTTACAGCGATACGCCCATCTATGCCGCCGACGGCCGGGCCATCCGCACGGAGGCCCATGGGCTCCGGGTTTACGCCTCCATCCTGCCGGGGGAGAACGCCAAGGAGGTGGTGGAGGCCCGGCAGGAGGTTCTGTCCTCCACGGGACAGGTCTATGAGGACGGCGTGGACGACCAGTCCTACCGGGAGGACCTGGACGCGGCCTGCATGCTGACGGTCTACGAAGAGAACGGCCGGAGACGGAATGCCGTGCTGTATGCCGAGAGCATGTGGGAGGGTTATTACCTTCTCCGGGAGATCACCGGACTGCCGGAAGAGATAGACGGGGAATACCTGCCGCTTTTGAAGGAGCTGGAGGAAATCTTCGGCCTGACCATGCCGGTGCTGGAGCAGCTGGGGGAGTAGCGGAGCAGGTGAAAACGCCTGCCCTGCCGGAATGAGCCGGCGGAGCACGCCGCCGGGAAGGGGAGGGCGGGCCGCCAGGAGGCATGCCGCCTGGGAGGGAACCGGCGTTTCAGGGCCCTCCGGGAGCCGGAGCGAACCGTGAAGGCCGCAGGAGCTCTGCATTCGAAATTGACTGGAAGAGCATCTTTAAAGAAGGAGCCATCTTATGGGAGTATTTCTGCAAACCGCCCTGTTTCCCGGCTGTGAGGAGTCTGATGCCCGGGCGGCGGTGGAGAAGGCGGCCCAAAATCCGGCCTTTCAGATCAATCTGAAAGCGTGCCGGTATGCGCGGAGCTATGAGGGCGTTCAGGTTTTGATAGAGGGGGACTGCCTGGGCTTTGACACGCTGGCAAAGGCGCTGTCCGACTTCTCCGAGAATCCTGTGATGCTGCTGTACGTTTATGACGGGGACTATTGGGGCTATGATTTCTACGCCGGCCGGGAGGAGGACCATTTCAGCGCCCGCCCGGGCGCCTTGGGACCCATCAGCCCGGCGGAGAAGCAGCGCCTGTCCGGGAATCCCAAGGCGCTGGCAGGGTGGTTTCCCACCTGGGACATGGAGCGGATAGGACGGTATCTGGTTCACTGGTCCGATCTGGATGAAGCGGCGCTGGAGGAGACCGCCTGCTCCGGCGACCAGTTTCCCTACGGCGACTGCTGGCAGATGGCGGACTTCATGGACCGGCTGGGCTTTCCCTGGGCCTTCGACGGCCTGAGCAAGGCGCTGGTCCTGTCGCCGGTTTCCCGGTTCCCGGCGCTTGGGGAAATTTTGGAGCAGAATCTTCCGCCGCTTCCCGGAGACGGCCCTCCGGCGTCCCCGATACTGGACAGGCTGCCCACCGCCCTGTCCCCGGAGTATATCCGGAATCTGCTGAAAGAGGAGGGCGTCCGGGATTTCGGCTTTGAGCGGAAGACGCCGCCGGAGATCGTGGAAGCGGTACAGACGCACCGATGGACGGTGGGGATTCCGGAGAGCGATCTTCTCTGCCGGCGGTTGGCGGTGCTGGCGGCCTTCTGTGTCGTTTGGCTGGGGAAGGATGGCTGGGGATTTTTGTCCCAAGCCACCTATGAACCGCTGTATGGCAGCTATGAAAAGCCTACGGACGTCTGTCTGCTTCGCGCCCGGGCGGCGCTGGCGGACTACTCGAAGCACCACCGGGCTATGAAGGATTTGAAACGTTTGGTGGAATTGGACCCCGCCAACCGGGAGCTGTATCAGGCGGAGCTCCGGCGATGGGATAGTGAGGAGCGGGACTGGGAGAAGCGGGCAAGTCCCCGGCATGAGGCGATGATGCGGGAGTTTGCAGAGAAAAAGCGGCAGGAGGAGGAGTGGGAGGCAAAGCGGCTTCAGCTGATTCTGGAGAAGCGGCGAAAGAGCGCGGGCAGGGCGAAGAGGCCGAAGTGAATGGAACGGGCAGTCCGCACTGCGGTTCGGGGAACGGCGAATGGCCGGCCGCCGGAAACGCCGGAAAGCGAATGGGTCTTGAGAAACGGGGAGTCCTGTGCTATAATCAATCCAATGGCAAAGAAATCTGCCTCAAAAAGACGGCAAGCCTTCGGCGCACGGCTGCGGCGGGCCCCGAAGCCCTTGAAAATAAAGGAGTTGTAAAGCACAATGAAATTAGGAATCGTCGGACTCCCCAACGTGGGAAAGTCCACTCTGTTCAACGCCATTACCAACGCCGGCGCAGAAAGCGCCAACTATCCCTTCTGCACCATCGACCCCAATGTGGGCATGGTAGCCGTTCCCGACGAGCGGCTGGACAAGCTGGCGGAGATGTACGAGCCGGATAAAAAGACCCCGGCGGTTATTGAGTTCGTAGACATTGCCGGTCTGGTGAAGGGCGCCAGCAAAGGCGCGGGCCTGGGGAATAAGTTCCTGGCCAACATCCGGGAGACCGACGCCATCATCCATGTGGTCCGCTGCTTTGACGACGAGAACATCATGCATGTGGTGGCGGACGCCGGAACCAACGTGCCGGTGGACCCCCTGGGCGACATGGAGGCCATTGACCTGGAGCTGATTATGGCGGATCTGGAGATGGTGAACCGCCGGGTGGAGAAAGCGCAGAAGGCTGCCAAGGGGGACAAGAAGTTCCTCCATGAGGTGGAGGTGTTCCAGGCTCTGGCCAGGCATCTGGACGCCGGAAAGTCCGCCCGGACCTTCCCGTGCTCCGACGAGGACAAGGCTCTGGTGGCGACTTCCGATCTTTTGACCCTCAAGCCCATTATCTACGCCGCCAACACCGATGAGGAGGGCTTTGCGAATCTGGAGGGAAGCCGCTATTTCCAGCAGGTCCGCGAGGTGGCCGAGGCGGAGGGCGCCCAGGTGCTCCCCATCTGCGCGAAGCTGGAGCAGGACGTGGCGGAGCTGGAGGGAGAGGAGCGCCAGATGTTCCTGGAGGAGCTGGGCGTGGAGGAGTCCGGCCTGGACCGGCTTATCAAGTGCTCCTATACGCTGCTGGGCCTCATTTCCTTCCTGACCTACGGCAAGGACGAGTGCCGGGCCTGGACCATCAAGCGGGGCACCAAGGCCCCTCAGGCTGCCGGGAAGATTCACACGGACATTGAGCGGGGCTTCATCCGGGCGGAGGTCATTGCCTATGAGGATATGATGAAATGCGGCAGTGTCGCCGCCGCCAAGGAAAAAGGCCTGCTCCGCAGCGAGGGCAAGGAGTATGTGGTCCAGGACGGCGATATGGTTTACTTCCGCTTTAACGTGTAAGACGGCGGGAGCAAGAGACGAAAAAGACGGACGCAGTGCGTCCGCCTTTTTTTGAAAAAATATTTCCCGGAGTGAACAGAAGGGCCTCCCCAAACGTGTTATCAGTGAAAAGCGCTTTTCGAACAAAGGAAAGGAGGCGTTGCCATGACGGAACAGGAATTGAGCAATGCCATGCACACGTACGGCGACACGGTCTACCGCCTGGCCCTGTGCCGCCTCCAGAACGCCGCCGACGCGGAGGATGTCTATCAGGACGTGTTCCTCCGCCTGTTGGAGCAGCGTTCCGGCCCCTGGGACAGGGAGCGTCTGAAGGCTTGGCTGATTCGGACGGCTTTGAACCGCTGTGCCGACCTGGGGCGACTCCGGCGGCGGCGGGGAATGCTGCCGCTGGAGGAGGTGCCGGATCTCTCCGGACCGGTGGACGAGACGGCGGCGGAGCTGTGGGACGCGGTGGCCCGTCTGCCGGAAAAGCTGCGGACGGCGGTGCACCTCTTCTACGGCGAGGGCTATGAAAGCGGTGAGATTGGGGCTCTGCTGGGCATTCCGGCGGCGACGGTGCGAAGCCGCCTCCGCCGGGCCAGGGCGGAATTGAGAACAGTATTGGGAGGTTTTGACGATGAAGAATCGGTATCAGAAGCTGACGGAAGCCATCCATACGCCCGCTGGGCTGAATGAGCGGGTGCTCTTCGAGGCCCGACGCCGGGCGGCGGAAGCGGCGGCGTCCTCCCGTTGGGAGAGGCGGGGCTGGGGGCGGCCCTTCCTGCGGACGGCGGTCTGCGCCGTCTGTGCCCTGGTGCTGGTGCTGGGGGGCTTCTCCCTCCAGCCCGCGCCTACCGTGGAGCCTGGGGTCTCCGGCCCAGCCGGAAACGCGGGCCCGGCCGATGCGGGGACCCCGGCCCAGGTGCTGGTCCCCACCTTCGGACTGACGGCCTATGCCGCCATGACCGAGGCCGCTTACGGTCCGTCGCCGGACGGCAGTCTTGCCTTTGCCGTGGGGGAAGGGTGCACCACCATGGACTTCGGAGATTTCACCGGCTGCCTCTTTCAGATTGCCGGGGAGAACATCGCCCAGGTGCGCCTCACCATCGACCGGGGCGGGCTGTACCGCTATCAAATCCGGGATGACCTGACGAAGGAACAGATGGCGGGATACCGCCAAGCTATGGCCGAGGGCAGTCTGGTCCCCGCCGCCATCAGCCAGCGGGATGACGGGACCTGGTACATGCCGGAGATGACGGCCCTGGGCCAGAGCGTTCAGGAGGACTACGACCCGGAGGCCTGCTACGGCTTCTGGGTCCCGCCGGAGGATATAGCTGTCAACACCGGCCTGGGCATATCCACCGAGGCTCGGATGGACGCGGACTACTTCGAGGGCGGAACGCTGACCGTGACCGTGATTTCCCCCGACGGTACGGAGAGGGCCCAGACTTACCGCCTCCACAGCGGCGCCTTGAAGGTGGAGTTTGCGGAGGACAACTCCATCACGGTTTTGCCGGAGCCGATCAGCCTGGAGGAGCCGGACAACCGTTACTTTGTTGACAACAATTGCTTTGTCTACGGCATCTACGCCGTGCCGGAGGACTGAACCCGAAAGAAGAGCCGCGCCGGAGGCGCGGCTCTTCTCGGTCAATCGGTGGTGGTTTCATAGGGCCAGTTCAGGATGCCGCCGAAGTCGGCCACATTGGTACAGCCCATTTCCGCCAGCTTCTCCGCAGCCTCCGCACTGCGGCGGCCGGAGCGGCAGTACACCAGAATCTCCGCGTCCTTCTCAAAGGGGAGCGGAAACTCCGGCAGGATGTCCTCATTGGGAAAGCACACCGCGCCGGGAATGTGGCCCCCGTCAAACTCCTCCTGGGTCCGTACGTCCAGGAGAATCACGTCCTCACTGGCGTCCAGCCGCTCCCGGGCCTCTTGGGCGGTGATGGTGGCCCAGGCCTTTTGTGCGGACTGGGAACCGCTGGAGGAGCCGGAGCGGTTCATCCGGGCGGAGCAGAATTTGAGGATGGCCATGCCGAAGCAGATTACGGCGGCCAGAAGAAACAGCTGCTTCATAGAGCGCCTCCTGTTGTCAGAATCTTGGGACTGGCATTCAGTTTACAGGAAACGGCTGGGAAAATCAACCTTTTTGCAAAAAAAGCTCCGGGCAGGAAGGAAAAAGCCGGTGCGGATTGGTTCCGCACCGGCTTTTGAAATCCATGGAAAGGCTTAGAACTCCAGGTTTTTGCCTTCGCTGTCGAAGATGTGGCACACGTTGCCGTCAAAGCTGAGGTGAATGGCGGCGCCGGGGGCAAAGCTGACGCTGGAGAGGTCCAGGGTGGGCACAATAACCACCACGTCCCGGCCTTCGGCGTTGGCGTGGAGGTGGACCTCACTGCCCATCATTTCGCTGACATCCACTGTGGCCGTCAGGGTGTTGGCCCCGTCGCCCAGAGTGATGTGGCTGGGACGGACGCCCAGAGTGATGGCCTGAGAGCCCACGTTCTTGGCCGCCAGGGCCTTCTGCTTCACGTCGGAGAGCTCAACCTTCATGCCGCCCACGGAGACGCTGTATTTACCGTCCTCTTTCAGGAGCTTGGCGTCGAAGAAGTTCATCTGCGGCGTGCCGATGAACCCGGCCACGAAGAGGTTGGCGGGATGGTCAAAGACCTGCTGGGGGGTGCCGATCTGCTGAATGAAGCCGTCCTTCATGATAACGATCCGGTCGCCCAGGGTCATGGCCTCGGTCTGGTCGTGGGTGACGTACATGAAGGTGGTGTTGATTTTCTGCCGGAGCTTGATGATCTCCGCCCGCATCTGGTTGCGGAGCTTGGCGTCCAGGTTGGAGAGGGGTTCGTCCATCAGCAGCACCTTGGGCTCCCGGACAATGGCGCGGCCGATGGCGACGCGCTGGCGCTGGCCGCCGGAAAGGGCCTTGGGCTTGCGGTCCAAGTACTGGGTGATGTCCAGAATCTCCGCAGCCTCCTTGACGCGCCGGTCGATCTCCTCCTTGGCGACTTTCCGGAGTTTCAGGGGGAAGGCCATGTTCTCATACACCGTCATGTGGGGATAGAGGGCGTAGCTCTGGAAGACCATGGCGATGTCCCGGTTTTTGGGCTCCACGTCATTCATGAGCTGGCCGTCGATGTACAGCTCACCCTCGCTGATCTCCTCCAGACCGGCTACCATGCGCAGGGTGGTGGACTTGCCGCAGCCGGAGGGGCCGACCAGGACGATGAACTCCTTGTCCGCGATGTCCAG
>CAJTZL010000039.1 GCA_910583695.1 uncultured Oscillibacter sp.
AAAGAGAGAATGCGCCGTGCACGGTGGAAGAGAGAAAACGGGGGCGCGGAAGGGGGGGCAGACGGTTTGCTGCGCAAGTCTCTGCCCGCGGCGTGGTGCGGGCGGGGGTTTGGCGGTGATCGAATGGACCGGCGGCTCTGTTCGCTGCCGCTGGTTCGGCGGGTGAATCGGATGGCGGCTCCGCAGGGGCGGACCTGCGTGTCCGCCCCTTTTCCGGGAACGCCGTTCTATCGAAGGTGAGACGCGGGGCTTCCAGTGTTCTTTTTTAATATTCGCAGTGGTTCAGTGTACCCCACAGCTTCTTGGAAACCTCCAGAATCTGCGCATTGACGGCCTCTTCGTCGATCTCCGTCAGCTGACGGTCTTTCATCAAAATTCTGCCGTTGATCATGGTCGTCTGGCACTGGCGGCCCGTCATGCCGAAGAGCATGTGCCCGTCGATGTTGGCGTCGGAAAACGGCGTGAAGGGCTTGTAGTCCATGACAATCACGTCCGCCGCCGCCCCGGCCTTCAGCACCCCCGTCTCCGGGAATCCGGCCCGCCGGGCCATCTTGGCGTTGTTCTTGAAGAGCATGTCCGTCACCTCGCACCAGCCCACGCCGGGGAGGCAGGCATTGTGCCTCTGGATGGTCAGGGCGGCCTTGATGCTCTCCAGCATGTCGTTGGTATAGGCGTCGGTGCCCAGGCCCACCAGGATGCCCTTCTTGTAGAGCTGGAGCACCGGGGAGCAGCCCACGGCGTTGCCCATATTGCTTTCCGGGTTGTTGACGCACATGGTATCCGTTTCTTTGATGATGTCCATTTCCGCCGTGTTCACATGGATGCAGTGCCCCAGGATGGTCTTGGGGCCGAGAATCCCGTGGTCCTGGAGCCGCTGGACCGGGCGGCGGCCGTAGTTCTGGAGAGAGTCGTACACGTCGTTCATGCCCTCGGAGACGTGAATGTGGTAGCCCGCCCGTCCGGCGTTGGCGGCGGTCATCCGGTCAAAGGTCTTGTCGGAGATGGTGAAGAGGGCGTGGCCGCCGAACATGGCCTTGAGCATGTCGGAGGGATGGCTTTCGCAGTAGTCGATGAAATCCTTGTTCTCCTGGACGGACTGGACGGCCTTCTCCTCCCCGTCCCGGTCGCTGACCTCATAGCAGAGGCAGGCCCGCATGCCCATGGACTCCGTGACCTTGGCAATTTCCATGAGGGAGCCGGGAATCTCGCAGAAGGAGGCATGGTGGTCAAAGATGGTGGTGATGCCCTGCTTGATGGAGTCCATCACCAGGGCCTGGGCGCTGGCCCGGGTGGCCGCCAGATCCAGGTGGCGGTCGATGTACCACCACTGGCCGTCCAGCACCTCGTAGAAGTTGGTGGGAGCGTAGCCGTTGATGGAGAGGCCCCGGGCCAGGGCGGAGTAAATGTGGGTATGGGCGTTGATGAGGCCGGGCATGATGACCCCGCCCCTGGCGTCCACAAACTCCGCCTGGGGATACTTCGCCTTCAGGGCGGCGGTTTCGCCCACCTCGACGATCTTCCCGCCGTCTGTGACCACGCCGCCGTCGGGCAGGTAGCCCGTGCCGCCGGGGTCCCGGGTGATGAGCCTGCCGTTTGCCAGTAAGATCATAGTAAGAGTCCTCCTCAAGAATTGGATTTTGGGTAAAAAAGAAAGGCGCCCCAAATCCACTCGGACTTGAAACACCCATCGGCTCGCACGGAGAGACAGGTGCGGGCCCGTGCGCGCGGCACTCCGTTGCAGCCATCTATCCTTGCTTATTGCCTCTTATTATAGCGGAATGCCCGCAAAAATGCAAGCCCCCAAACAGAGAACTTTCCCGCGTCTTTTTAGACAAAACGCCGGAAACTTCCTGCCCGTCCGGGGGCTTGCCGCCGGCTGTGGTCAGAGACCGCGGCCGGCGGGGCCGTCCTCCACATAGGCGCAGATGCGCCCGAAGGTTTCCTCGCTGAGGTCGTGCTCCACCTTGCAGGCGTCCGCCGCGGCCTGTTCCGGGGAGACGCCCATCAGCTCAAAGAGCTTGGTGATGGTCTTGTGGCGGCGGTAGATGCGGCTGGCGATTTCCATGCCGGTGGCGGTCAGGGTGATGCTTCCATCCCCGGCCATGACGATATAACCGCTTTCCCGCAGCTTTTTCATGGCGATGCTGACGCTGGGCTTGGAGTATCCCAATTTGTTCACCACGTCGATGGACCGGACCTGGCCGGACTGCTCCTGGATGATGAGGATGGACTCCAGATAGTCTTCCGCGGATTCGTGTATGACCAAAACGATGCGCCTCCCTTCTGCTTAATTCTACCATGATAGCAAAGTTTTCCAAATAATGCAAGTTGCGATTGTCACAAGTTTCGGAAATATTTGGGAATTTTTGCTATTTCCTGGGCCGTTGCGGCAGGAAAACAGGGCGGAACCGTCAGGCTCCGCCCTGGGATTCAAGGGACTATGAGAGGTTTGCGGCTCAGATTTTTCCCGCCAGCACCAGCACCAGCAGAACGAAAGTGGCAAGCAGTGCCAGGGAGAACAGCAGGAAGCCCGCGTCGAAGCGGTCGCCGCCGGAGGCCATGCCCTCCCGCTCGGGAGCCAGCCGGGCCTTCCGCAGGGCAGTGACCACGGGCTTGTAGAGGAGCAGGATCAGGGCCATGTTCAGCCCGCCCTTCACCAGATTGAAGGGGAGGAACACGGTGGGCAGCATTCCGGCCACGGTTTCCCGGGGAATGCCCATGTAGAGAGGGGTGATCAGGTAGTTCCAGAGAACCATGACCACCGTCAGCACCACGGTGCCCAGGGCCAGACCCAGCACCGCGCCCTTCCGGGTGCACATTTTTTTGTAGACAAAGGAGGCGGTGCAGCAGAAGGCGCAGGTAGCCAGCACATTCATGACAAGGCCGATGGGGCCGGTGTCGCTGACGGTGAACATCTCCACCAGGGCCACCACGATGGAGATGACGGCGGCGGAGAGGGGCCCGAAGAGGAAGCCGCCGATGCAGACCACGGTGTCCTTCACATCCATCTGAAGGAAGCCGGAAACCTGGGGCAGCAGCTTGCTCAGCAGCATGGCGACGTAGGTCAGGGCGGTGAGCATGGCCAGGGAGGTGACGGTTTTGACAGTCACCTGGGAGCGGGCAGTGGGGATGGCGCCGGTGTTGTTGAAATCGGACATAAGAAAACACTCCTTTACATACTTGAAAACACCCTGGATCCTTTGACTTCTCCAAGGTGAACAAGCAGCAAAGAAGCGCGCAAAATACGCGCGGACTTACGCCGCACTCATCTTCTTCCATCCAGACTGTCACTGTTGGTCCCGGAGTTTCACCGGGTCAGCGGGGGCCGTGCTTTTTGAAAACGGCCTCCGGTCGCGGACTGTACCGCCAGTGGGGAATTGCACCCCGCCCTGAAGACAAAGTATTCAGTTGCATTTTCTGAGCCTAGTATACGACGGCGGAGCGGAAAATGCAAGCCCTAATTTTTGCTTTTTACAGAGAGGACCCCGCAGGGGCGGACACACGGGGCCGCCCCTATAGGTTTGCCCCGGGACCGTTCCGCACCCGGAAGTGCACGCGCCGGGTTTTTCCCCTTTTCAAAACAGAACGAATGTGCTATTATAAGGCCATCAACCCGAGAGGAGGCCCCCCATGGACCGCGTGATTCTCCACTGCGACCTGAACAGCTTCTACGCCTCCGTGGAGCTGCTGGACCATCCGGAGCTGAGGAAGCTCCCCGTGGCCGTCTGCGGGGACCCCGCCTCCCGCCACGGCATCATCCTGGCGAAAAACGACCCCGCCAAGCGCTTCGGTGTTCAGACGGCGGAGACCATCTGGCAGGCCAGGAAGAAGTGCCCGGAGCTGATTCTCCTGCCGCCGCATCACCGGCTTTACCGGGAGTACTCCCGGAAGGTCAACGCCATTTACGACGAGTACACGGATCTGGTGGAGCCCTTCGGCATTGACGAGAGCTGGCTGGACGTGACCCACACCCTCCACCTCTTCGGCATGGACGGGGCGGTTCTGGCGGATACCCTCCGGCGGCGGGTGAGGCAGGAGCTGGGGCTGACCCTCTCCGTGGGGGTTTCCTTCAACAAGGTCTTTGCCAAGCTGGGCAGCGACTACAAAAAGCCCGACGCTACCACCGTCATCTCCCGGGAGAACTGGCGGGAGACCGTCTGGCCCCTTCCGGTGGGGGACATGCTCTACGTGGGGAGCGCGGCCAGAAAGCTCCTGGGGCCCTATGGCGTACGGACCATCGGGGAGCTGGCGGCCTGTTCCCGGGAGATGCTGGAGGAGCTGATGGGGAAGCTGGGGGGCCAGCTTCACGATTACGCCTGCGGCTGCGACCGGGAGCCGGTCCGCT
Source organism: uncultured Oscillibacter sp. (assembly GCA_910583695.1). GTDB lineage: Bacteria > Bacillota > Clostridia > Oscillospirales > Oscillospiraceae > Oscillibacter. Next base: position 4,346 of record CAJTZL010000039.1, read on the forward strand.
CCCGCCACCAGCCGGAGCCGGTGAAGTCCGTGGGCAACGGCGCCACCTTCCCGAAGAACCTCACCACCCGGGCCCAGGTTTCGGCGGGCATCGGCCTGCTGGCGGACAGCGTGGCGGGGCGGCTCCGCCGGGCGGGGCTCTATGCGGGGGGCGTCCATGTGACGGTCCGGGACCCGGCCTTTCACGACCGCTCCCGCCAGCGCCAGCTCCCGGCCCCCACCCATTTGATTCGGGACCTCTCCGCCGCCGCCCTGGAGTTGGCCGGGGAGCTCTGGAAGCCCCCCAGTCCCGTCCGGGCCCTGACGGTGACGGCCATCCACCTGACGCCGGAGGAGGAGACCTATGAACAGGCGGACCTCTTCACCGCCGGAGAGAACCGGGAGCGGCAGGAGCGGCTGGAGGCCGCCATGGACGGTATCCGGCGGCGGTACGGAAGCGGGTCCATCGCCTTCGGCACGGCGAAGCCGGAGGAACCGGAGGACGGGGGGAGCTTCCGGAGGAGAGGGTGAGCGTTCCCCGGCGGGGAGAACGTGCGCGGCATATCTTTATGCGGTATATGTTTGAGAGGAGAAAGAAGCGGCTTTTCAGCCGCTCCTTGGGTCATTCCCGGTCGATATGGTTTTGAATCCTCTGCATGATCATCTCCAGGGCCACCAGATTGTGGCCCCCCTCCAGAACAATGATGTCCGCGTACTTCCGGGAGGGCTCCACATACTGCTCGTGCATGGGCTTCACTGTGGTCAGATACTGGGTGACGACGGAGCGCAGGGTCCGCCCCCGTTCCTCCACGTCCCGGAGACAGCGGCGGAGGATGCGTTCGTCGGCGTCGGTCTCCACAAAAATCTTGATGTCGAAGAGCTCCCGGAGACGGGGCTCGTGGAGAATCAGAAAGCCCTCCACAATCAAAACCTTGGTGGGGAAGATCTCCACCGTTTTGTCCGTCCGGTTGTGGTCCACATAGGAGTACACCGGGCACTGGACGGGCCGTCCCTCCCGCAGTTCCCGGAGGTGCCGAACCAGCAGGTCCGTTTCAAAGGCGTCGGGGTGGTCGTAGTTCTGGAGGGCCCGCTCCTCATAGGTCTTGCCCTCCTGCCGCCTGTAGTAGCTGTCGTGTCCGATGACGGTGACGCTGCCGCCGAAGTGGTCTTTCAGATGCTGGGCCAGGGTGGTCTTTCCGGAGCCGCTGCCTCCGGCGATGCCGATGATGATGGCGCTCATACCGTGTTCCTCCCGTCGGTTCGATTCGATTCTCCAAGTTCCATTATATGGTTCCGGGGCGAAAAAGCAAGGAGAACCTGAAAAGTTCACAAATTTTGACGAACTCGCACTTGACGGCGGCCTGGAAAATGGATATGATAGAAAATGCGATGATAGCAGAACCCCATGGTTTTGACGGGAACGATCACATACGGGAGGACCGACATGGCAATGAAACGCTGCCCCATCTGCGGGGAGAGATATTCCGATACATATAAAAACTGCCCCTTCTGCGAGGAGGAGGAATACTGGGAGGACGAACAGCAGGAGCCTGCCCGCCGCCCCATTCTCCGGGAGGGCGTCCGGAGCCCCGGCGGCCGTGGCGGCCGGAGCGCCTACAGCATCGTGACGCCGATTTTGATCGTGCTGATTGTGCTGATGGCCCTGCTGCTGGTTTACCTGCTCTATGGGGACAAGCTGTTCAACAAGGACGGAAAGACGCCGCCGGACGACAACCAGCCGGGCATCTCCACGCCGGCGGAGCCCCCCGTCACGCCGGACAAGACCCCCGCAACGGACCCCGATGAAACGGAGGAGCCCGACGGCACCAGCGAACCCTCCGGCACGGATACGCCGGGGGAGGACGCCCCCGGCACCGGAACCATGCCCGAAGGCAATGCCGGAAGCTCCGGCACGGACTCCGGCGGAAGCTCCGGCACAGCTTCCGGCGGAAGCTCCGGCGGCATGAGCTACGCCTCCGCCGCGGCCCTGCCCGGCGGGCTGACCCTCAACAGCACGGACTTCAGCCGGAAGCCCTCCGAGGGAGCCTGGAAGCTGCGGGTTTCCGGCGGCACCGGCACCTATACCTGGATCAGCGAAAATCCCGCCATTGCAACTGTGGCCGGCGACGGAACGGTTACGCCCGTGGCCCGGGGCATCACCAACGTCCTGGTGACGGACGGGTCGAAGAAGGCCGTGTGCATCGTCCGCGTCACCGGCGACCCGGTGTCGTCCTCCGGCGGCGGAAGCACGCCCACCACTACGCCCAGCACGCCCACGACCAACACGCCCTCCTCCGGCGGGGCCCTGAAGGCGGGCAAGGCCGTGGTCATCAACGGCGGCAACGGCGTCCGGGTCCGCTCCGGCCCCGGCACCAGCTACGACATCCTGGCCACGGTGCCCAACGGCGGCTCCGTCCAGGTGGTCCGTGCCACGGGGACCGACGACTGGTATGAGATTACTTTCACCGCCGTAGGCGGCGTGACCACCACCGGCTATATGAAGGGCGAGTTCCTGGCAAACGGCTGAGACAAAACGGCATCCCCGGACGGTTTCCGTCCGGGGATGTTTCTTGCATCCGGCAGAGAGTTATGCTATAATCTTAAATTGTAAAATTATGTACTGACAACGGAGGATGCCTCTATGACCACCCAGGATTTCCAGAGAAAATCCGCCCTGCAGATTTTTCTCTCCTACTTCCGGCCCCACCGGAAGCTCTTCGTCATGGACCTGACCTGCGCCCTGCTGATCTCCCTGATCGACTTGGCCTTTCCCGCCGTGTCCCGGTGGTGCATGTACGAGCTTTTGCCCCAAAGCGCCTATAAAACCTTTTTTGCCGTCATGGGGGTGGTGTTTTTCGCCTTCGTGCTTCGGGCCCTGCTGACCTACGTGATCTGCTACTGGGGCCACACCTTCGGCATCCTGGTGGAGGCGGATATCCGCCACGACCTCTTCCGCCACATGCAGGAGCTGAGCTTCAACTACTACGACAAGAACCGCACCGGCCAGCTCATGAGCCGCCTGACGGCGGACCTCTTCGACATCACGGAGCTGGCCCACCACGGCCCGGAGGATATCTTCATCTCCGGTGTCACCATCCTGGGGTCCCTGGTCATCATGTTCACCATCCAGTGGCGGCTGGCCCTGGTGATCGCCTGCATCGTCCCGGTGTTCTTCGCGGTGGTCTGGTCCTGCCGCCGCTCCATGAGCGAGGCCTCCGCCGCCGTGAAGCAGAAAACCGCCGTCATCAACTCCGACATCGAGTCCGGCCTCTCTGGCATCCGCACGGCCAAGGCCTTTGCCAACGAGGGGGCGGAGCTCCAGAAATTCGACAGCTCCAACGCCACCTTCAAGACCTCCAAGCGGGCCTTTCACAAGGCCATGGGCCGCTTCAACGCCACGATGGAGTTCTTCCTCTGCATCCTCTCCGCCGCTGTCATCGCCGCCGGGGGTCTGTTCCTCATGCGGGGGGAGCTGAACGTCATTGACCTGACCACCTTCAGCCTCTATATCACCACCTTTGTCAACCCGGTGCGGAAGCTCAGTAACTTCGCCGAGCTCTTCGCCAACGGCACGGCGGGCCTGGGCCGCTTCATCGAGCTGATGCGGGAGGAGCCTGCCCTGAAGGACGCGCCGGACGCGAGACGGCTGGACCGGGTGGAGGGCAAAATCGACGTGGACCACGTGAGCTTTGCCTACCAGGGCGACGCGGCGGTGCTCCGGGACGTGGACCTTCACATCCGCCCCGGGGAGACCCTGGCGGTGGTGGGGCCCTCCGGCGGGGGAAAGTCCACCCTCTGCCAGCTGATTCCGAGATTTTACGACGTGACCGAGGGGGCCGTCCGGCTGGACGGCGCGGACGTGCGGCAGGTAACCCAGGAATCCCTCCGGCGAAACGTGGGCGTGGTCCAGCAGGACGTGTTTCTCTTTGCCGCCAGCATCCTGGAGAACATCCGCTACGGCCGCCCCGGGGCAACCGAAGAGGAGGTGGCCCGGGCCGCCCGCCTTGCGGAGATTTATGACGACATCTGCGCCATGCCCGACGGGTTCAACACCTACGTGGGGGAGCGGGGGGTGCTCCTCTCCGGCGGGCAGAAGCAGCGGATTTCCATTGCCCGCATCTTCCTGAAGGACCCTCCGGTGCTGATTCTGGACGAGGCCACGTCGGCCCTGGACAGCGTGACGGAGGCCAGGCTCCAGGAGGCATTTGACAAGCTCTCCCAGGGCCGGACCACCATCATCATCGCCCACCGGCTCTCCACCGTCCGGAACGCGGACCGCATCGCCGTCATTGAGGACGGCAGGATGGTGGAGCTGGGGAGCCACGAGGAGCTGATGGCCCAGAACGGGGCCTACGCCGCCCTGGTCCGCACCCAGGAACTGCGCCATGGATAAGGGCGCGCTGCTGGACCGCCTGGGCCTTGCCGGAGAGGACCGGCTGGCCCTGGCCAAGGTCCTGGACAAGGCGGAGCAGGTGTCAGTGCGGAACCTTCCCGCCGCCACGGATTTCCTCAGCCCCCAGCAGCGGGCCCGGGCCCTGGACCTTCTGCGGCTGGCGGGGATTTCCGAGAGCGCTTACGTGCTCCAAGGGGGCTATGAGGGGGCGGAGCGGCAGGTCCTGCAGTTCCTCCCGGACTGGATGGAGCCGGAGACCGCCGAGACCCCCATCCGGTGCCTCCGGGCCGTTTTCCGGGAGGAGGAGCAGCTGACCCACCGGGATTTCCTGGGAAGCCTGATGGGCATGGGCATTGTGCGGGAGAAGGTGGGGGATATTCTTGTGGCCCCCGGAAGCGCGGACCTTCTGGTTCTGGAGGGCGTTGCGGATTTCCTCCTGCAAAGCTGGGACTCTGCCGGGCGGGCCAGGCTCCGGGTGTCCGCCATCGAGCCGGAGAAGCTCCACATTCCCGCCGTCCGGCGGAAGGAGGTCCGGGATACGGTCAGCTCCCTGCGGCTGGACGCGGTGGCGGCCAGCGGCTTCCGGCTGGCCCGGGGCAAGGCCGCCGCCCTCATCGAGAGCGGGAAGGTCCAGCTCAACTGGCGGGAGTGCGTGAAGCCGGACAAGCTGCTGGAGGCGGGGGACGTGGTGTCCGCCCGGGGCTTTGGGAAATTTGAGCTCAGCGAGGTGGGGGGCCCGACCCGGAAAGGGAGAATCTCCATCGTCTTGCAGGTTTACGTTTGAGGGGAACTTGGTTAGGATTTGAAGAATGACAGGCCGGAAGGCCGTATGGAATAAGGGGAGGCGTTTGGGATGCTGGAATATGAGTTTGAGACGGTTTCCTGTGACTATGGGAGCGGATACAGTCTTTTTGGCGGCATAGGTCTGGAGACGGACGGACACCGGGAAATCATCCTCCGCCGGGGGGCGGAGGGCTGGCGCTACACGGGCTTTGTGCCAAAGAAGCAGCGGGCCGGCGGCTTTATCGAATCCATTGAACTGATCTTCGAGCGGGAACAGGGGGGACAAGCGTGAAGCAGGAACAGATCGACCGCATCAACGAGCTGGCCCGAAAGGCCCGGTTCGTGGGACTGACCGAGGCGGAGGAGCAGGAGCGGGCCGTCCTCCGCCGGGCTTACATCGACTCGGTGCTGGGGAACTTGAAGGGCCAGCTGGACAACACCTACCTTGTGGACGAACAGGGAAACAAGCGGAAGCTGAAAAAGAAGGAAACGGAGGACTGACCATGGCGGAGAACAAGAGAAAAACGTCCGGGGACGGGGACTGGGGCTGGCTCCTGATTATCCTCTGCTTCTGCACCGGCTTTCTGTGGCCCCTGGGGCTTTTGCTGCTGTTCGGCAAGCTCTTCGCCGACGACGAGAAGAAGCCCGCCCAGAAGGCCCCGCCCCTCCGGGGAACGCCGGGGCAGGCCGCCCAGGTTTCCAGGCCCGCCGCGCCCCGCCACCAGACCAAGGCCGCCAAGGCGGTGAAGAAAGTCACCAAGTCCCCCCAGACGAAAAAATCCACCGCCCTGTGGCTGAAAATCACAGGGCTGGCACTGCTGTTCATGGGCCTGAGCGGGATGGTGGACGCGGTGGACAGTCTGCTGTGGGTCATGCAGTCCGGGACGGCCTCCCTCTGGTGGCTGGAGGACCTGCTGGGAGGGCTGGCCGTTACCGCCGGAGGCGGGGCCATGCTGTTCAGCGGCTTCTCCATGGACCGTCAGCTGAAGCGCTTTTCCAAATACCTCCTGGTCATGGGGGACCGGGGGGCCGTGCCCATGGACGAGCTGGCCCGGACCCTGGGCTATTCCGAGCGGCGGGTGGAGAAGGACTTGGAGAAGATGATCGACAAGGGCTACTTCGGCGGAAAGGCCTATCTCAATGTGGAGCTGGGCTATTTCTTCCGGGGCGGAAGCGCCGAGGCGGGCTTCCGCCAGCGGTTCGAGGAGGCCCAGATGGCCGCGGAGGAGCCCAAAGCGACGCCCAAGGAGGCGGAGGAGGGCTATTCCGGCATTCTCCGGAACATTCGAAGGGCCAACGACCAGATTGCGGACCCCGTTCTCTCCGCCAAAATCAACCGGCTGGAGGAAATCACGGCCAGGATTTTCAAGGCCGTGGAGGAGGACCCCAGGAAGAAGGACCGCATTGGAACCTTCCTGAACTACTACCTGCCCACCACCCAGAAGCTGCTGGACTCCTATGCGGAGTTCGAGGCCGCCGGAGTGGAGGGGGACAACCTCCGCCAGGCCAAGGAGCGCATAGAGAACACCATGGACTCCATCGTTAAGGGCTTTGAGCACCAGCTGGACGAGCTCTATCAGGCGGACGCCATGGACGTGGACTCGGACATCCGGGTGATGGAGCACATGCTCCGCCGGGACACCGGCAGTGCGGAGGAGGACTTCGGCCTGGGCGGGAGCGCCGTCCAGACGGAGGGGGAATGAGAAGCGGCCCGGTCCTCTCGGGGGCCCGGGCGGTATTCTGCGCCGCCGCCGCTCCGGCCTCGTGAAGATCCAGGCTTTCAGGGCGGATGAACGCTCTTTCCGCCCCCTGTTTCCCTTGAGAAAAGGGAGGTGTAAACCGCCGGTTAGCAGAAAGAAAGCCGGAAGTTGGTGGAAAAAGCCCCGCCGGACCTGCTACAGTGGTCCCAACAAAGGAGGGATGCCTCATGACAACCGGCCGTCGCGTGGCCCGGAAGCGAAAGGAGCTCGGCCTCTCCCAGGAGGCCCTGGGGGAGAAGCTGGGCGTGTCCCGGCAGTCCATTTACAAGTGGGAATCCGACAGCGCTCTGCCGGAGGTGGAGAAGCTGGTGGCCCTGAGCCGCCTGTTCGACGTGTCCGTGGGATGGCTGCTGGGCGTGGAGGAGGAGGCCGCCCCGGGCGGCGGGGAGCTGAGCGAAAAACAGCTGGCCCTGGTGGAGGAGATCGCCGCCCGGTACGCCCCCAGGCCCCGGCTGTCCGCCCGGCGCATGGCGGCGGTGAAGGTTTCCGCGGCGGCGGCGACGGTGTGCCTCTGCGTGGTTCTCTGGGGCTTTTACCAGAGGCTGGAGGACCTGACGCGGAATTACTCCCATCTGCAAGCCGCCATCACCCAGGTGGAGTCCGGCGTCAACGGCCAGATCGGCGGCATTTCCAGCCGGGTGGAGGAGCTGCTGCGGGAGCAGAACGCCGTCACCGCCGATTACGCCACAACGCTGGTGGGTGCGGACCCCTCCGCCAGTCAGGCGTTCTTCCAGGCCTATGCCGTGCCCAAGAACTATGTGGAGGGCATGACGGCGGAGTTTTACGCCGGAAACGGCGGCAATCAGTTCCCCGCCGTCCGGGTGGAGCAGGGGGAGGGCCGGCGGTTCGCGGCGGATCTGAAGTGCGGTCTGGTGGAGGACATTCAAATCAACGTGGCCTTCGTCTACCCCGACGGAACCCGGCAGACCCAGGTGCTGGACCGCTACGAGGGGCTTTACGGCCAGACCTTCCCGGCGGTCCGGGCGGACTATGCCTTGGCCTATAAGCCGGTGGAAAACGGGACCTTTGCCCTGGCGGTGACGGAGGGGGAATACGGCCGCCTGGACTGGGACCCGGGGCGCACGCCGCTGGGCCTTCCCGAGAGGGACCTGCCCGTGGCGGAGCTGGAAACCCTGCGGGTTGGCCTGTTCAAAAACAAGAAGCTGGTGGCCTGGGCAGTCTTCCCCGTAACGCCGGGAGTAGTGGAGGAAGAAACGGAGGCCCTCACCGGGGAGCAGTGGAAGGCCCTGAACAGCCTCCGGGACAACCAGGGAGACGGCACAAAGCTCCAGCCGGACCTCACCTTCTGTTTCCCGCCCCGGGAGGTCCCGGCGGAGGCCGGGGACGTGTTCCAGGTGGCGGCGGTTCTGCGGGATGTCTACGGCCGCACGGCGGTCCGTTCTGGCGGGGCCTTCGGCCTGGGCGGGGGCTGGAAAGAGCTGGACAACCTGGACACGGACACCTCGGATACCTACCCCGGCGGGTGGATGCTGGAGGACGGGGACTCCATCTGCTCCTATATCCCCTCATAGCAAGCATAGCAAAACCGGGACTACAAAGGCAGTCCCGGTTTCTACGCTGCCGTCCCTTCGGCCTGGGTAATTGCCAAATCCAAAGAGTGAGTGAACGCTCTTTTGGTTACTTTTCTCTCGCGAAAAGTAACCGGCCTTCGCTCCAGACCGCCCGGACGGCGTCCTTCTGCCGCCGGTAGACGCAGCGCTCCAGCCGCTCCCGGACCGTCAGGGGATGGGGCTGGGGAAGATCCCCGTCCTCCAGCACCACGGCGTGGAGGCTGTTTCCCGGGGCAAAGCCCGGCTGCTCCCCGAAGAACGCCGCCCCGGCGGAGGTTCCCAGGTACCAGCCCTCCGCCACGGTGAGGAAGTCCGTGTCCCAGCCGTCCAGAATCCGCCGGGCCTTGGAGGCCCGGATGGAGGCCGCTGTCACGTCGAACATGTTCAGGTGGTCCCCCCCGGCGATGTCGCTGCCCAGGGCCACCTTCAGCCCCTCCTTCAGCATCACCCGCACCGGGGCCGTGCCGGAGCAGATGTTCTGGTTGGAGTCCGCGCAGTGGACCACCGTCACCCCGGCCTCCCGCATAGCCGCCCGCTCCCGCTCGTTGGACCAGACGCAGTGGGCCATGAGGGTCCGGTCGTTCCAGAGGCCGTATTTTGCGTAGGTTTCCCAATACTGCCCGCAATCGGGGTGCAGTTCTTTTACCCACTGTATTTCCCCGGTGTTCTCCGACAGGTGGGACTGGACCGGGAGGCCCTGCTCCGCCGCCAGCTTTCCCAGGAAGTCCATCAGCCCGTCGGTGCAGGAAGGGGTGAACCGGGGGGTGAGGATGGGCTTGATGTGCCGGAACTGCCCGCATTCCTCCAGCCAGCGGAGGGTCTCCCGCTTGGATTCCTCCGTCTCCTCCTGGAGGGCGGGAATGCCGTTGCGGTCCATGTTCACCTTGCCCACGTACCCGGTGACTCCGGCCTGTTCCAGCTCCTCCATGAGAATCAGCGTGGCCCGGCGGTGGAGGGAGGAGAACATGCACACCCTGGTGGTGCCGTTTTCGATGAGCTCCCGGGCCAGCTTGCGGTAGACCTCCCGGGCGTAGTCCGGATCGGCAAACCGGGCCTCGGTGGGGAAGGTGTAGGTGTTCAGCCAGTCCAAAAGCGGCAGGTCCATGCCCATGCCCAGCATGGGATACTGGGGGGCGTGGAGGTGGAGGTCCGCGAAGGACTGCAAAATCAGGGCGTCTCCGTAGTCCTCCACCGCCGCCCCGGCGTACTGCTCCGGCAGGACGGGGAAGACCCCGGTGATTTTTCCCCCCTCCGCCACCAGATAGCCGTGCTCCGTGATATCCAGTTTCCCCAGGGCCGGGGCGGAGACGACGGCGCCCTTTAAAATTGTAATCGACATAGCAGCAACCCCTTTTCCAATTTGCCGGTACAAAAACAAAAAGGACGCCTGTGCGGACAGGGACGTTTCCCCTCCGAACAGACACCCATAGAGAAGCCTTTGGCGGCTTCGTAGAAACACCCGCGCCATACAGCGGGCTTATATGAGGCCCTTTGCCTTGTATCGAATTGCTTATAGTATACCACGCATCCCGGAGGAAAGCAAGCACCACTTCGGACCTCTCCGCTTATACTGGCATACGGGCCCCGGAGGACCTCCCGGGCTCGAATTGAGAGTAAGGCGTTGATGCGTATGCTGCGGTCTCTTGGCTGGGCCGCCCTGGGTACAGGCTTCACATTCCTGATGACCACCCTGGGTGCCGCCATGGTGTTTTTTCTCTCCGGGGAGCCGAAGCCCCGGTTTCAAAAGGCGATGCTGGGCTTTGCCGCCGGGGTGATGACGGCGGCCTCCGTGTGGAGCCTGCTGCTCCCCGCCATTGATCAGGCGTCGGAGGAGGGGAAGGTCCCCGGCTGGCTTCCCGCGGCGGCGGGGATGCTGCTGGGGGTGGTGTTTCTGGCGGCGCTGGATGGGCTGCTGCCCCGTCTGCGGCGGGAGAAGGAGGTCAACGACGCCTGGCGGCAGAACACCCTTCTCATGACGGCCATCACCCTACATAACGTGCCGGAGGGCATGGCGGTGGGCCTGGCCTTCGCCCTGGCGGCGGCGGGGGAGGGGGCCGCCGGAGCCCTGGCCCTGGCCCTGGGCATCGGCATTCAGAACTTTCCGGAGGGGGCGGCTGTGGCCCTGCCCCTGCGGCAGGAGGGCCGGGGGCGGCTGAAGGCCTTTACCGGCGGGATGCTGTCCGGGGCGGTGGAGCCGGTGTTCGGCATCCTGGTGGTGCTCATTGCCGCCTGGGCCCACCCCATGATGCCTTGGCTTCTGAGCTTTGCCGCCGGGGCCATGCTGTACGTGGTGGTGGAGGAGCTGGTTCCCCAGGCCCACAGCCGGGCGGGAACCTGCGGCTTCGTGGGGGGCTTCCTCATCATGATGGTGCTGGACGTGGCCCTGGGCTGAGAAAACGCGGCGGTGTCAAAACCGCCGCGTTTCGCTGTTTCTTCCTGTGCCGCAGGTCGTAGAGAAACTTGAAGGTCCGTTCTCCCTCCACCACCCGGCAGAACCTTCCGCAGCCCTCGCAGAGCTCGCGTCCGTTGGATAAGATGTAGTCCCGCTCGGTGCCTGGGGTGCGGTTCATCCGATTCCAGCAGGTTAGGCAAAATTCGGCCATAGTATTGCCTCCTGAGTATATTATAGAGTTATTTCCTCTCGGATATGCTGTATCTGAGGTGAGAGGATGCGGTGTGCTGAACGAATACGCGCTTTGCGGGAGGACCGAGATTTGACTCAGTCGTTTATCGCGGGGCTGCTGCACGTGGGGCAGAAAACATACTCGGACTATGAACTTGGCAGAACCCGCATTCCTCTGGACAGCGTGATTATTCTGGCGAAGTACTACAACGTCAGCATGGATTACATCTGTGGCGTTTCCGACGAGTGCCGCCGGTTTCCCAAAAAATAAAGGGCCGAAGGACGATTGTCCTTCGGTCCTTTCCGTGTCATAAGCGGAAAATCAGGTCTTCGCGTTGATCTGAGCCCCGCACTTGGGGCAGGTGATGACGATTTTTCCCTTGCCCGCCGGGACCCGGCAGATGGTTCCGCAGCTCCCGCAGGTGAAGTATTTATGCTCCTTGTCGGCGTGGCGGGCCCTTGCTCCGGCGCTCCGGTTTTTGATGCCGCAGTACCAGCTCACCCACTTCTGGTTCTCCATCCGCCGCCGGGAGAGGTTCTTGGAAAAGGAGCGGAACAAAATCACAATCATCAAAAAGAACAGCACGCTCTCCAGGACCCGGACGGCCAGCCCGTTTTTCAAAAAGAAGCAGATCAGCTCCGCAGCCCACAAAACGAGGTAGCCCCGGAACAGAGCTTGATTCAGCTGATCCCATCCGTTGCGCCCGTACATGAAGCGGGCAATCGCGCCGCCGATCCTCTGGAAAATGCCCATACCCTTGAACTCCTTTGCCGGTCCTGCCGTTTTGTAATCCCCTACATTCTACTCGCAACCGGCCGGACAAACAACCGCTTTGAGCGGAAATTTACAAAATGGTCATTTATTTTCCACATGGCCTGTGCTATATTTTAAAGTTGTTAAAAAATAGGAAAAAGGAAGTGCATACAAATCATGGCAAAAAAGCAGTTTAAAGCGGAATCCAAGCGGCTCCTGGACCTGATGATCAATTCCATTTACACCCACAAGGAGATTTTCCTCCGGGAGATCATCTCCAACGCCAGCGACGCCTGCGACAAGCTCTGCTATCAGGCCCTCACCGACAGCGCCGTGGGCATGGACCGGGGTGATTTCAAAATTGAAATCACCGCGGACAAGCAGGCACGGACCCTGACGGTCTCCGACAACGGCATCGGTATGGACAAGGAGGACCTGGAAAACAACCTGGGCGTCATCGCCTCCTCCGGCTCCTACAAGTTCAAGCAGGAGCTGGGAGACGACGCCAAGGACACCGACGTTATCGGCCAGTTCGGCGTGGGCTTCTACTCCGCCTTCATGGTCTCCGACCAGATCACCGTAGTGACGAGGAAGTACGGGGCCGAAAGCGGCTATAAATGGCAGTCCTCCGGAGCCGACGGCTACTCCGTCACGGAATGCGAAAAGGAAACCGTGGGCACTGATATCATCATGCACATCAAGCCCGACACGGAGGACGAACGGTACGGAGAGTTCCTGGAAAACTGGAAGCTCCAGGAGCTGGTGCGGAAGTATTCCGACTATATCCGCTTCCCCATCCGCATGGAGGTCTCCAAGACCCGGAAGAAGGAGGACTCTCCGGAGGACCAGCCGGAGTATGAGACCTATACGGAGATTGAGACCCTGAACTCCATGGTGCCCATCTGGCAGAGGGCCAAGAGCGAGGTCACGGAGGAGGAATACCATAAGTTCTACCGGGACAAGTTCCACGACTATGCCGACCCCCAGCGGGTGATCCCCGTGTCCGTGGAGGGCAGCGTCACCTACAAGGCCCTGCTCTTCGTCCCCGGGGCCGCGCCCTTTGACTACTACACCAAGGAGTTTGAAAAGGGCCTCCAGCTCTACTCCAATGGCGTGCTGATCATGGACAAGTGCGCAGATCTCCTGCCGGAGCACTTCCGCTTCGTCCGGGGCGTGGTGGACTCTCCGGATCTGAGCCTGAACATCTCCCGGGAGCTCCTCCAGCACGACCGGCAGCTGAAGGTCATTGCCGGGAATCTGGAGAAGAAGATCAAGGCGGACCTTGCGAAATTCCTGGCGGAGGACCGGGAGGGCTATTCCCTGACCTTCTGGAAGAACTTCGGCCGGCAGCTGAAATACGGCGTGGTGAACGAGTACGGCCGCCACAAGGACCTGCTCCAGGACCTGCTGCTCTTCTACTCCTCCACGGAGAAGAAGCCCGTCACCCTGGACGAGTACGTTTCCCGGATGAAGGAGGACCAGAAGTGTCTTTACTACGCCGCCGGAGAGACGGTGGACAAGATCGACCGGCTTCCTCAGACCGAGGGCCTGCGGGACGCAGGGACGGAAATTCTCTACTTCACCGAGGAGGTGGACGAGTTCTGCGCCCAGACCCTGCGGACTTACAAAGAGAAGGAATTTCGCTCCGTGCTGGACCAGGAGATTGAGGAGGGCGCACAGAAAAAGGCCCAGGAGGAGGCCGAGGCCCACAAGGGGACCTTCGACTTTGTGAAGGAGGCCCTGGGGGACAAGGTCAAGGAGGTCCGGGCCAGCGCAAGGCTGAAATCCCACCCCGTCTGCCTCACCGCCGGGGAGGGCCTGAGCTTCGAGATGGAGAAGTACTTCCAGGCCGTCCAGCCCGACGCATCCATCAAGGCGGACCGGATTCTGGAGCTGAACGTGGAGCACCCGGCCTTCCAGGCCCTGGAGGCCGCCGTGGAGGCGGAGCCGGAGAAGGCCGGGACCTACGCCGCCCTGCTGTACAACCAGGCTCTGCTCATCGCGGGCCTGCCCCTGGAGGACCCCTCCGGGTACACCGATCTGGTGTGCGGGCTGATGAAGTGAGTGCGTGTGCGCCCCGGCGAGAGCCGGGGCGCGCCTGATAAAAATACCGGGATGGAAAAGGAGACGGCCATGACGGGAATCAAACTGGAGCTGCTGGGCATCGGCGTCATTCTGGCGGGCATCGCCATGAGCATACCGAATGTTTTCGCTTATCTGGGCGGAGCGGTTGGAATCGCAATAATAGCCGGGGGATTTTTCTGGAAGGACAGGCGCCCGTAAGCGCAGATATTCCGTTCCCTTTTCAGGACGGGTACGGTTATCATAATTCCAATCTCATATAAACAACTTCCTGGAATCCTGCCAATCGGGAATGAAAGCCCTTGGGATTTCGGCCATACTCAACAAACCCGGCTTTTTTGTAAATGGCCAATGCGCTTGCATTGCCGGCAACCACGTTCAGCTCAAGCTGGATATATCCTGCGGCCTTTGCGCATTCTATGCACGCTGCGGTTAGTGCCTGTCCAATCCCCAGCCCCCAAAATTTTTTGGCGACACTGACTCCAAGCTCGGCACGATGCCGGATCTTGTATTTTTTGCCCATTGCTGCAATCCCTGCGGTACCCACAACTGCATTGCCAACTAAGGCGACGATTTCGATTTCATGTTCACTTTCCGATTTCTCTTTTAGGAATTGGCGTTCCTGCATGACGTCAAAGCAGTTCTCGTCCGGATAGGTAAGCAGATAATCGGTTTCTCCATGTGTCAGATTAAAGTTGTCAAGTACGGCTTGGGCGTCACCTTCCATTCCATTTCTCAAACAGCATTCGATACCATTCTTTAACATGATCACTTGATAGTATTGCATCGCCGATACCTCACAAATTGGAATTTTTTCGAAGATAATTATAGCACACGGCGATTACCGCATCAACCTGGCTTTTTATAGAAGCTGCCGGGCCCCCGGCATCCGGTCTCTTAAAAGGGGCATATCCGGGGGCATGGCATTCGGAGATGTTATCTGCAGGCCCGCCCCTGCGCATCGTTCCTCTTATAAAAGGCGCAAATGCGCAATCGGACTCACCTGTTTTCCGCCACCCCTTGACAGGTAGGCGGCGGAGTGCTATACTCAGATAGTTCTAAAAAGAACAGTTAAAAAAAGAACGAAGGAGGCCGAGAGATGCTCAATGCCGCCCAGCTCATCCGCCTGCCCCGGAAATTCGGGAAATATTACGACCGGCAGTTCCTTCCCCTGCTGGAAAAGACGGGCTTGACCATACGGGAGGTCCACGTCCTCCTCTTTCTGGCCAACCACCCCGGCCAGGACACCGCCCGGGATGTGACGGAGCTCCGGGGAATGGCGAAGTCCCAGGTCTCCCAGGCGGTGGAGGTCCTGGCGGGCCGAGGTCTCCTGGCCCGGCGGGCCGACGGGGAGGATCGGCGGGTTGTTCACCTGGAGATCACCGAACAAGGCGCACCTCTGGCCCGGGAGGCCCAGGCCCTCCAGGCCGCCTGCGGGCGGCGGCTGCTGGAAGGGCTGACGGAGGAGGAACAGGCCGTCTTTCTGGACCTGCTGGAGCGGGTGCTGCGGGAGATGGAGGATTTGAGCGCGGAAAAGGAGCGTTGGACATGAATCAGAAAAGCGCGGACCTCGGCAGCGGGAAGGTGAGCAGGCTGCTGTTCACCCTGGCCCTGCCCACCATCACCTCCCAGATTGTCAACATGCTGTACAATCTGGTGGATCGGATTTATATCGGGCACATGAAGCCCGTGGATACCGTGGGGGCCCTGGCCCTCACCGGCGTGGGGGTATGCCTTCCCATCATCATGATCATCTCCGCCTTTGCGGCCCTGGTGGGCATGGGCGGCGCACCCCGGGCCTCCATTCAGGAGGGGCGGGGGGACCTGGAGGGCTCCCAGAGAATCATGGGCAGCTGCTTCACCCTGCTGGCAGTTACCTCCGTCGTGCTGACGGTGGTGTTCCGGAGCTTTGCCGAGCCCCTGCTGCTGACCTTCGGGGCCAGCGAAAATACCATCGGCTACGCCCTGAACTACATGAACATCTACTCCCTGGGCACCCTCTTTGTCCAGGTGACTCTGGGCATGAACGCCTATATTACCGCTCAGGGCTTCACCACCGTCAGCATGCGGACCGTCCTCATCGGCGCGGGGCTGAATACGGTTCTGGACCCCATTTTCATCTTTGGCCTGGGCCTGGGCGTCCGGGGGGCGGCGCTGGCGACGATTCTCTCCCAGGCGGTTTCCGCGGCCTGGGTCCTCCGCTTCCTCACAGGGCCCCGGACGAAATGGCGGCTGCGGAGGGAATTCCTCCGGCCGGAACCCAAGGTGTTCCTGCCCTGTCTGGCCCTGGGCCTGTCCCCCTTCATCATGCAGTCCACGGAGAGCCTCCTCGCCGTGTGCTTCAACTCCTCCCTGCTGAAATACGGCGGGGACATGGCGGTGGGGGCCATGACGGTGCTGACCAGCATGATGCAGTTTGCCATGATGCCCCTCCAGGGGCTGACCCAGGGAGCCCAGCCCATTATCAGCTACAACTTCGGCGCGAAAAATCCCCAGCGGGTCCGGGATGCCTTCCGGTGCCTGCTGAAATCCTGCGTGATTTACTCCGCAGTTCTCTGGGCGGCGGTGCAGCTCTTCCCCCGGGTCTTTGTGCAGATCTTCAACAACAATCCGGCGCTGGTGGACTACGCCGCCTGGGCCCTGCGCATTTACATGGGCGTCACCTGCCTGTTCGGCATCCAGATCGCCTGCCAGCAGACCTTCGTGGCCCTGGGGAACGCCAAGACCTCCTTGTTCCTGGCGGTGCTGCGGAAAATCATCCTGCTGATTCCCCTCATTTATATCCTGCCGAACTTCTTTGCCGACAAGGCCTTCGCCGTCTTTCTGGCGGAGCCGGTGGCGGATTTCCTGGCCGTGACTACCACTGCCTCCATATTTGCCGTTCAGTTCAAACGGAGCATGGAGGAGCTGGAACGGGGCTGAGAATTTGTGGAAAACAGAGAGCCGGAACCCCGGTCCCTCCAGGGACCGGGGTTCCGGCCTCGTTTTGCCGGTGAAGGGCTGGAAAGGGCTTGGAAATTTCGGCGGTTTATCCAAAGATTTTGACTCTGCCTTGTGCTAAAATCCAGGGCGTTGGGATAGATCAAATTATTTTGCAAAAACTACTTGCAACGCGAAACGAAATCGTGTAATATAGTTTTAGAAACCGTATTAAGTGATATTGACAGCGAGAGCTGAGGAGGAGCGCCATGGAGGCTGTTTTGACAAAGCAGGAATTGCAGCAGGCCCGCCTGCGGGCCGTGCGGCGGGCCCGGGTACAGGCCCGGAACGAGCCCCCCCGGCTGACCTTGGGGGCAGAGGTTTTTAACGCGGTGAGCCATGGCCTGGGGGCTCTGGGAGCGGCGGCGGCGCTGACGCTGCTGCGGGTCCGGTCCCAGGGGGACATGGAGCTGCTGGCTACCTGCGTCTACGGAATCAGCATGGTGGTGATGATGCTGATGAGCTGCGTGTACCACGCCATGCCTGCCGGGTCCGGGGTCAAGCGGGTTTGCCGGAGGTTTGATTACACGTCCATCTATCTGCTGATTGGCGGCACCTTCGCCCCCATTCTGCTGCTGTACCTGGGGGGCGCCGTGGGCTTGACCCTGTTCTGCGTCCAGTGGGCGGTGATTCTCACCGGCGTTGTGCTGGTGATGGCCTTCGGCCCCGGCCGCTGGCGGGCTCTGCACTTCACGCTGTACTTCCTCATTGGGTGGAGCGGCCTGGTGTTCCTGCCTCGGATGTACCTTGAGAGCCGGACGCTGCTGGGCTTTATCTTCGCGGGGGGACTGGCCTACACCCTGGGGATGATTCCCTTTGCCGGGAAGAAGAAATACGACCACTGCGTTTGGCACGTCTTCGTCCTGGCGGGGGCGGCCCTGCATTGGGTCGGAATTTACACGCAGCTCTATCTTTGACCGGCGCGGAAGATCATGCGCCCGGACCGTTTCCCCGGCAGGGGAAGCGGGCGGGCGTTTTTTCTGCGCCCTTATAAAGAACCCGTTAAGGAAGCGGTGAAAAAAGTAGTTTACGCAAGCGTTTTCGCTCCTGGAACTCTTGACTTTTTCTCAGGAGTTACTATAATCAAACCGTATGAATCTGCCGCCGCGCCTGCCGGCCTCAGGCGCGGGGAGCTGATGGAGAGAAGGGATGCCAGATGAAAGAACATAAAAAAGGCCTGGCGCTTTGGCTGACGGCAGTTTTGGCACTGCTGGCGGCCGCGCTGCTGGTGGGGTCGCCCGGCCGGACGGAGACCGTGAAGGAGGCCATGCGGGACGCCGTGCTCCACGATGTGAACCGCATCAGCCTCTTTGGCCTCAAGGAGGTAAACCCGGGGCTGGTCTCCGCCTTCACGGTGACGCTGCTCCTGCTCCTGGCCGCCGCCTGTATCCGGGTCTTCGTGATTCCGAGGTTCCGATACCGGCCCGGAAAGCTCCAGCTGCTGCTGGAGGAAGCCGTGGGCCTGTTCCGCGGCATGGCAAAGGGAAGCAGTCCTCATCGCTATAGGTTTCTGGGAGCCTATATCTTCGCCGCCGGGGCCTACATATTTGTGGGGACGCTGTTTGAGCTGCTGGGCCTCCAGGCCGTCACGGTCCACGGACACCCCATTACTCTGCCCGCCCCCCTGTCCGACGTGAACGCCGCCATTGCCATGGGGACCTTTTCCTACCTGACGATTCTCTCCGGCGGCGTGGCGGTCAACGGGGTGAAGGGCGTGGGGAAGACGCTGAAGGAGTTCTCCCTGCCCATTTCCATGAGCTTCCGGCTCTTCGGAGCCCTGCTCAGCGGACTGCTGGTGACGGAGCTGGTGTACTACTACGTGAGTTTGAGCTTTGTTCTGCCGGTGATCGTGGGGGTGCTCTTCACCCTGCTTCACGCGCTGATACAGACCTATGTGCTGACCATGCTGACGGCCCTGTACTACGGCGAGGTGTCCGAGCCGGCCCCGCCGAAGGAGACGAAAAAACGCCGGGCCGCCTGAGGACGGCCGGATTCCGGAAACAAACAAAATGGGAGGTTTTTGTGATGAACAAGTTTGTGAAGAAGCTGTGGATGCTGGGTCTCGTGCTGCTGCTGGCGGCGGTCCTGGCTGTGCCCGCCCTGGCGGCGGGAGAGGAGACCGGGGCGGCGGCCGCCCAGGAGGAGGTCCAGGAGGAGAGCGGCGGCAAGACCATCGGCTCCGCCCTGGCCATCGGTCTGGCGGCCCTGGGCGGCGGCCTGGGCATGGGCATCGCCACTGGCAAGGCGGTGGAGAGCATCGGCCGCCAGCCGGAGGCTGAAAGCAAAATCCGGACCATGCTGATGCTGGGTCTGGTCTTTATTGAGACGGCCATCATCTACGCCCTGCTGGTGGTCATTCTCATCATCTTCGTATTGTAAGGCAGGTGGAGACGGTGAATATCCCCCTGAATGTTGACTGGCAGCAGATTCTGCTGCACTGGATGAATCTGGCCATCCTCACCGGCGGGCTGTACTTCCTGCTCTACGAGCCAGTGAAGCGGTTCATGGAAAAGCGGGAAGCCTATTACCGGGATCTGGAGGAGCAGGCCGCCGGGAAGCTCCGGGAGGCCGAGGAGCTGAAAACCGCCTATCAGGCCAAGCTGGACGGGGCGGAGGAGGAGATCCATCAGGCCCGGGCCAAGGCCCAGGCGTCGGTCCAGCAGTCCGTGGAGGAGCAGATGGCCCAAGCCCGGCAGATCGTGGCCAAGGCCAAGGAGGAGGCCGCCAGCAGCCGGGAGCAGATTATCCGGGAGTCCCAGCGGGAGCTCCGGGAGCTGACTGTGGCCGCGGTGAAAAAGCTGACGGTGAAGGCCGACACGGACCTCTTCGACCAGTTCCTGGATCTGGCGGAGGGAGGAGAATCCCATGAGAACCGCTAGAGGCGCGCTGACGGCGGAGCTCCGCAGCGCCGTAAAGCCCACGGAGGAGCAGCTCCGGCGCTTTGAGAAGTTCCTGACCGGGAAGTACAAGCGGAAGGTCCCCCTCCGCTGGGAGGAGGACCCGGCCCTCAAGCAGGGCTTCCGCCTTCAGGTAGGGGCGGACATGTACGACTGGACCATGCAGGGCCGGGTCCGGCAGTTCCGGGACTACGTCCGGGGACTGGAGAGCGGGTCCAACGACATCCTGCCCCTGATGCGTCAGGCGGTGGAGGACTGGACCGTGGCCGTGGCCCCCGAGGAGATCGGCGAGGTGACGGCGGTGGACGGTGAGATTGCCTCCGTCAAGGGCCTGGACCACGTGCAGTATGGTGAGATTCTGCTGTTCAGCTCCGGCGTGAAGGGCATGGTTCAGGACCTGCGCCGGGACGGCGTGAGTTGCATCCTCTTCGGCAGCGGCGAGGAGGTCTGCGCCGGCAGCATGGTCCGCCGGACCCTGAAAACCGCCGGCATGCCGGTGGGAGAGGGCTACCTGGGCCGGGTGGTGGACGCCCTGGGCGTCCCGCTGGACGGCAGGGGGAGAATCCTGCCGGAAGGCCACCGGCCCATCGAGTCCCCGGCTCCGGGCATTCTGGATCGCCAGCCGGTGAACACCCCCATGGAAACGGGCTTGCTTGCCATCGACTCCATGTTCCCCATCGGCCGGGGCCAGCGGGAGCTGATCATCGGCGACCGCCAGACCGGCAAAACCGCCATTGCCCTGGACGCCATTCTGAACCAGAAGGGGAAGGACGTGGTGTGCATCTACGTGGCCATCGGCCAGAAGAGCAGCTCCGTGGCCCAGATTGTGGAGAACCTGAGCCGCCGGGGAGCCATGGAGTACACCGCCGTGGTCAGCGCCCCGGCCAGCGCCTCCGCGGCCCTCCAGTACATCGCCCCCTACGCGGGCTGCGCCCTGGGGGAGTACTTCATGCGCCAGGGCCGGGACGTGCTCATTGTCTACGACGACCTCAGCAAGCACGCCATTGCCTACCGGACCCTGAGCCTCCTGCTGGAGCGCTCCCCGGGGCGGGAGGCCTATCCCGGCGACGTGTTCTACCTCCACTCCCGCCTTTTGGAGCGGGCGGCCCACCTCTCCGACGAGCTGGGGGGCGGCAGCATGACCGCCCTGCCCATTGTGGAGACCCAGGCGGGCGACGTGTCCGCCTACATTCCCACCAACATCATCTCCATCACCGACGGACAGATCTTCCTGGAGAGCGACCTGTTCTTCGCAGGCCAGCGGCCCGCCGTCAACGTGGGCCTCTCGGTCTCCCGGGTGGGCGGCGACGCCCAGACCAAGGCCGTGAAGAAGGCCGTGGGCACCCTGCGGCTGGATCTGGCCCAGTACCGGGAGATGGAGGTGTTCACCCAGTTCTCCAGCGACCTGGACGACGCCACCAAGCGCCAGCTGGCCTACGGCCAGGGCCTGATGCGCCTGCTGCGCCAGCCCCGGTATGCCCCGCTGTCCCAGCATGAGCAGGTGGTGATTCTGGCGGCCGCCATGGCCCGCGTGATGCTGGAGGTGCCCCTGGAGCGGATGGACGCCTTCCGGGCCCATCTGCTCTCGGCGGTGAAGGAGGAGGCCCCGGACCTTTGCAGCCGCATCGACCGCACCGGCCGGCTGGCCCCGGAGGACCGGGAGGAGATCGTCTCCCTGGCGAAGCGGGCCCTGGAGAGCTTCGGCGGGAAGAAGGGCGGCTGACATGGCGGGGACCAAGGAGATCAAGACCCACATGGAAAGCGTGGGAGAGACCCGGAAGATCACCAACGCCATGTACCTCATCGCCTCCACCAAGCTCCGCCGGGCCCGGCAGGAGCTGGACCGGACCCGGCCTTACTTCGAGGCCCTCCGGGGGGAAATCCGCCGGATTTTCCGCACGGCCTACAGCGTGGACAGCCGTTTTTTCTATCCCTTAGGCAACGACGCGCCTCTGGAGGGGACCTATGGCTGTCTCCTCATCACCGCCGACAAGGGTCTGGCGGGGGCCTACAACCAGAACGCCATCCGGGTGGCCCAGCAGCTTTTGGAGCGGCACCCGGACACGAAGCTCTTTGTGGTGGGGGAATACGGGCGGCGCTTCTTTGACCAGCGGAAAATCCCCATTGAGCACAGCTTCCTCTACACCGCCCAGAACCCCACCATGGCCCGGGCCCGGGAAATCAGCGCCCTGCTGCTGGACGGCTTCGACCGGGGGGAGCTGAGGGAAATCTACGTCATCTACACGGACATGGAGAGCGCCATGAGCTTTGAGGCCCGCTCCGCCCGGCTTCTGCCCTTCCACCGGACCCACTTTGCCGGGGCTCCCCAGGGGGAGGGCTCCATGACGGAGCGGTTCGAGTTTTACCCCGATGTGGGAACCGTGCTGAACAGCGTCATGCGGAGCTATGTCACCGGCTTTATCTACAGCGCCCTGATCGACAGCTTCTGCTGTGAGCAGAACGCCCGGATGACCGCCATGGACAACGCGGACCGGAACGCGGGGAAGCTCCTGGGGGAGCTGTCCCTCCAGTACAACCGTGTCCGGCAGGCGGCCATCACCCAGGAGATCACGGAGATTTCCGCCGGGGCCAGGGCCCAGCGCCGGAAGAAGGGGAGGTAAAGGACTTTGGAACGAGGCATTATTGTACAGATATCCGGCCCCGTGGTGGACGTGGATATCCAAAGCGGAGAGCTTCCCCGGCTGCGGGAGGAGCTGACCGTGGAAAAGGACGGGGGCCTGCGGGTGATGGAAGTGGCCCAGCACGTGGGGAAGAACACGGTACGCTGCATCATGCTCTCCCCCAGCGAGGGCCTGGCCCGGGGCCTGGCCGTGGACGTGCCGGACAAGACCATCGAGGTGCCCGTAGGCACCGCCGCTCTGGGGCGGATGTTCAACGTCCTGGGCCAGCCCATCGACGGCGGCGGCCCGGTGCCCGAGGGCACGCCAGTCAGGAGCATCTACCGCAAGCCCCCGGCCTTTGACGAGCAGAGCCCGGCGGTGGAGATTCTGGAGACGGGCATCAAGGTCATCGACCTGCTGGAGCCCTATCCCCGGGGGGGCAAGATCGGCCTCTTCGGCGGCGCGGGTGTGGGCAAGACCGTCCTCATTCAGGAATTGATTCACAACGTGGCCACGGAGCACGGCGGCTATTCCATCTTCACCGGCGTGGGGGAGCGCTCCCGGGAGGGCAACGACCTCTGGCGGGAGATGCGGGAGAGCGGCGTCAGCGAGAAGACGGCCCTGGTCTTCGGCCAGATGAACGAGTCCCCCGGCGTGCGGATGCGGGTGGCCCTGGCAGGGCTGACCATGGCGGAGTACTTCCGGGACAAGGAACACAAGGACGTGCTTTTGTTCATCGACAACATCTTCCGCTTCGTCCAGGCGGGCAGCGAGGTTTCCACCCTCCTGGGGCGGATGCCCTCCGCCGTGGGCTACCAGCCCACCCTTGCCAACGAGATGGGGGAGCTTCAGGAGCGCATCACCTCCACGAAAAACGGCTCCGTCACCTCCGTCCAGGCGGTCTACGTCCCCGCCGACGACCTGACGGACCCGGCCACGGCGACGACCTTCGCCCACCTGGACGCCACGACGGTGCTGAGCCGGAAGATTTCCGAGCAGGGCATCTATCCGGCGGTGGACCCCCTGGCCTCCTCCTCCCGGATTCTGGAGGCCGACGTGGTGGGAGAGCGGCATTACCGCATCGCCCGGACCTGCCAGGAGATTCTGGAGAAGTACATGGAGCTCCAGGACATCATCGCCATCCTGGGCATGGACGAACTCAGCGAGGAGGACCAGAAGACCGTGGCCCGGGCCCGGCGGCTCCAGCGCTTCTTTGCCCAGCCCACCACGGTGGCGGAGAAGTTCACCGGCCTCCCCGGGGTCTACGTGCCCTTGAAGGACACCCTGGAGAGCTTTGAAAAGCTGGTGAACGGCGAGCTGGACCAGTACCCGGAGGCGGCCTTCTACAACGTGGGCACCTGGAGGGACGTGGTGGAGAAGGCGCGGAAACTGGAGGCGGGCGAGGCGTGATGGAAGTTTTTCAGGCCCATATTCTGGCGGCGGACCGGAGCTTTTACGAGGGCCCCTGCGTCAGCCTCACCATTCCCACCAGTGACGGGGAGCAGGGCATCCTGGCCCATCACAGCGACATGATCGCCGCCGTCCTGCCGGGAACCCTGCGCTATCAGACTCCGGAGGGACCCGTCCAGCTGGCGGCGGTGTCCTCCGGACTGGTGAAGATTGAGAAAAACGAGGTCCTGGTGCTGGTGGACTCCGTGGAGCGGCCGGAGGAGATTGACGCCTCCCGGGCCCGCCGGGAGGCCGACGAGGCCCGGGAGGCCATGCTCCAGAAGAAGAGCCGCCAGGAATACCAGCTGGCCCAGGCCAGCCTTGCCCGGGCCATGAACCGCCTGCGGGTCAAGGCCGCAGAAATCCGATAAGACGCAGAGAAGCCTGTAACCCTTAGTTTTACGTTGATAAGGAAGTATTCACAACAACTTATCATCAACGCTGACAAACAGGGTGCAAGCAAGAGCAGAGAACACATCACTTTCATTAGTGGTCGGTTCTCTGCTTTTTGTTACGCAATA
>CAJTZL010000040.1 GCA_910583695.1 uncultured Oscillibacter sp.
CGTCTGTGCGCTTATTTTCTCCGGAAAAACGACTTTTCTCAGGGAACTCCGGAGGGTCTTCCGGCATTCTGGCAGTCCGTGACGGGAAAGACCGTGCAGAGGGTGAAACAGGTGTGAAAAAGCCGGTAAAGAAATATTTTGAATGGGAATTGGGTGTTTTATATGGAATTTGTTTTTCGATTAAGCAATTATGACGCGTCGGACCTGAAGCAAGAAACGGCGCGGCTTCTTCAGCAGAGAGTAGAAGCCCACAGCCGTCAGACTTTGCCGAAGGTCTGGAAGGTGACAGACAAGCTGAACAGCCGCAAGAAAGCGTCCCCGGAAGCACTGGCCCGCCGCCGGAGGCTCCGTCGTATTTATGGCGTATTCCTTCTGATTCTGGGCGTGATTGCGCTGGTGCCTGGTCTGATGGAACCCCGGATTCCCAGCCTGATTGGAGCGGGGGCAGGCGCCGTGGTGGTAGGCCTGGCGGAGCTTTGGCTTTCCGTAGAGAGGAAGCCGTCCGCGCCGCCGCTGTATTGCCGTCAGATGGCCGAGGAACTGCTTGCGGGGCGGCAAGCGGTGGATTGGAGCAAGGTTCGGGGAGAGGTGCGCTTTGACGATTCCGGCGCGGCGCTGATGACCGGAGAAACACAGGAATTGGCTGACTATCAGGAACTCACTGGCGTGTTTGAGACGGAACGCCTCTGGCTGGTGGTGGACGAGAAGAGCATGGCGCTGCTGCTGCAAAAGAAGGATTTGGTCTCAGGAGAGGCGGATGCGTTTCTGCCGTATCTCCAAGGGAAAATCATAAAATAACAACTTATCATAACGAAGGAGAGACAACATGAAAAAAGAACTGCCGAAAGTCTACGAACCCCAGCAGGTGGAGGGCCGCATTTATGAGATGTGGGAGCAGGGCGGCTGTTTCAAGGGCGACCCGGACCGGAGCAAACAGCCCTTTTCCATCGTCATGCCCCCGCCCAACGTCACCGGACAGCTCCATATGGGCCACGCCATGGATTCCACCTTGCAGGACATTCTGACCCGTTTCAAGAGAATGCAGGGCTATTCTACCCTTTGGGTCCCGGGCGTCGACCATGCGGGCATTTCTACGCAGGTGAAGGTAGAGGAAGACCTGCGGGTAAACGAGGGCCTGAGCCGCTACGATCTGGGCCGGGAGAAATTCCTTCAGCGGGTCTGGAAGTGGAAGGAGAAGTATGGAGACCGCATTGTGCAGCAGCAGAAGAAGATGGGCGTGTCCTGCGACTGGTCCCGGTCCCGGTTCACGATGGATGAGGGACTGAGCAAGGCCGTCCGGGAGACCTTCTGCGAGCTGTACGACAAGGGTCTGATTTACAAGGGCAGCCGGATCATCAACTGGTGTCCCCACTGCATCACCGCCCTTTCTGACGCCGAGGTGGAGTATCAGGACAAGCCCGGCCATCTCTGGCATATCCGTTATCCCCTGGCTGACGGTTCCGGCGATCTGGTAGTAGCCACAACCCGCCCGGAAACAATGATGGGCGATACCGGCGTAGCTGTCAACCCGGAGGACGAGCGGTTCAAACATCTGGTGGGCAAGACCTGCATCCTGCCCATTATGAACCGGGAGATTCCCATTGTGGCGGACGAGTACGTGGAGCTGGGCTTCGGCACCGGCGCGGTGAAGATGACCCCCGCCCACGACCCCAACGACTTCGAGGTGGGCCTCCGGCACAACCTGGAGACGGTTCGTGTCATCGGGGACGACGGAACAATCAATGAAAACGGCGGGCCCTACAACGGGATGGACCGCTATGAGTGCCGGAAGGCCATTGTGAAGGACCTGGAGGAGCAGGGGTATCTGGTGAAGACCGAACCCTACAGTCACAACGTGGGCGCCTGCTACCGCTGCCACAACGACGTGGAGCCCCTGATTTCCGCCCAGTGGTTCGTGAAGATGGAGCCCCTGGCCCAGGAGGCCCTCCGGGTGGTCCGGGAGGGCGAGGTGAAGTTCGTCCCGGAGCGCTTTTCCAAGACCTACACCAACTGGATGGAGAACGTCCATGACTGGTGCATCTCCCGCCAGCTCTGGTGGGGCCATCAGATTCCCGCGTGGTACTGCGGCGAGTGCGGCCACATCAACGTCGGCCGGGAGGACCCCGCCAAGTGCGAACAGTGCGGCTCCACCCACCTGACCCGGGACCCGGACGTGCTGGACACCTGGTTCTCCTCCGCCCTGTGGCCCTTCTCCACCCTGGGCTGGCCGGAGAAGACCGAGGACCTGGATTTCTACTATCCGACTTCCGTCATGATCACCGGCTACGACATCATCTTCTTCTGGGTCTCCCGGATGATCTTCTCCGGCTGCGAGCAGATGAAGCAGATTCCCTTCCGCACCGTCCTCATCCACGGGCTGGTCCGGGACGACAAGGGCCGGAAGATGTCCAAGTCCCTGGGCAACGGCATCGACCCCCTGGAGGTGGCGGAGAAGTACGGCGCGGACGCCCTGCGGTTCAACCTCATCACCGGAAACAGCCCCGGAAACGACATGCGCTTCTACACGGAAAAGTGCGAGGCCATGCGGAACTTCGCCAACAAGGTCTGGAACGCCAGCCGCTTCGTCATGATGAACCTGGGGGACCTGGAGACCTATGCCCTCCCGGCGGTGGAGGCTCTGGAGCGGGAGGACAAGTGGGTTCTCTCCAAGCTGAACACCCTGGTGAAAGAGGTCACGGAGAACCTGGACAGCTACGAGATCGGCGTGGCCTCCGCCAAGGTCTACGACTTCCTGTGGGACACCTACTGCGACTGGTATATCGAGCTGACCAAGACCCGGCTCAGCGGGGAGGACGAGGGGGCCAAGGACACGGCCCGGAATGTCCTCTGCTATGTGCTGGCGGAGCTTTTGAAGCTGCTGCACCCCTTCATGCCCTTCATCACGGAGGAGATTTTCCAGGCCCTGCCCAAGCGGGCGGGGGCGGAGGACCGCTTCCTCATGCTGGCCAAGTGGCCGGAGCATCGCGCGGACCTCTCCTTCCCCCGGGAGGAGGCGGCCATGGAGGCCGTCATGGACACCATCAAGGCCATCCGGGCCCGGCGGGCGGAGATGAACGTGCCCCCCAGCAAAAAGGCGGAGGTGCTGCTGGTCACGGCGGCGCCGGAGCCCTATGAACAGGGCCTCCACTTCCTCCAGCGGCTGGCCTTTGCCTCCCAGGTGCGCTTCGCGGCGGAGGCCCCGGCGGACCTCGGCGGGCAGGTGAGCATCGTCACCCACAACGCCACGGCCTACCTGCCCCTCAGCGAGCTGGTGGATTTGACGGCGGAGCGGGAGCGCATCGCCAAGGAGAAGGAAAAGGCGGAGAACGGCCTGCGGATCGTGGAGCAGAAGCTGAAAAACGAGAAGTTCGTCTCCCGGGCCCCGGAGGCGGTGGTGAACGCCGAGAAGGAGAAGGCGGAGAAGTTCCGGGAGCTCATCGCCAAGCTGGAGGAGTCCGCCAGGGCGCTGGGGAACTGAACTCCGGAGAATTGCGCCGCATTGCTTAATTGAGAAAAAGGCCCCAAGGCAGTACGCCTTGGGGCCTTTTTGGCTTTCACAACCAGGGGAAGTTATGACGGATTCTTCATTTTTGAGAGGATAACGCCCGCTAAAATTACCAATTCAAAGGACAGAAAAAAGCCGGTTCCAACAATGAGAGCCTCGTCTTGCGCCAAGCCATTAAAGAAAGAAGGAAACCAGGCAATCCATATCCAGTAGAGGAGCAGAACCCCTAAGCCAATGAAAATGGATTTCAGTATAGTTTTCATGATTCCGATGGCCTTTCCGAGTTTAATTGGGTGGTGAAATCGAAGATTGAACAGAGCAAGGATTTCACATCCGCCGGATTACCCGCCGCCGCTGCCAGATGGACGGGGCGAACAGCAGCAGCATGGGGAAAATCTCCAGCCTCCCCACCAGCATGTCAAAGGACAGCAGCAGCTTGGACCACCAGGCGAACCCGGCGAAGTTCCCCATGGGCCCCACCACCTCCAGGCCCGGGCCGATGTTGTTGATGCAGGCCGTCAGGGCGGTGAAGGTGGTTACGATGTCGAATCCGTTGAGGCTCAGAAGCAGGAAGGAGACCGTGAAAACGATCAGGTACACCGTGATGAAGAGGTGCACGCTGCGGATGTGCTTGTCCGTCAGGGCCTTGCCCTCAAACCGGGTGGTGGTGACGGCGTTGGGGTGGAGCATCTTCCGCATGTCCCCCCAGGAGGTCTTGGCCAGAATCACAATCCGGGCCACCTTGATGCCGCCGCCGGTGGACCCGGCGCAGGCCCCGATGAACATCAGCACCACCAGAACGCCCTTGGAGAAGGTGGGCCAGAGGTTGAAGTCCGCCGTGGCATAGCCGGTGGTGGTGATGATGGAGGCCACCTGGAAGAAGGAGTACCGGAGGCTCTGGCCCAGGGAGCCGTACATATGGAGAATGTCCACGGCGATGGCCGTTACCGCCGCGCCGACGATGGCGGCGTAGGCCCACAGCTCCTCCGACCGGAACACGTCCCGGAAGCGGCGGACCAGAAGGAAGTAGTACAGGTTGAAGTTCACGCCGAAGAGGAGCATGAAGATGCCGATGACCACGTCGAAATAGGCGCTGTCATAGGCCCCGACGCTGAGGTTTTTGTTGCTGAACCCGCCGGTGCCCGCGGAGCCGAAGGCGTGGATGCAGGCATCGAAGAGGGGCATGCCCCCCAGAACCAGCAGGACGACCTCCACCAGGGTCATGACCAGATAGATGCCGTAGAGGATTTTCGCCGTGTCGCTCATGCGGCTGACCAGCTTCCCCACCGACGGCCCCGGCATCTCCGCCCGGAGCAGGTGCATGCCGTGGCCGTCGGTCATGGGCAGGACGGCCATGACGAAGACCAGCACCCCCATGCCGCCAATCCAGTGGGTGAAGCTCCGCCAGAAGAGAATCCCCTGGCTCAGGGGCTCCACCTCCGTGAGAATGGTGGCCCCGGTGGTGGTGAAGCCGGAGACGGTTTCAAAAAAGGCGTCCACAAAGCTGGGAATGTACCCGGAGATGAGGAAGGGCAGGGCGCCGAAGGCGCTCATCAGCACCCAGGCCAGGGCCACCACCGCGAAGCCGTCCCGGGCGTAGAGGGAGGTCTGCCGGGGTTTTTTGCAGAAGGGGAGGCCCGCGGCCAAAAGAAGCAGGACCGGCCCCAGAAAGGGCAGGGCCGGTTCCCCGTACAGCAGCGCCACCAGGGCGGGCAGAAGCAGCAGGGCCGCCTCCGTCCAGAGGATTCGTCCGATGACGAAGCCGATCATTTGATAATTCAAGCGTCGTCCCTCCCTTTACTCCCGGCAGATGTCGTGGAGGTCCTGGAGGGAGGTGTCCGTAGTGACCACGATCACGTCGTCCCCCAGGCTGAGGCAGTCGTTGCCGGAGGGAATGACGATCTTCCCGTTCCGCTGGACGATGCCCGCCAGCAGCAGGCCGTTGCGGAGCTTCAGGTTCTTCAGGGGCACGCCGATGAAGGGCACGTCCGGCCCCACGCCAAACTCCAGGGCCTCCACCGCCCCGTCCACCAGCCGGTGGAGGGTCTTGATCTTGGCGCCCTCGGCGCTCTCCATGGCCCGGACGTACTGGACGATCAGCTCCGTGGTGGTGGACCGGGCGGAGATCACGCTGTCGATCATGCTCTCGGCGCTGACCAGATCCACCAGGGATTTCCGATTGATCTTCGCCACCACCTTGCAGTGGTTCCCCGACTCCTTGGAGGCGCACATGGACATCAGGATGTTGGCTTCGTCAATGCCTGTGATGGCCACAAAGGCGTCCGTCTGGCCAATGCCCTCCTCGTGGAGCAGGTCCGTGTCCGTGCCGTCTCCCACGATGACCAGGGCCTTGGGCAGCTGCTCCCCCATCTGGATGCACCGCTGCTCGTCCCGGTCGATGATCTTCACGGACATGCCCGTGTTCAGAAGTTCGCTGGTGAGGTAGTAGCAGATCTTGCTGGCCCCCACGATCATGACGGTGGACGCCTTGGACCGGAAGACCCCCAGGTGCCGGAAGAACTGGGCCAGCTGGTCCGGGGAGGAGGTGAGGTAGATCTTGTCCCCCGCCCGGAGGACGAAGTCGCCGGAGGGGATGATGGTCTCCCCCTTCCGGGCCACGGCGCAGATCAGCACCCGGACCCGGATGTTCCGGTACAGGTCCGCCAGGGGCAGGCCGTCCAGGGCGGAGTCGGCGGGAAGGCGGTATTCCACCAGCTCCAGCCGCCCCTTGGAAAAGGACTCCACCTTCATGGCGGCGGGGAAGCGGAGCACCCGGGCAATCTCCCGGGCGGCGGCTCGCTCTGGGTTGATGACCATGGACAGGCCCAGCTCCTCCCGCATGAAGCGGAGCTGCTTTTCGTATTCGGGGTTCCGAATGCGGGCGATGGTGTGATTGACGCCCAGCTTTTTGGCCACCAGGCAGGAGAGGATGTTCAGCTCGTCGCTGGAGGTTGTGGCGATGAGGAGCTCCGCCTTTTCCACCTCCGCCTCTTTCTGCACGCTGTAGACCGCTCCGTTTCCGCAGACTCCCATGACATCGTAGATGTTGATGATGTTGTCGATGAGCTGGGGGTCCTGGTCCACCACGGTGACATTGTGCCCGTCGGCGGAGAGCTGCTGGGTCAGGGCGGAGCCCACCTTGCCCGCGCCCACGATGATGATTTTCATGTACGCCTCCTGAAAGACAGCCGGGGAGCGCGCCCCGGATATGGTACTGGATAACAGACTAATTATATAAGATTTTCACAAAAAAGGGAAGTGCCGATCCGTGAAAATTTTCCTTGACAACGGGGGACCTCCTGTGTAAAATAAGTTCAATTATTTTAATTAAAAAAATTTAGTTAAAATAATTGATATTTCGACAAGCAAGGAGAAACTCAAATGGAATTTGAGAAAGTGCGTGACATCATTGTGGAGACCCTGGGCTGTGAGGCGGAGCAGGTGACGCTGGAGGCCTCTTTGTCCGACGACCTGGGAGCGGATTCCCTGGCGGCGGTGGAGCTGGTCATGGCCCTGGAGGAGGCCAGCGGCGTCACCATTGACGACGCCGACGTGGAGGGCCTGAAAACCGTGGGAGACATTGTGAAGTATTTGGAGGCCCACAAGGCTTGATTCTGCGCGCCTACATGAATCCATCCCAAAAGCGCCGTCCCGCCGGAGGGGAGCCCCCTCCGGCGGGACGCCTGGAAAGGAACGAGTATGACCAACCAGGAACTGTATGATCTGATGGCCCGCTTTGACGCCGGCGGCTTGCTGAAGCTGAAGCTGTCACAGGGGGATTTTAAAATAGAATTGGAAAAGGCGGCGCCGGCGTCGGCGGCCGTTCCCGCCGCGGCGCCCGCCGTGTCCGCCGCTCCGGCGGCGGCTCCCCGGGCGGAGGCCCCGGCCGTCACCGCGCCGCTGGTGGGCACCTTCTACGCCGCCCCCGCCCCGGAGCAGCCCCCCTTTGTCACGCCGGGGGAGAAGGTGAAAAAGGGACAGACCGTCTGCCTCATCGAGGCCATGAAGACCATGATCGAGGTCCCCGCCCCCTGCGACTGCGTCATCGAAGAGGTGCTGAAGGCCAACGGGGAGCTGGCGGCCTTCGGCGAGGCGCTGATGCGCTACCGGCCATGCTGAGGCGGGTCCTCATCGCCAACCGGGGGGAGATTGCCCTCCGGGTCCTCCGGGCCTGCCGGGAGCTGGAGATCGAGACCGTGGCCGCCTATTCCGAGGCGGACGCGGAGGCCCTCCATGTCCAGCTGGCCACGGAGTCCGTCTGCATCGGCCCCGCCCGGGCGGCGGACAGCTATTTGAATCAGGACGCCCTGTTGACGGCGGCCCTGGCCACCGGCTGCGACGGCGTACACCCGGGCTACGGCTTCCTCTCCGAGAACGCGGACTTTTCCGACGCCTGCGCCCAGGCGGGGCTGACCTTCATCGGCCCCTCCGGGGAGGCCATCCGCAAGGCGGGCTCCAAGTCCGCCGCCCGGGACCTGATGAAGGCGGCGGGAGTCCCGGTGACGCCCGGCTCTGACGGCCCCGTCTCCTCGGCGGAAGAGGCCCTGGCGGCGGCGGAGGCCGTGGGCTGGCCGGTGCTGCTGAAGGCCTCCGCCGGCGGCGGGGGCCGGGGCATCCGCCGCTGCGACGGCCCGGAAATTCTGCCCGCCGCCTACGCCGAGGCCCGGGCGGAGGCCGCCGCCTGCTTTGGAAACGACGAGATGTACCTGGAGAAGCTGGTGCTGAATCCCCGGCATGTGGAGGTACAGATTCTGGCGGACCGGCAGGGGCACACCATTCACCTGGGGGACCGGGACTGCTCCGTTCAGCGGCGGAACCAGAAGCTGATGGAGGAGGCCCCGGCCCCCGGCCTCAGCCCCGCCCTGCGCAGGGCCATGGGAGAGGCCGCCGTCCGGGCGGCGGAGGCCGTGGGCTACGAGGGCGCGGGCACCGTGGAGTTCCTGGTGGACGGGGAGAACTTCTACTTCATGGAGATGAATACCCGCATCCAGGTGGAGCACGGGGTCACGGAGCTGGTCACGGGGGTGGATCTGGTGCGCCAGCAGCTGCGGATTGCCTCCGGCCTGCCCCTGGACATGGGGCAGGAGGACGTAACGATCCGGGGCTGCGCCATGGAGTGCCGGGTCAACGCCGAGGACCCCCACGGGGACTTCCGGCCCTGCCCCGGCAGGGTGGAGTTTCTCCACTTCCCCGGCGGCGCGGGGGTCCGGGTGGACTCCTGCCTCTACAACGGCTGCATCATGTCCCCCTATTACGACTCCCTGGCCGCCAAGGTCCTGGCCCACGGGGCCACCCGGCTGGAGGCCATTCGCAAGCTCCGCCGCTGTCTGGAGGAATTTGCCCTGGAGGGCTTCCCCACCAACGCGGAGCTGTCCTATGAGATTCTATTCCACCCGGTCTTCGTCCGGGGCCGGTGCACCACGGGCTTTCTGGACGCGCATCTGCCGGAGCTGCTGGACTTCAGCCGCCGGGTGGAGGAAAAGGAGGCGGAGGCATGAGCGGCATCTTTGCCAAGCGCCGGGCCCGGCTCCTGGCCATGAAGGCCATCCGGGACAGCTACGTTCCCGGGGACCAGCTGGTAGCCTGCCCCAAGTGCGGCGGGGAGAGCCAGCGGAAGGACGTGGCGGGGAACCTCTCCGTCTGTCCCCTCTGCGGCTATCACTTCCCCATCGGGGCCTATTACCGCCTCAGCACCATTCTGGACCCCGGCAGCTTCCGGGAGCTGAACGAGAAGCTCCCCGCCGCCGACCCGCTGTCCTTCCCCGGCTACCGGGAGAAGCAGCGCCTGGCCCAGCGGAAGACCGGCCTCACGGAGGCCGCCGTCACCGCCACCGGGACCATCGGCGGGCGAAAGTGTGTGGC
Source organism: uncultured Oscillibacter sp. (assembly GCA_910583695.1). Lineage (GTDB taxonomy): Bacteria > Bacillota > Clostridia > Oscillospirales > Oscillospiraceae > Oscillibacter. The sequence continues at coordinate 9,368 of CAJTZL010000040.1, forward strand.
GGGGGTGCTGGACAGCCGCTTTTTCATGGGCAGCATGAGCGCCGCCGTGGGGGAGAAGATCACCCTGGCCATTGAGTACGCGGCGAAAAACAAGCTGCCCCTGATCCTCTTCTCCGCCAGCGGCGGGGCCCGGATGCAGGAGGGCATTTTGTCCCTGATGCAGATGGCCAAGACCTCCGCCGCCCTGGCCCGGTTTTCGGACAAGGGGCTGCTGTACATCTCCGTGCTGACGGACCCCACCACCGGCGGCGTCACCGCCAGCTTTGCCTCCCTGGGAGACATCATCCTGGCGGAGCCGGGGGCCCTCATCGGCTTTGCCGGGCCCCGGGTGATTCAGCAGACCATCGGCGAGACCCTGCCGGAGGGCTTCCAGCGGGCGGAATACCAGGAGGAGCACGGCTTTGTGGATGCGGTGGTCCCCCGGGGAGAGCTCCGGGAGACCCTGAGCCGCCTCCTGCGGCTCCACGAGAAAGGAGGCCGCCCATGAGCAGTCTGACCGCCGCGGAACGGGTGTCCGTGGCCCGGCACCCCCAGCGGCCCAATATCACGGACATCATCGGCGCCCTCTTCACGGACTTTTTTGAGCAGAAGGGGGACCGCCTCTGCCGGGAGGACCCGGCGATTTTGGGCGGCGCGGCCCTGTACCACGGGCGGCCCGTCACCGTCATCGGCACCCGGAAGGGGAAGACGGCGGAGGAGAGCATCCGCTGCAACTTCGGCATGCCGGGGCCCGAGGGCTACCGGAAGGCCCTGCGCCTGATGAAGCAGGCGGAGAAGTTCCGCCGCCCGGTGTTCACCTTCATTGACACCTCCGGGGCCTACCCCGGCCTGGAGGCGGAGGCCCGGGGCCAGGGGGAGGCCATCGCCCGGAACCTCATGGAGATGAGCCGCCTCACGGTGCCGGTCGTCGCCGTCATCACCGGCGAGGGCAACAGCGGCGGGGCCCTGGCCCTGGGCGTGGCCGACCGGGTGCTGATGCTGGAGAACGCGGTTTACGCCATTCTCTCCCCGGAGGGCTTCGCCTCCATCCTCTGGCGGGACGCGGCCCGGCACGACGAGGCCAGTGAGCTGATGAAGCTCACCGCCCCGGACCTGCTGGCCCTGGGAATCGTGGACGACGTGATCCCGGAGCCGGAGGGAGGCGCCCATCTGGCCCCGGAGGCGGCCTTCCGGGAGCTGGACCGTGCTTTAAGCCGCCATCTGGCGGCGCTTTTGAAGGAGAGCGGCGGAAGTCTGGCGTCCGGGCGCTATCAGAAGTTCAGAAAAATGGGCGCGGTCCCCAAGGAGGAGTCATGAACGGAATCAAAATTCGGGGGACCGGCCGGGGCGTGCCCGGCAAGCTGGTGAGCAACCGGGACCTGGAGAAGATTGTGGAGACGAACGACGAGTGGATCTCCAGCCGGACGGGCATCCGGACCCGGCACCACTGCACCGGGGAGGAGACCCTTTCCGCCATCACCGCCCGGGCGGCCCGCCGGGCCCTGGAGGACGCCGGGGTTTCGCCGGACCGGATCGGCGCGTGCATCGTGGCCACAGTGACGCCGGAGACCATGGTTCCCTCCGCCGCCTGTACGCTCCAGCGGGAGCTGGGGCTTCCGCAGGACATCCCCTGCTTCGATTTGGGGGCGGCCTGTACCGGCTTTTTGTTTGCCCTCCACACCATGGAGTGCCTGCTGAACGCCTCCCCCCGGAAATTCGGACTGGTGGTGGGGGCGGAGAACCTGAGCCGCTGCATCGACTGGACCGACCGGGGGACCTGCATCCTCTTCGGGGACGGAGCCGGGGCCGCCGTGGTGGAGTGCCGGGAGGGCTGGCCCTCCGTCTCCGCCGTCATGGGCTGTCACGGCAGCGACGAGCTGCTCCGCCTTCCCGGCCCGGGGGCGGGGGAGCCCGGCCTCATCTCCATGGAGGGCACCCGGGTGTTCAAGTTCGCCGTGGAGGCGGTGCCCTGGTGCGTGGATCAGGTGCTGAAAAAGACCGGCCGGACCGTGGAGGACGTGGACTTCTTCGTGTTCCACCAGGCCAACGCCCGGATCATTGATCTTGCGGTGCGGAAATACCGCATCCCGCCGGAGAAGTACTATAAAAACATCGCCGAATACGGCAACACCTCCGCCGCCAGCATTCCCCTGGTCCTCAGCGAGCTCCGGGAGCAGGGAAAAATCGGCCCCGGCAGCCGGATTCTGGCCGTGGGCTTCGGCGGCGGCCTGACCTGGGGCGGCTGTCTGATTGAGCTCGCATAACCGTCAGGGTCGTTCCCCATACCCCGCAAAATCCGCAGATTTTGCGGGGAGAGGAGGAAGGAAGCGGGCGGAGTCCCCGGCGCAAGGCGGCGGGGACGAAGCGGAGCGGAATTTCTTCCGACGAGGGGCGGCTGCCTGATTGAGTTCGCGTGAGGGGAGAGACATACTGTGAAAAAATTAAACGAAATCCTGGGGACCGAGTTCCCCATTATACAGGGCGGCATGGCCAACATCGCCACCGGCGAGTTTGCCGCCGCCTGCTCCAACGCCGGGGCCCTGGGCATGATTGCCACCGGGGCCTGGGACGCGGACCGGGTGCGGAGCGAGATTCGCCGGGCCCGGGAGCTGACCGATAAGCCCTTCGGCGTAAATCTGATGCTGATGAACCCCTGCGCCGCCGACATCGCCCAGGTGATTCTGGACGAGGGCGTGCAGGCCGTCACCACCGGCGCGGGGAACCCCGGCCAGTTTATCCCCGCCTGGAAGGAAGCCGGAATCAAGGTCATCCCCGTTGTGGCGGCGGCGGTGCTGGCAAAGCGCCTCAGCCGTTACGGCGTGGACGCCTTCGTGGCCGAGGGCATGGAGTCCGGGGGCCACGTGGGAGAGATGACCACCATGGCCCTGGTGCCCCAGGTCATCGACGCGGTGGACGTGCCCGTTATCGCCGCCGGAGGCATCGCCGACGGGCGGCAGATGGCGGCGGCCATGGCCCTGGGGGCCGCCGGCGTCCAGGTGGGCACCTGCCTGCTGGCCAGTCCCGAGTGCCCCATTCACGAAAACTACAAGCAGGCCGTCCTGAAAGCCAAGGACAGCGACACCACCGTTACGGGCCGCTCCATCGGCGGGCCGGTGCGGGTGCTGAAAAACAAAATGGCCCGGGAGTATCTGGCCCTGGAGAAGCGGAACGCCACCCTGGAGGAGCTGGAAACCGTCACCATCGGCGGCCTCCGCCGGGCGGTGCTGGAGGGGGACGTGGAGCGCGGCAGCGTCATGATGGGTCAGGTGGCCGGCATGGTCCATGAGATCCGCCCCCTGCGGCAGATTTTTGAGGAGCTGGTCAACGGCGGAAAGGCCGTTCTGGAGCAGGTGCACCAGGAATGGCAGTGACCATCCGGGGGAAAACCCTGCCTCTCCCCATTGTCCAGGGCGGCATGGGCATCGGCGTCAGCCTGGAGCGGCTGGCGGGGACTGTGGCCGCGGGCGGAGGCATGGGCACCCTGTCCGCCGCCTTCTGCGGCTTCCGGGAGCCGGACTTCCGGACAAACCCCCGGGAGGCCAACCTCCGGGCCCTGACCCGGCAGATTGGAAGGGCGAAGGAGATTGCCAGGGGCGCGGGTCTGGTGGCCGTGAACGTCATGGTGGCCGCCGCCCAGTACGCCGGCAGCGTGCGCACCGCCCTCCGGGCGGGGGTGGACGCGGTGGTTTGCGGCGCGGGCCTTCCCAAGGACCTGCCGGGCCTTGCGGCGGAGGAGGGAAACGAGGACGCGGCCCTGGCCCCGGTGGTCAGCGGGGGCCGCTCCGCCGCCCTGATCTGCAGGCTGTGGGACCGGCGCTACGGCCGGGTTCCGGATTTCGTGGTTCTGGAGGGCCCCCTGGCCGGGGGACACCTGGGCTTTTCCCCTCAGGAGGCCCGGGAGGCCCAGGCGGGACGGCCCCGCCCCCTCTCCGCCCTGCTGGCGGAGGTGATGGAGTCCCTGGCCCCCTTCCGGGAGAAGTACGGGCGGGATATCCCCGTCTTCGTGGCCGGAGGCGTGCGGAACGGGGCGGAGCTGCGCCGCTATATGGACCTGGGTGCGGCGGGGGCCCAGTTTGCCACCCGCTTCATCGCCACGGAGGAGTGCGACGCCAGCCCGGGCTATAAGCAGGCCCTGCTGGACGCGGCGGCGGAGGACGTCACCATTGTTCAGAGCCCCGTGGGCATGCCGGGCCGAGCCCTGAGAAGCCCGCTGATCCGGCGGGTGGAGGCGGGGACGCAGCCGAAAATCACCCGCTGCGACCGCTGCCTTGCCGCCTGTGACTGCAAAACCGCCCCCTACTGCATTTCCAAGGCGCTGATTGCCGCCGTGGAGGGGGACTGGGAAAACGGCCTTTTCTTCTGCGGGGCCAACGCCGGGGAGGTCAACGCGCTTTCCACGGTGAAGGAGCAGATGGACCAGATTTTAAAGGAATGGAGGACCGCGCCATGAAGCTCGGTTTCTTATACGCCGGACAGGGCAGCCAGTACCCCGGCATGGGGACGGACCTGTACGAGGCCTATCCGGCCTTCCGACAGGTGCTGGACGCCGCCCAGGCGGAGGTGGACTTTGACCTGAAGCGGACCTGCTTTGAGGACCCGGAGGGCGTCCTGAACCAGACCCGCTATACCCAGCCCTGCATGGTGGCCTTTGCCGCCGGGCTGACGGCAGTGCTCCGGGAGAAGGGGATTGTCCCCGCGGCGGCGGCGGGCCTCTCCCTGGGGGAGTACTCCGCCCTTCACGCCGCCGGAGTGTTTGACGCGGAGACGGCGGTGCGCCTTGTGGCCTTCCGGGGGAAGGCCATGGAGGAGGCCGCAAGGGGCCGTGACAGCGCCATGATGGCCGTCCTGGGCCTGGACCGGGAGCCCCTCCAGGCCGCCTGCGAGGCGGCGGGGGACCTGGGCGTGGCGGTCATCGCCAATTACAACTGCCCCGGCCAGCTGGTCATCGGCGGGGACAAGGCGGCGGTGGAGAAGGCCGCCGCTCTGGCGAAGGAGAAGGGCGCGAGGCGCTGTCTGCCCCTGAAGGTCAGCGGGCCCTTCCACACGCCGCGGATGGCCCCCGCCGGGGAGGCCCTGGAGGTCCATTTCCGAAGTATTTCCTTCGCGGAGCCTGAAATCCCCGTCCTGTTCAACTGCCTGGGCCGGGAGAAGGGACGGTCGGATTCCATCCCCGCCCTGCTGGTCCGGCAGGTCCGGAGCAGCGTGTATATGGAGGATTCCATCCGCCGCATGGGAGAGCTGGGGCTGGACGCCCTTGTGGAGATCGGGCCCGGAAAGGCACTCAGCGGTTTTGTGAAGAAGACCCTTCCTGGTTTCCCGGTTTACGCCGCGGAGACGCCGGCGGACGTGGAGGCCCTGGAGGGGCTGGCAAAGGAGAACGCAGGATGAAGTTCGAGGGAAAGACCGCCGTCGTCACCGGCGGGAGCCGGGGCATCGGCCGGGCCGTCTGCCTGGAGCTGGCGGCGGGAGGGGCCAATGTGGTCCTCTGCTACGCCGGAAACGAGGCGGCGGCCCAAGAGACCGTCCGGGCCGTGGAGGCCTTGGGGGCCAAGGGTTTGGCGGTCCGGTGCGACGTGTCCAGCGCCGCCCAGGTGGACGCGCTGGTAAGGTCCGCGGTTGAGGCGTTTGGAAGAATCGACATTCTGGTGAACAACGCCGGGGTTACACGGGACAATCTGATTATGCGCATGAGCGAGGAGGACTTCGACGCGGTCATCGCCGCCAATTTGAAGGGGGCCTTCCTCTGCATGAAGGCCGTCTCCAGGCTGATGCTGAAACAGCGCTATGGCCGCATCGTGAACCTGAGCAGCGTGGTGGGCCTCCGGGGCAACGCCGGGCAGGTGAACTACGCCGCCAGCAAGGCGGGGGTGATCGGCATGACGAAATCCCTGGCCAGGGAGCTGGCCTCCCGGGGCGTGACCGTCAACGCCGTGGCCCCGGGCTTCATTGAGACGGACATGACCGCGGCCCTGCCGGAGTCCGCCCGTTCCGCCGCCCAGGGGAGCATCCCCATGGGCCGCCTGGGCACGCCGGAGGACGTGGCCCGGGCCGTGGGATTCCTGGCTGGCGACGCCGCCGCCTATGTCACCGGACAGGTGCTGGCGGTGGACGGCGGCATGGCCATGTAACGAGGAGGTTTGACTATGGAACGACGCAGAGTCGTCATCACCGGCCTGGGGGCCGTCACGCCCCTGGGCCTCACCGCAGGGGAGAGCTGGCGGGCCGCCCGGGAGGGCATGTGCGGCATTGGGCCCATCACCGCCTATGACCCCGCCGGAATGAAGGTTCAGCTGGCCGCCGAGGTCAAGGGCTTTGACGCCGACGCCCTCTTTGGAAAGCCCGAGGCCAAGCGCATGGGCCGCTTTACCCAGTTTGCCCTGGCCGCTGCCCGGGAGGCTCTGGCGGACAGCGGCTTCCAGATGGAGCACGCCGACGCGAAGCGCTGCGGCGTCATGGTCTCCAGCGGCATCGGCGGAATCGCCATCACGGAGGAGGAGCACGACCGCGGGCTCGCCCGGGGCTGGGACCGGGTGTCCCCCTTCTTCATTCCCACCGGCATCTGCAACATGGCCGCCGGGCGGGTGGCCATTGACTCGGGCTTCCGGGGGATGTGCACCTGCCCCGTCACCGCCTGCGCCGGAGGGACCTACGCCGTGGGAGACGCCTTCCACTATATCCGGGACGGCTATGCCGACGTCTGCCTCTGCGGCGGCAGCGAGACGGCCCTGACGCCCCTGGCGGTGGGAGGCTTCACCTCCATGAAGGCCCTGTCCCAGAGCACGGACTCCAGCCGGGCCTCCATCCCCTTTGACGCGGAGCGCAGCGGCTTTGTCATGGGCGAGGGCGCGGGGATGCTTCTGCTGGAGGAGCTGGGCCACGCCTTGGCCCGGGGAGCGGAGATTTACGCGGAAATCACCGGCTACGGGGCCACCTGCGACGCCTACCATATGACGGCCCCCCGGCCCGACGGCAGCGGCGGCGCGGACGCCATGGCCCTGGCCCTGGCCGACGGCGGCGCAAAACCGGAGGATGTGGACTACATCAACGCCCACGGAACCTCCACCCATCTCAACGACGCGGGGGAGACCGCCGCCATCAAGACGGTCTTTGGGGACCACGCCTACAAGCTGGCGGTCAGCTCCACCAAGTCCATGACCGGCCACATGCTGGGGGCGGCGGGAGCCGTGGAGGCCATCTTCACCGCCCTGTCCCTGCGGGACGGGTACCTTCCCGCTACCATCAACTATCGGGTTCCGGACCCGGCGTGCGACCTGGACGTGGTGCCGGGGCAGGGCCGGGAGGCGGACATCCGCTGCGCCCTGTCCAATTCCCTGGGCTTCGGCGGGCACAACGGCTGCCTGTTATTTAAAAAGTGGGAGGCGTGAGCCATGGCCATGCAGTATGATTCCAACCAGATAGCCGAGATCCTGCCCCACCGCTATCCCTTCGCCCTGGTGGACAGGATTGTGGACGGGGAGCCGGGCCGGTGGGCCCGGGGCGTGAAGTGCGTCACGGTGAACGAGCCCTTCTTCCAGGGGCACTTTCCCCAAAAGCACGTGATGCCCGGGGTGCTCCTTATTGAGGCCCTGGCCCAGGTGGGGGGCGTGGCGGTGCTGGCCCTGCCGGAGAACAAGGGGAAGCTGGCCTTCCTGGGCCGGGTGAAGGACGCCCGGTTCAAGCGTCAGGTGGTCCCCGGGGACGTGGTGGAGCTGGAGTGCCGCCTGACCCGGCAGAAGGGCCCCATCGGCGTGGGAGAGTGCGTCGCCAGGGTGGACGGCGAGACGGCCGTGACGGCGGAGCTGACCTTTGCCATTGGATAACAAGACGGCGGTTGCTTTTTTCCGCCGGTTTGGGTATCATAAGAACGGCAGAATCATTCCGGGAGGAGGAAGGGCCATGCTGGAGCAGGCGTTCAACAGCGTGTACTCGAAATTCAAGCTGCACTTTTATCAGGAGATTTTCCGGCGCTTTCAGGACCGGGAGGCCAGCCTGACCACGGTGGAGACCTTCTGCATGGAGTCCATCCAGGCTCTGGGCAGTCCCACCGTCAACGAGTTCGCCAGCTTCATGCGCATCTCCCCGCCCAACGCGGCTTACAAGGTGAACAGCCTGGTGAAAAAGGGCTACGTCCGCAAGGTCCAATCCGCCAGCGACCGCCGGGAGTACCACCTGGAGGCCACTCAGAAGTATATGGAGTACTACAATGTGTCCCGGAGCTATATCGAGACGGTGATGGACCGGGTCTCCGCCCGCTTCACGCCGGAGGAGTGCAGGAAGCTGGAGGAGATGCTCCGGATCGTCGACCGGGAGCTGATGCCGGAGGTAGGGCTCCCGCCGGAGCGGGAAGAGGACGCATAAAAACGGACGGCAGGCCAGTGACCTGCCGTCCGTTTTGGAAAAGAGGAGCTTACTTGCGGTTTTCCTTCTGGTTCTGGCGCTGCTCCTTCTGGTTGTTCTGCTGGTTCTGTTCGCGTTCGTTCTGGTTGTTCCGGTTCTCCATTGAGAACACCTCCTTTCGGCTCCAGAGGGTATCTTCAAGCCGGCGGAATCTCCGGCGCCCCGCCGGCTTGAAGACACCCTCCAGTGAGTTCAGAGGTTATTCTTGCCACCGGATTAGAAAATTATTCAAAAAGGAGAAAAATCTTTGTTGACAAAGGGACTGCGGGCTGATATACTGATTTGGCAAAACAAAGAAGGCTGGCTGCATCCGCCTCACCTCCAGCGTATCTGCGAAGAGGTCAAGAACGATTTTTCGAAACTGCCGTTCCCGGCGGTTCGTTGTCGCGCGGATGCCTTGCGGTGTCCGCGTTTTGTGATTTTTAGGATGGAGGTGCTTTGACCATTAGTAAGCAAGTGCATGAACTGAATGAGAGTATCGGCGACAAGGAGATCCGTTTGATTGGCCCTGCAGGCGAGCAGCTTGGCATCATGGCCCCCGCACAGGCTCTGCGCATCGCCGAGGAACAGAATCTGGACTTGGTCAAGATCTCGCCCCAGGCCAAACCCCCGGTCTGTAAGCTGATGAACTATGGGAAGTTCCGGTTTGAACAGAGCAAACGGGAAAAAGAGGCCAGAAAGAACCAGCACGTGGTGGAGATCAAGGAGATTCGGATGTCTCCGGGCATTGACATCGGGGACTTCAACACGAAGCTCCGGAATGCCCAGAAGTTCATCGCCGACGGCAATCGGGTCAAGGTCTCTGTTCGCTTCCGCGGCCGCGAAATGGCGCACACCGACATTGGGCGGGACCTTCTGACCCGCTTTGCCGAGCAGTGCACCGAGATTGCCAATCTGGACCGGCCCGCCAAGCTGGAGGGACGCATGATGTCCATTTTTCTCTCTCCCAAGGCAGGCAAGTAAAATTTGTTGTAAGTTCAAAAACACGGAAGGAGTCAATCACTATGCCGAAGCTGAAAACCCACAGCGGCGCCAAAAAGAGATTCAACCTCACCAAGACCGGCAAGGTCAAACGCGCCAAAGCCTTTAAAAGCCACATTCTGACCAAGAAGGACACCAAGCGGACCCGCCGCCTCCGCTCCGGCGGCTATGCTGACGCCACCAATGTGGACGCGATCCGCAAGATGATCCCCTACAAGTAAGAAAAGGAGGCTTTTGAAAGATGGCTAGAGTCAAAGGCGCGATGATGACGCGCAAGAGAAGAAATAAGATCATGAAGCTGGCGAAGGGCTACTGGGGCTCCAAGTCCAAGCACTTCCGCGTGGCCAACCAGGCCGTGATGAAGTCCCTGAGCTATGCCTACACCGGCCGCAAGCTGAAAAAGCGTGATTTCCGTTCCCTGTGGATCACCCGCATCTCCGCCGCCTGCAAGATGAACGGAATGAATTACTCCACCTTTATGCACGGCCTGAAAACCGCCGGAGTGGAGATCAACCGCAAGATGCTGGCCGAGCTGGCCGTCAGCGACGCCGCCGCCTTCACCCAGCTCACTGAAATCGCCAAGAAGGCGTAATCAGTTTTTGAAAAGAATAAAAAGGACTTCGGAAGGGATTCCGGAGTCCTTTTTTATACCGCAGGATTTAGCAGGCCTCGTTGGTCTGTGATAGAATATACCCGCCCTGAAAGGGGCGGGTACTGTTCCATGTATGGCGGTCAGCTCATCATACCCCAGCGAAATCCCAAGTGGGGGGAGGTGAGGCGGACGTGGAAAAGACAGGTTTTTGCTGCATTGCAAATCCTGGGATTCGTGCTGCTGGTAATGTACGTATTGACCACAAAAGCGTGCTAGCCGCCCGGTTGCACCCCGGACGGCTAACGCTTGTTAGCGGATAGTTTGGGCTGACCGCTATGGAGCGGTACCCTTTTCTATCTTCATTATAACATGCCCCGCCGTTTTGTCAAGCACGCCTTCCGGCGGGATGCGGCCTTAATGCACATTTCATAATAAGGGGATCAGGGGCGGACCTGTGCCCTGCTCCGGCGAGCGGCCAAGGAGAAGAGGGGAACCTTATGTGTCAACCCGACAGAAGTAGGGCCCGCAGTTTGCCTCGTGGGTGTGGACATAGGTCCAGGTGAAATCCTTGTCCACCAGGTAGACGTCGTGGAGGTCCTCAAAAAAATTCTCCGCCAAGGGCAGTTCCACCGGCTTCACGTAGGGCAGATCGTTCCACTTCCCCTCGTAAAAGAGATAGATCTTCCCGGCGGGCAGGGCCGCCAGGGCGTCCCGGGCGGCACCGCCCTCCAGACAGGGAACCAGCTTCCAGGAGAAGATGTGCCAAAGGTAATTTCCCTCCGCCAGCACGTGCTTGCCCAGGTCCGCTTCCGAAACGTCCCCGGCGAAGGCGTCCAGCCACTGGTTTTTTACCGCCCGGAAGGTGGTGGGGAAGGGCTCCTCCCACTCCACCATGGTTCCCACACAGCGGTGGATGGGCTGACCCAGGCCGTGGAACTTGGCCTCATAGTCCGTCATGACCCCCACCGGGCCGTTTTCGTGGAGATTCCATGTGACCTCCGACAGCCGGAAGCCGAACTGGGGCAGCTCCTCCACGGAGAACTCGAAGAGGGGCTGGTTGTCCGTCTTGAAGTGAATCTGCCCGCCCATTTTCAGAACCTGCCGGTAGAGCTTGAGGAAATTCCCGTGGGTCAGCCGCCGCTTGGCGTGGCGGCCGCTGGGCCAGGGGTCGCAGAAGTTGACGTAGATGCGGTCCACCTCGCCGGGGGCGAAGAAGTAGGGGAGCTGGTCCGCGTTGGCACTGACAAACCAGACGTTTGTGAGCCCTTCGCCCACGCAGCGCTCCATGGCCACAACCATGGCGTCGGGCACTATCTCCACCGCCAGGAACAGCACGTCCGGCTCCGCGGCGGCGGTTCCGGCGGTAAAGCGGCCCTTGCCGCAGCCCAGCTCCAGGTGGATTTCCCGAGCCTGGGGCATCAGCTCCCGCCAGCGGCCGGGACGGTCATAGGGGTCCCGGATCAGACGGTCGCCGCAGCGCTCCATCCGGGGGATCAGGTTCTTCTTTTTCCGCATTCGCATAGGGCGGCGTCCTCCTGAGTTGATGAGTTGAAAGAAGGGGCTTAAACAGCGCCCTCCGCTTTTAAAATGCCGAGTACCTTGGTTTCGTCCTTGCGGTAGTAGTGTGCGGATTTGACAAGCAGCGTCATCCGGCCCCGGGGTATTCCCGTCTGTTCGGAAACGGTTTGCAGGATGGTCTGGAGCATCACGAGATTGATGTAGGCCTTGCACCCGAAATCCAGCGCACGGCAGTAAACCGTCAGGTTGAGATTCCCGTCCTCCTCCTGAAAATCCAGCAGGCTGACGCAGGGGATGTAGCCCTCGTCGGTCAAAGGCTCGAAGGTGGTGATGGCGGCAGACCGGGTGTGGGGGTTTTCGTTCAGGCGGCGGATCACCCATTGCATCTGATCCTTTTGGCCCATGTAGGAGAATAACCGGGAAGCATAGGAAGTTTCGTTATGGATCTCCTTGACGCGCTCCTGGACCGTGAAATTCCGAACCATCCAGTCGTATTCCTCCAGAACCTTGTGCCGCTCTATGATGGCGTCGGGGAGAGACGCGTCCGAGACGGCAAAGGTTAATCCAAAGACCTCCTTTGCCTCGGCGTATTCTCCGGTGTTGTCTGTGTAGGTCACGGCGGCTCCCTGCCGGTAAACGGTGTGCAGTACCGCGACCCAGGCCTCGCCAAGACTCGAAAATAAACCTAAATCCTGCATGACGGCTGGTTCCTCATTTCCTTGAAAAACGTATTTCACCCGCTGCCGGGCGGCATAGCCGAGCGGAGTCTGCCTTGGAATCCGGAGCCCGGTTCTTCTGCGCATAAATCGGCCGTTCTGTACGGCGGACCGTTATAGGCAGGAATCCCGGCCGTCCGGCCAAATTGCGGTTGCCCGGACGGCTTGTGCGTTTAATGATAGCATAAAGAATGGGGAAATGCAACGCTATTCCAATTGTCTGCCGTGCGTGGCCGTCAGTGTGCGCAGGCAGCAGAATCTGTATTCTCTGTTCATTCAGCCGCATATCCCCCACTCGGAACAGACTTCTGCACCCAAGTCACGCAGCTCTCTCAATGAAAATGCTGAAATTCACCCAACTGAGATTTGCTGGAAACAGGTATATGTCATATGTCGTGTCACTCCTACAATTTGATACAGCTGGACTGCTCCTCCATCTTTGCACTGTGATCCGGCAGGAGGCGGCTGCTCGAAGAGGCCGTCCTGAAGCCCTTTCCGGGAAGCGCTCTTGACTGCTTCACTTTTTGTATCACATTTATTACAATTTTCTCCTATAAATTAAGAATGCCGCAGCAAAACTGCCATGGAATGAACAACTTACTATATTCAAATGAGAATTTTGCATCTTTGCAAGTTTTAAATACTGCTCATACGGAAAGATTTCTGAAACTCAGATACTGCAATGGGATTGTGCAAAAAAAGAACCCCGTTTTTCGATAAAACAGTTCGAAAAACGAGGCTTGTTTGTATCAGTTCTTCCACTTCATGGAATCCTTGGGACTGCTTACGGCACCAGCCGCTGCCAGTAGCAGCCCCACGCTGATTCCCGGAAAGAGCGGGTCAATTTCGGACGGAAGGACAAAGTTTCCTGCCAGGACTACAAGCGGTCCCGCTATGATCGCCGACAACACAAAACGTCGGTCCGCCCTTCCGGGGGCGTACAGGCAAAACAGGAGCGGGGCGAAGGCCACGGCTCCCCGCAGACCCATGGACATAAAACTCCAGCTTAGAATAACCGACCCCATGTTGCCGAAGGTGAAAAGTCCCGCGCTGGCCAGGATGGCCACTATGATCAGTCGCTGAACGCGGAGAAACGCCGCGTCGCTCAGAGGAGTCTTGCAGCGGGGCTTTATAATATCGCCGCAGAGCATGGAGCTCATGCCCAGTGCCAGCCCCGCCCCCGTTCCAATCAGAGCTGCCAACAGCGCCGCGAGGATGATGCCTCCCCAAAGCGGCGGGAGATGCCGCAGGATAAAAACCGGCATTGCAGCCACCGGAGAGAGCCCTGGTTCCGCCATGCGCATATACATGCCAACGAAAATGCCCGCGATGCCAATTGCCGGGGTCAGCACGCCGGCTGCCACCGCGCCCAGCTGCGCATCCTTCAGGCTTTTAGCGGAAACAATGGCCTGTATATAGGATTGAGTTGTCAATACGCCAAATATCAGCGAAAGGCACGCGCCACCATCCTTCCACAGTCCCCGTGCGAAGAGGTTGAAATAGGTGCTCTCCGGAAGGACGGTGCGCAGCGTCGTCCAGCCTCCACTCAGCTGTAAAGAAACGATTCCGCAGCTGACGGCCGCCAGATACAAGAGGATCGTTTTCACAATTCCGACCATCCCCGCCCCCCAGACGCCGCCAAATACCACATAGACCAACATAAGAAAAACAATGAGAGATACGGCCGCTGGCGATGAGATTTCGCTGACGGAGGTTATAAGCGAAATTCCGGACAAAAGCTGCGAGGTGATACTGAGGAATGTGCCGATAGACATCAGAAGCGCAGCCGTTATGGCAACTTTCCTGCCATATTCCCGCTCAAAAATCTGTGCGATTGTCGAAGTGCCGCTACGATACAGCGGCTTTGCGAAGCTCAGGGCCATCACAATGAGGCCAATGCCGCCGCCCATTGTAAACCACCACGCGGAAAAGCCATAGTTGAAGGCCAGCTGCGCCGTTCCTATTGTCGACGCACCGCCTACCAGTGTGCCGATTAGAGAGCCCGCGACGATTCCCGCCCCTGCGGATCTTCCGCCCGTAGAAAAATCGGCGGCATTTGTAACCTTTTTCCCAGAGTAAATTCCAACGGCTGTAATCATCAGTAAAACTAACAGTGCACCCACATAATGCTGAAATACCATAACGTTCCTCTTTCATCATCTGGCCTTGCAGGGCCAGGAGTATGGCGAAACATGTCCGGCCTGCCGAAGATTTTTTCGACAGGCCGGAACTTTAAATTTACCGGCAGCATCAGGTCATCATTCCTGCGGGGTCTACCTTAGTGCTTAAAACCAGAAGTTCTTCTTCTGTAGGCGGCGGCGATTCCACACACCGGTCCGTGTCAAGGGAAAAGCCTGTATTCTCAAGAACATCCTCCACGCGCACATTTGGGAACACCTCCGCCAGATACATACGTCTGCTCTCGCTGTCAAACCGCAGGATTCCAAGCTCTGTAATGACGGCCCGGGGCCCCTTGTCCGGCAGGAGACCCAAGCGCTTCCGCCCCTCCAGGCCGTCAATCCAGCCAGGGCTGGTCACATAGTCCACCCGCCGGATAAACCGGCGCTTTTCATGCTTCATAACAATGATTGTGTCGCAGTATGTAGCAATGCCATTCGCTCCGCCCGATCCGGTAAAACGGGTTTTAGGATGCCGGTAATCTCCGATACAGGTGGAATTCAAGTTGCCGTAAGGGTCGATCTGCGCGCCTCCCAAAAAGCCCGCGTCAATGCCGCCGCGGCATCCGGCCAGAGCTTGGAAGCCGAAATAGCAGTAAGGTGTCTTTCCTTATATCGAAAGTTGATAAAGAACTCACGGCCCATGTCAAAAGCCAGTAAACTTCCTGACTCAAAGCACGATAAAGTCAGTTAATCTATTCGAGCCAAAGCAAAATTCAATAAAAAGAAATAGCCATGCTCAATTCGCTCCACCGAAAGTCAGTGCCGCCAATTCAACATAGCTATATGGATTAAAAGTCAGTATAAGGTGGGTGTTAGTGGCCCATTTCTGTTCGTTTTTGCGACATTTCATTGAGTGTCACACTGTTTGTAGTGGCAATCCTCACGCCCATATCATGCTGACCATTCGCCCGCTGAAACCAGACGGACGCTGGGGGCCAAAGTGCCGGAAGGTTTACGATCTGGACAGCCAGGGCAACCGCATCCCGGATGGCAAGGGCGGCTGGAAGAATCACCGGGAGGACACCACCGACTGGAACAACCGGGAGAACGCCGAGAAGTGGCGGGCGGCGTGGGCCGCTTATGCGAACCGAGCGTTAGAAGCCGCAGGGCGACCAGAGCGCATTGACCACCGCAGCTATAAGCGGCAGGGCGTTGATAAAATTCCCTCAATTCACATGGGCGTTGCCGCCAGTCAGATGGAGCGAAAGGGCATCCAGACAGAGAAAGGGAACGTCAACCGCCAGATCGCCGCAGACAACAAATTGCTGAAAGAACTCAAGGCCCGTGTCACCCGGATTTATAACTGGTCGAAGGAGCAGGCAGCGGTTGAAATACCCCAGGGTGGGGATAGCCTTGTGGCCCGGCTTTATGAAGCCCAGGCCAAAGTCAATCAGGATAAGGCCCGTTCCCGTTCCGGCAAGATTAAGGCTCTCCAGGAGAACGCCAAACTGCTGGCGTTTTTGCAGGGCAACGGCATCAATTCCATGCAGGAACTTTATGAAAAAGTCTCTGCCATGAACAAGGATTATTACGATCTCCGTGGGCAGATTGTCGGCGCGGAACGCCGTCTTGCTGTCCTGGATGAACGGCTGGAAATGTGGGCGCAGTACGAGAAGTACAAGCCCATCCGCCAGAAGTTGGACAAGGTGAAACCGGGGAAGCGGGAGAAATACCAGCAGGAGCATAGGGCAGAGTTAGCAGGCTTTGACGCTGCCGCCCATTTTCTGAAATCGCTGAAAGAATCCGGAGAGGCGATCACGCCCAAAGCGTGGCGGGCCGAAGCTGCAAAATTGACGGTACAAAAGGACGCAGATTATCAAAAAATGCGGGCCATGCGGGATGAAATCAAGGCTGTTGAAAATCTCCGTAAGGCCGCTGACCGTCTGGCTCATGAGGGACAGCACCAGCAGAAAGAGCAAGAACGATAAATCATCAATTTTACCGAAGGGAGTTTTTGAAAAATGGACCTGAACCCGTGGGAACGCCGCCAGAAGATTTTGGAGGCTTTGTGCCTCCGGCGGCACGATACTTACAGAAATCTGGCGCATGAGTTTAACGTCAGCACCGGGACGATTCGCCGGGACATTGTGGTGCTGACCTGCTCCTATCCGGTCGAAACCGTCAAGGGCAGTCATGGCGGTGTCAGAGTGGCAGAGTGGTTCCACCTTGACCGCCGCTCGCTGAACTCTGCGGAGATCACTTTTCTCCGCAGGCTGGGGGAATCGCTGGACGGCCCCGACCTGGAAATGCTCAACCGGATTATTGCCGCGTTTTCGCATTGAGGGGGGATACCATGCGTATCAAAATCAGCGATATTAAAATCAACCCGGGACGGCGGGAGGCTGAAGCCAAGGCCGTGGAAGAACTGGCAAAGAGCATTTCTGCCGTGGGCCTGATGAACCCCGTCACCCTTGACCAGAACAACACGCTGATCGCCGGTCTGCACCGATTGGAGGCGGCGAAGCTGCTGGGCTGGACAGAGATCGAGTGTACTGCTATGGGCATGGACGATGTTCAGGCGAAGCTTGCCGAGATTGACGAGAACATTGTCCGTACCCGGCTGAACCGGCAGGAATTGTGTGAACAGCTTTTGCGCCGGAAAGAGATTTACGAAACGCTCCACCCGGAGACACGCCACGGCATGAGGAACGGGCAGACCGCTAAAAATGCCAATTTGGCAACTTTAGAAACCAAGTCCTTTGCCGAGGACACCGCAGAGAAAACCGGCATGAGCAAGCGGGCCGTCAGCCGCCTCCTTCAGATTGCCAACAATCTGACCGGGGATGCCAGGAGGATTGTCGAGGCCCATAACATGACCCAGGATACTGCGCTGAAACTGTCCCAGCTCCAGCATGACGAACAGGTTGAAGCGGCCTCCATGCTGGCAGAGGGAACAATGCAATCGGTGGAGCAGTACCAGGAGTACCAGCGGGAGCGGCGAAAGGCAATCGCTATGTCCCGTCCGCTGTCAGATGATCCGCCTGTTGACACCCGGACGGAGGCCGAGAAGGAACAGGAAAAGAGGGAATCGCTGGACAGCCTTGTTCGTGAGTTTTGCCGGGTAGTTGAGTATTTCCTTAACCAGATGAAAATGTACCAGGGCTGTGCAGACGCTTTTGCGGAAATGTCCCAGCCGCAGATCAGTCAGGGTGTGGGACAGCGCTGCCGCCGTGGATATGGCGATCATCGGCTTTTCTAAGGCCGTGAAAGCTATCCAGGCAGAGAATGAAAACGGAGGACACGACAATGAAAACTGACTACATCACCAGCGGCTCCACCTTGCCGCCCTACTTGGCTTATCCCCGATTCCTGCTGGGCATGAATGTCCGACTGACCGCCAAAGAAGTCTATGCAATCATGCTGGATATGACGCTCCATTCTAATATGGTTCAGACGGACAAGCGCGGACGGCGGTATCTGGCGTTCTACAACAAGACCATTGCGGAGATCATCGACCGCACCCCCAGCACCGTGGCCCAAACCTTGCGGGAGCTGGAGGATGCCGGACTGGTGGAAAAGAAGCTGATAGCCCTCCATACCCCCTATCACGTTTATATCAAGTTGCCGACAGGAGAGGACGAGCCGTGATTGTCCACATGAACTACCAGCAGTACCGGACAGCCCGGAGACTGGTACATAGCTGTTGTAATTATGATTGCGGAAACTGTCTGCTTCTGGACGATGGTGAGGAATGTGTTTGCCCGCAGAGCATCACATACTCGCTGATCTGCAAATGGTTTCGGGCGGCAGTCCAGCCCTTGGACGGTGTACTGTATACGGCGCTGTTCCCCCAGGGCGGCATGAAGGTGTGCGCCGAGTGTCAACGCCTGTTTCGCCCTGGCTCTAACCGGGCTAAATACTGCCCTGCCTGTGCCTCCAAAGTCCACCGCCGCCAGAAAGCCGCCAGTGAACGGCGGCGCAGGGCATCAGGCGTGGATAATTAGGATTTTGAAAGCCTTGCAATTCAAGGGTTTTCCGGCGGTGGTCAATAGGGGGGCTGATACTTTTCCTATCCAGCACCCCGGAAGGCCCTCTAAAGGCCCGCAACGGCGATTCTACAAAGGAGTTTTATCCTATGGCTGAAAACAGGAGATTTTACTATCTCAAACTGAAAGAAGGTTTCTACAACAGCGAGACAATGGTTGTCCTGGAAAGTATGCCGGACGGTCTGTTGTACTCGAATCTGCTGCTGAAAATGTACCTGATGTCGCTGAAAAGCGGCGGTATCCTCATGCTCAACGAGCATCTTCCTCATACTGTTCAGACCATCGCCACCTTCACCCGGCATCAGATCGGGACGGTAGAGAGGGCAATCAAGGTATTCATGGAATTTGGCCTTGTGGAAGTTTTGACGGATGGCGCTTTCTACATGGCAGACATTCAACTGCTGATTGGGCAGTCCTCCACCGAGGGCGAGAGAAAGAAGCGGGAGCGGACCCGGTTGCAGCGTCAAAAACTGCTGCCCTCCGGCAAAATGGACATTTGTCCACCCATAGACCCGGTGGACAAATGTCCCCCTATATTAGAGATTAGAGATAAAGAGTATAGAGATCAGAGTATAGAGAATAGAGAGGGGGAACGCGCCCGCACGTTGGGCCGTTACCAAAATGTTTTTCTGTCTGCTGGTGAACTGTCTGAACTGCAAGCCGACTTCCCCACCGTCTGGCAGGAGTACATCGAGCGGCTGTCCGAGTACATGGCATCCACTGGTAAGCAGTACCGTAGCCACGCCGCCACCATTCGCCGTTGGATAGCCGATGATCGGCGCAAGGCCGCTCCCGTTGCCCGTGACCTCGATTACAGCGTGAGGGAGGGTGACACCGTATGATGGAGATCCGCGAGGATGAATACCTTGACCCAGCAGACGGTCTACTCCATTGCCGCAAGTGCGGAGGCCCCAGGCAGGCAGTCATACCCGACCCGTTCAAGGGCGGCAGCTTCAAGCCCCGCTGTGT
>CAJTZL010000041.1:0-11928 GCA_910583695.1 uncultured Oscillibacter sp.
AGGCCAACCGCCGCCAAGCGGCGGCTCTTGGGCCGGAGACAAATGGGGGGTGCAATGCACCAGCCATCGCTGGTATCCATTCCGCCCCGCCCGTAAGGGCAAGTAAAGGCCCCCCTACTCGGGGTATTCTTCATAAAAATCCGCCAGCATTTCTTCTACGGTCACGCCTAGGGCGCGGCAGAGACAGGCCAGCTCATAGTCGGTGACAATGCGGGAATTGTTTTCAATATTGCTGATTCCCTGCTGGTCTATATTGATATTCAAGACCTGTAACCTCGCAACCAACTGCTCCTGCGTAATTTTTCGCAGGTTCCGAAAATAGCGGACACGTTTGGAGATTACATTTTTATTTCCATAATATTGAATTTTCTTCATAGAAAGCCTACGCTTATGTGATGTAATTTTACTTGACTTTATCATTGCCTATGTCTTAGAATATGATTCATAAATGTAAGGAGGCTGCATATGGATTTCTATGAATCAGTGATACATGGCTTTTCCGAAAAACTTCGGGCCGCCGTCACGCCCAGCGACGAGGAAAAACAGTCCCTGTTGGCGGAGCTGATACAAAACCGCGCCTGTCAGGCTTTGGAAGACATCCGAAAGGTCTTGGACGATGATCGTCTGGACGATCCAACCTGCTTCTACCGAATCGAGGAGATTGTAAAAATCTACGAAAAGGCCGGTTCCAACGGCGGCTCCCGGCATGATTTTTAAAAATCGTGAAATCCGACAAGATCATCCAGAAATTTTATACAGCCTTCCCCTTGCATCCCGCCGGAGAATATGCTATACTGAACCTATTCTTGCGGTTAGGAGGAGCTAACTTTGCAGAAACGTACCCACACCCTGCTGGCCCAGACGCTGCTGCGCAGCGGCACGGGCTTCTCCGCCCGGCGCTTTGAGCTGGCCTTTCTCTTCGGGTCCTTTCAGCCGGACGTGAACCCCCTGAGCTACCTGAAGGGCTCCCTGCATTACAACAAGCTCAAGGGACACAACTACGCCAATTCCCGGGCTTATATCAACGCCAAAATTTTGAAGCTCCAGCGCCGCCGGCGGTGGACCATGTGGCAGTACTATACCCTGGGCAAGCTGACCCACTACCTGGCCGACGCCTATACATACCCCCACAATCCGGACTACCCCGACAGCATGCTGGATCACCACAACTATGAGACGGACCTCCGCCGCTTCATGCGGGGGTATCTTGCCCACCAGCACCTCCGCCGCCAGCAGGCCCGCCGGGATCTCATCGCCGCCCTGGAGGAGCTCCACGAGCAGTACATGGACACCCGGGCCAGTATGCTCCGGGACGCCAACTATATCCTCAAGGCCACCAGCCTCCTGATGGCCGGGTGCCTCCCCGCCGCGTAACCTGCCTGTGGGCAGGGACGCCTCCCTGCGCGCCTGTTTGCAAAACCGTCCCGGTCCTGTGCGAACAGCACAATGGACCGTCCGAAAAAGGCTTGTATTTGTAGGAACTCACAGTTTCCATTTTCCCGGCGTTGTGTTATGCTTTAAACATCTAAAGAGCAAAGGGGAACCCAGCCATGACCGCCATTGCCCGCACCGCTGAATACGGCTATTTCTACTTTAGCTTTACCAGCTTTGGTAAGGCTTTTTGTGGTTTGGCTGAAACCGAGCGTGTGTGAGCTTTCGGACCGGTCCTGGGACACGTGTACGAAGCGGCCCGCAGCCAAACCGGCTGCGGGCCTTTTTGCTTTATGAATTTATTTGGGAGGAATCCGCCATGATCGTCATTTTGAAGCACAACCCCAACCGGGACCAGCTGGAAAGCCTCATTTCCTGGCTTCAGGAAAAGGGCGTCACCATCCACACCAGCATCGGCGAGGCCAACACCATCTTAGGACTGGTGGGGGACACCTCCAAGCTGGACATCGACCTCATCGCCGCTCTGGACATTGTCGAGGATGTGAAGCGGGTCCAGGAGCCTTACAAGAACGCCAACCGGAAGTTCCACCCGGAGGACACCGTCATCCCCGTGGGGAACACCCGGATCGGCGGCGGCACCCTGACCATCATGGCGGGGCCCTGCTCCGTGGAGAGCGAGGAGCAGGTGGTTGCCATCGCCAAGGCCGTGAAGGCCAGCGGGGCCACCATGCTCCGGGGCGGGGCCTTCAAGCCCCGGACCTCCCCCTACGCCTTCCAGGGCCTGGGGGCCACGGGGCTGGAGTACCTGAAGGTCGCCCGGCAGGAGACGGGGCTGCCCATCGTGACGGAGCTGATGGACGTGACCCAGCTGCCCCTCTTTAAGGACGTGGACGTTATCCAGATCGGGGCCCGGAACATGCAGAACTTCGACCTCTTGAAGGCCGTGGGACACCAAGAGAAGCCCGTTATGATCAAGCGGGGCATGTCCGCCACCTTTGAGGAATGGCTCATGAGCGCCGAGTACGTCATGGCCAGCGGAAACGAGCACGTGATTCTCTGCGAGCGGGGCATCCGGACCTTTGAGAGCTACACCCGGAACACTCTGGACCTCTCCGCCATCCCGGTGATGCGCCAGCTCACCCACCTGCCCATCATCATCGACCCCAGCCACGCCACGGGCAAGTACTGGCTGGTGGAGCCCCTGGCCCGGGCCGCCGTGGCGGCGGGGACCGACGGGCTCCAGATCGAGGTCCACAACGACCCGGCCCACGCCCTGTGCGACGGGCCCCAGTCCTTGAAGCCGGAGGTCTTCGACCCCCTGGCCAGGAAGCTGCTGAAGCTCCACGCCTTCATGCGGGAGCTGGACAACGAGTAAGGAGGACGGGTGATGAACGTCGGCATTGTGGGCCTGGGGCTTATCGGCGGCTCCATGGCGAAAAGCGTCAAGGCCCGGACGGCCCACACCGTCTGGGGAGTGGATCTGGACCAGGAGACCATGGCCCTGGCCCGGATGAGCGGGGCCATCGACGGCCCCCTGACGGAGGAGAACCTGCCCCGGTGCGATTTGCTTCTGGTGGCCATCTGCCCCGGCGCGGCGGTGAAGTGGGTGCGGGACCACGCGGGCCAAATCGCCAGGTCCGCCATCCTGGTGGACCTGTGCGGCGTGAAACGGGTGGTGGTGGAGGCCCTGGCCCCCCTGGCGGAGGCCCACGGCTTTGCCTACATCGGCGGGCACCCCATGGCGGGGCGGGAGCGGGGCGGCTTCACCGCCTCTTCCGAGGATTTGTACGTGGGGGCCTCCATGATTCTCACTCCGGACAAGCGGACGGACATGCAGCTGCTGGAGACCCTGAAAGCCTTCTTTCTGGATGTCGGCTTTGCCGGGCTCACCTTCTCAGACCCGGAGGAGCACGACCGTATTATTGCCTTCACCTCCCAGCTGGCCCACATCACCTCCAGCGCCTATGTAAAATCGCCGGAGGCCCAGCGCCGCCGGGGCTTCTCCGCCGGGAGCTTCCAGGACATGACCCGGGTGGCCCGGCTGGACGAGGACATGTGGACGGAGCTGTTTCTGGACGACGCGGACTATCTGGTGAAGGAGCTGGATATTCTGATTGAGAACCTCGCCGCCTATTCCAGGGCCCTGAAATCCGGCGACGCGGAGCAGGTCCGGGCCCTTTTGAAAGAGGGCCGGGAGATGAAGGCCGCCGCCGGGGGAAATTAAAGGAGGACCGCCAATGCCGGACTATAAAGAGATACGGGTGAACACCGGTCCCGCCTATACGGCCGCCATCGGCCCGGGCCTCTTGAGAGACTGCGGGCGGCGGCTGCGGGAGGTCATCCCCCCCTGCCATATGGCGGTGGTCACGGATTCCGTCGTGGGGCCGCTGTACCTGGAGACGGTGACGGAGAGCCTGAAAGCGGCGGGCTATACCGTCAGCGCCTATGAATTTCCCGCCGGGGAGGAGAGCAAGAACGTCTCCACCCTGTCGGACATCCTGGAGTTCCTGGCAAAGGAGCGTTTGACCCGCTCCGACTGCCTTGTCGCCCTGGGCGGCGGGGTGGTGGGGGACATGGCGGGCTTTGCCGCCGCCGTTTACCTCCGGGGCGTCCGGTATGTGCAGATGCCGACGACCTTGCTCTCCGCCGTGGACTCCTCCGTGGGGGGCAAGACCGCCATCGACCTGAAGGCCGGAAAGAATCTGGCCGGGGCCTTTCTCCAGCCCGCCGCGGTGCTGTGTGACACGAACTGCCTGGGGACCCTGCCGCCAGAGGTCTTTGCCGACGGGGCGGCGGAGGCGGTGAAAACCGGAGTGCTCTGCGACGAGGGCCTCTTTGCCCTCTTTGAGGACGGCGCGCTGAAAGCGAACCCGGCGGAGGTTATCGCCCGGTGCGTGGAATACAAGGCCGGGGTCGTGGAGCGGGACGAGAAGGAGCAGGGAGAGCGGAAGCTCTTAAACCTGGGCCACACCGTGGGCCACGCCATTGAAAAGTGCAGCGGCTTCACGATTCCCCACGGCCACGCCGTGGCGGCGGGGCTGGCGGTCATGGCCCGGGCGGCGGAGCGGCTGCGCTGGACCAATGGGCCCATCGCGGAACGTGTCGGCAGGTGCCTGGAAGGGCAGGGACTGCCGGTTTCCACGGAGTTTTCCCCCGAGGCCCTGGCGGAGGCGGCGCTTGCGGACAAGAAGCGGGCGGGGGATTCCATCACCATCGTGGTCCCGAAGGAAATCGGGACCTGTGAACTGCTGAAGATTCCGGTGTCGGAGCTTTTGTTCGTCATCGGGACGGGATGGGAGGCGTAGATGGACGTTCAAATTACTCCCCGCCGCCTCTCCGGCGTGGTCACGCCGCCTCCCAGCAAGTCCCTGGCCCACCGCTGGATTCTGGCCGCCTCCCTGGCGGCAGGGGTCAGCACGATTCACAACCTGACGCTCTCCGAGGACATCGAGGCCACCCTTCGCTGCATGGCGGACTTCCGCTGCCAATGGGAGTGGCAGGACGAGAACACCCTGAAGGTCCAAGGCTGCATCAGCCGGGAGCGGGACCGGAACGGCCTGCCCCGGCTGGACTGCGGGGAGTCCGGGTCCACCCTGCGCTTCCTCATTCCGATTGCCCTGGCCCTGGAGGGGGGCGGGGCGTTCACCGGCCGGGGCCGCCTCATGGAGCGCCCCCTGGACCCCTATTTCCAGATTTTTGACCGCCAGGGCATCTCCCACCGGCTGGAGGAGAACCTCCTCACCATAGAGGGGGACCTGTGGCCCGGGGAGTACCGCCTGCCGGGGAACGTGTCCAGCCAGTTTTTCACCGGGCTTTTGATGGCCCTGCCCCTGCTGGACGGGCCCAGCGTGGTGATCAGCACCACGAAGCTGGAATCCGCCTCCTACACCTCCATGACCATGGGCGTGCTGGCCCGGTGCGGCATCCATGTCCGCTGGTCCCCGGCCCTGAACGGCTTCGGCGTCGAACCGGGGGTCTACAGCCCCTTTGAGGAGACGGTGGAGGCGGACTGGTCCCAGGCCGCCTTCTGGTACGCCGCCATCGCCCTGGGGAGCAACCTGCGGCTCCGGGGCCTCAAGGGCCAGTCCTCCCAGGGGGACGCGGCGGTGGTGTCCCATTCCAAAAAGCTGGCCCTCACCGGAGAGGTGAGAATCAACCTCTCCGACTGCCCGGACCTCCTGCCGCCCCTGGCGGTGATGGCCGCCGTCCGCCGGGGGACCACCCGCTTCACCCACGCCGCACGCCTCCGGCTGAAGGAGAGCGACCGGCTGGCAACTGTCTCCCGGATGCTGAAAGCCCTGGGAGGCGCGGTCAGCGAGGAGGAGGACGGCCTGACGGTCTACGGCGTCTCCACCCTGCCCGGCGGCGTGGTGGACGGGGCCAACGACCACCGCATCGTCATGGCCGCGGCGATTGCCGCCAGCCGCTGTCAGGGTCCGGTGGTCATCCGGGGGGCGGAGGCGGTGAAGAAGTCCTACCCCAATTTCTGGCGGGATTACGAAGAGCTGGGAGGTGCGGTCCATGTCCTCTGAGTTTGGAAGCATTCTCCGTGTCAGCGTCTTTGGCCAGTCCCACGGAAGGGCCATCGGCGTGGTGGTGGACGGCCTCCCCGCCGGGGAGGCCGTCGACCGGGAGGAACTCCAGCGCTTCCTGGACCGCCGGAGGCCCGGAGGAAGCCCCCTCTCCACCGCCCGGAAGGAGACGGATATCCCGGAGTTCCTCTCCGGCCTGGAGGGGGGAAAGACCTGCGGCGCGCCGCTGTGCGCCGTCATCCGGAACGCCGATCAGCACTCCGGGGACTACGGCGAGCTTGCCGATAAGCCCCGCCCGGGCCACGCGGATTTTACCGCCTGGGCCAAGTGGGGCGGCCATGCCGACATGCGGGGCGGGGGTCATTTCTCCGGCCGCCTGACGGCCCCTCTGTGCGTGGCCGGGGGCATTGCCAAGCAGATCTTGGCCCGCCGGGGAATCTTCGTGGGGGCCCATCTGGCCGCCGTGGCGGGGATTTGCGACCGGCCCTTCCCCCTGCACCCATCCCGGGAGCTGTTTGACGAAATTGCCTCCAGGCCCTTCCCCGTTCTGGACGAGGAGGCCGGGGAGCGGATGCGCGCCGCCATCCTGGAGGCGAAAAACGACCTGGACAGCGTGGGCGGCATCATTGAGTGCGCCGCCGCGGGCCTGCCGCCGGGGCTGGGGGAGCCCATGTTCGGCGGAATCGAAAACCGGCTGGCCGCCGCCCTCTTCGGCATTCCGGCGGTGAAGGGCCTGGAGTTCGGCGAGGGCTTCCGGGCCGCCGCCCTCCGGGGCTCGGAGAACAACGACCCCTTTGCCGTGGAGAACGGACGCGTCCGGGCGGAGAGCAACCGCGCCGGAGGCATTCTGGGGGGCATCACCACGGGGATGCCCCTGGTGCTCCGGGCGGCGGTGAAGCCCACGCCCTCCATCGGGCGGGCCCAGAGAACCGTTTGCCTCTCCGCAATGGAACCGGCGGAGCTGACCATTCACGGGCGGCACGACCCCTGCGTGGCCCACCGGGCGGTCCCGGTGGTGGAGGCGGTGACGGCCGCCGTGCTCCTAGACTTACTATTGGAGGGAAATCATGGAACTTTCTGACATCCGCGCCAAGATTGACGCCGTGGACGACCAGCTGTTAAAGCTCTTCCTGGAGCGCATGGATCTGGCCGACGAGGTGGCCGCCTGCAAGAACCGGCACCACCTCCCCATTTTGAACAAGGAGCGGGAGCGGGCGGTGCTTGCCAAGGTGACGGAGAACGCCGGGACCCGGGAGCGCTACGCCTATCACCTCTTTTCCACCCTCTTTGAGCTGTCCCGGTCCCGTCAGGCGGAGCTCATCAACGCGCCCACCAAGGTGGGGGCCCAGGTCCGGGCCTGCCTCCAGAACCGGGACCAGCTCTTCCCCCAGACGGGGCTGGTGGCCTGCCAGGGCATCGAGGGGGCCAACTCCCAGGCGGCCTGCGACCGCCTCTTCCCCCGGGGAAACATCCTGTATGTCAAGACCTTCGATGCGGTGGTCTCCGCCGTGGAGGCGGGCTTCTGCAAGTTTGGCGTCCTGCCCATTGAAAACAGCTCCAACGGCTCCGTCCGGGCCGTCTACCAGCTTTTGCAGGAGCACAGCCTCACCATCGTCCGCTCCACCCGGCTTTGCATCCGCCACGAGCTGCTGGCCCTGCCGGGAGTGAAGCCGGAGGATGTGACGGAAATCTACTCCCATCAGCAGGCCATCGGCCAGTGCAGCCGCTTTTTGGACGGCCTCAAGGGGGTCAAGGTCATCCCCTGCGACAACACCGCCGTGGCGGCGAAGCTGGTGGCGGAGTCCGGCAGCCCCACTGCCGCCGCCATCTCCTCCCACCCCTGCGCCGCCCTGTACGGCCTGGAGTGCCTTAACGATCAGATTCAAAACAGCGACAACAACTACACCCGCTTCATCTGCGTGGCCAAGGATCCGGCTATCTACGCCGGAGCCAGCCGGGTCAGCCTCATCATCGCCTTTGAAAACAAGCCCGGGGCCCTGTACGAAATGCTCTCCAAGCTGGCGGCCCTGGACATCAACATGACCAAGCTGGAGTCCTGCCCCGTCTCCGGCAGCGACTTTGAGTTCATCTTCTTCATCGAGCTGGAGGCAGACCTCCGGGACCCTGGCGTGCTTGCCATGCTGGAGGAGATGGAGCGCAGCTGCGCCCAGTTCCACTTCCTGGGGAACTATGCGGAAGTGTGAGGCCATGGCGGAGAAATGCTACGGCCTCCTGGGCCGCCGCTTGGGC
This sequence comes from uncultured Oscillibacter sp., assembly GCA_910583695.1. Lineage (GTDB taxonomy): Bacteria > Bacillota > Clostridia > Oscillospirales > Oscillospiraceae > Oscillibacter. Next base: position 8,175 of record CAJTZL010000041.1, read on the forward strand.
CACAGCTGGTCCGTGCCCATTCACAAGGCCCTGGGCTGCCGGGACTACCGCCTCATCGAGCTGGAGCCGGAGGGGCTGGAGGGCTTCCTCCGGCGGGAGGATATCGGCGGGCTGAACGTCACGATTCCCTACAAGCGGGACGTGATGAGGTTCTGCGATGCAATCGACCCGGCGGCGGCGGCCATCGGCAGCGTCAACACCCTGGTCCGCCGGGGCGGGAAGCTGGTGGGGTATAACACGGACATCGACGGCTTTTTGTACATGCTCCGCCGGGCGGGAATCTCCCTGGCGGGGAAAAAGACGGTCATCCTGGGCAGCGGCGGGGCTTCCCTCACCGCCCAGGCGGCGGCGAAACGGGAGGGAGCTCGGGAAATCGTGGTGGTCTCCCGCTCCGGGCCGGACAACTATGAAACCCTCCCGGACCGCCATGGGGACGCGGAAGTGCTCATCAACACCACCCCTCTGGGCATGTGGCCCCATATGGACGGGTCCCCCGTGGACCTGCGCCTCCTCCCCGCCGTGACCGATGTTGCGGACGTGATTTATAACCCCAGGCGGACGAATCTGCTCTTACAGGCGGAGGAGCTGAACCGTTGGAATCCCAGCCCGGGCGGTGAGCTGGGCGAACCGGTCACGCGAAGCATCCGCTATACCGGCGGCTTGTCCATGCTGGTTGCCCAGGCCAGGCGGGCGGAGGAGCTGTTTTTTGACCGCTCGATTCCGGACGGGGAAACGGAGAGGATCACCGCGCAGCTTTGGAGGGATCAAACGAACCTCGTCCTGGTGGGGATGCCGGGAAGCGGCAAGACCACTGTGGGCCGGGAGCTGGCCCGCCTTTCGGGAAAGCCCTTTGTGGACCTGGACGAGGAGATCGTCCGAAGGGCCGGAAAGCCCATCCCGGAAATCTTCGCCTCCCAGGGGGAGGGCCCTTTCCGGCAGTTGGAGCATGAGGCTTTAACAGAGGCCTGTGCCAAAGGCGGGCAGGTCATCGCCACCGGCGGCGGGGCCGTCCTCTGGTCCGAGAACCGGGCGGCCATGCGCCGCACGGGGCGGGTGTACCGCCTCCGGCGGAGGCTGGAGGACCTGCCCGCCGAGGGCCGTCCCCTCTCCCAGGCGGGAAAGCTGGAGGAGATGGAGCGCCTCCGGGACCCGCTGTACACGGCGGCGGCGGACCGGGAGATTTGGAACGTCAGCAGCCCGGCGGAAGCCGCCGGAGAAATTTGGAGGGATTTTTATGAGTGAGAAAAAGAAGCGCATCCTGGTAATCAACGGCCCCAACATGAACCTGCTTGGCATCCGCCAGCCGGAAATCTACGGCAACACGGACTACGTGGACCTGGAGAACATGATCACCGCCGAGGCGGAAAGGCTGGGGGTGACGGTCTCCTTCTTCCAGTCCAACCACGAGGGGGATCTGGTGGACGCCATCCAGCAGGCCTACTTCGACAAGGTGGACGGCATCCTCATCAATCCGGGAGCCTACACCCACACCAGCATCGCCCTGCTGGACGCGGTGAAGTCCGTGGGCATCCCCACGGTGGAGGTCCACATCTCCGACCCCGACGCCCGGGAGGAGTTCCGCCATGTGTCCTACATCCGGGACGCCTGCATCGGCAGCATCCGGGGCCGGGGGGTCCAGGGCTATCTGGCGGGCCTGAAGCTCCTGGCGGAATAAGGGCAAAAAGCTCAGCCGCTTTGCGGCTGAGCTTTTTTATGGACCGTTACGCCTTGCAGCCGCAGGGGGAGCAGGGCCCGCAGGAGCCGCCGTCGGCACAGGAGATGGTGGGATCGCAGGTGTTCATGCTCACGTCGTAGCGCACGGGGATGGTGACGCAGATCCGCTGGGTGACGGTGATGGTGCTGGAGGTCCCGCAGGGATCGGTGACGCAGTTCACCACCGGCACGCCCTGGCAGGACACCGTGACGGTGCCCAGGGAGGCGGTGGGGACCAGGGTCACGGGGGCGGTGACGTCGACGCACTGGGTCACGATTTTATTGCAGCCGCTGTCCTCTCCCGGGCAGGGGAGAATGGCCGCGTGCTCATAGGCTTCATTGATACGCAAAGGAATCCCTCGTTTCGTGGAAATTGGTCCCGGCTTCCGGGGACCTATCCCATTCTATGCGGCGGGGCCGTTTTGCGTCCCTGCCTCCTGATAAAATGCGCCGCCGGACACACCCATTTCAAAAACCCGCTTCCGTTTCGGGGCGAAGCGTGCTATACTATCAGAATATGACGAAGCGACGAGAAAGGCGGGACCTCTCATGGACGACCACTTGGACGAAAAGCAGGAAGAAAAATTCCACCGGATGACCGAAACCCCGGTCAACCGCCTGATCTGCCGGCTGGCCCTGCCCTGCATTGTCAGCATGCTGGTCACATCCTTTTACAATATGGCGGACACCTTCTTTGTGGGCATGCTGAAAAGCAACAGCGCCACCGGCGCCGTGGGGGTGGTCTTCTCCCTCATGGCCATCATTCAGGCGGTGGGCTTCTTCTTCGGCCACGGCAGCGGCAACTTCATCTCCCGGGAGCTGGGGAAGCAGAACTACGAGGAGGCCAGCAACATGGCCGCCACCGGCTTTTTCGCCGCCATGGCGGCGGGGCTGCTGATCTGCCTCCTGGGCCAGCTCTTCCTGGAACCCCTGGCCATGCTCCTGGGCTCCACCGCCACCATCCTGCCCTATACGAAGGCCTACCTCCGGGTCATCCTCTTCGGGGCCCCCTGGATGACCTCCTCCCTGGTGCTGAACAACCAGCTGCGCTACCAGGGCAGCGCAGCCTACGCCATGGTGGGCATTGCCAGCGGCGCGGTGCTGAACATCGCTCTGGATCCCCTGCTGATTTTCACCTTTGGCCTGGGGGTGGCCGGGGCGGCCTGGGCCACCATCATCAGCCAGTTTGTCGGCTTCTGCCTCCTTCTGGCGGGCTGCGCCAGGGGGGGCAACCTCCGCATCCACGTCTCCCGGGTCCAGTTCAAGCTCCCCTATTATGTCCAGATTGTCCGGGGGGGCCTCCCCTCCCTGGCGAGGCAGGGCCTTGCCAGCGTGGCGGCCATCTGCCTGAACCGGGCTGCCGGGCCCTACGGAGACGCGGCCATCGCCGCCATGGGGGTGGTCCAGCGCATCATGATGTTCGGCGGGTCCGCCATGATCGGCTTCGGCCAGGGCTTCCAGCCGGTGTGCGGCTTCAACTACGGCGCAAGGCTCTACCACCGGGTCCGGGAGGGCTTCTGGTTCTGCGTAAAGGCCTCCTTCGGCTTCCTCCTGGCGGTCAGCGCCCTGGGCTTTGCCTTTGCGCCCCAGCTCATTGCTCTCTTCCGTGACGACCCGGAGGTTGTCCGGATCGGCGCCATGGCCCTGCGGTTCCAGTGCGTCACCCTGAGCCTCTCCAGCTGGATTGTCATGAGCAACATGATGCTCCAGACCATCGGCAAGACCGCCGGGGCCACCTTCGTGGCCATGTCCCGCCAGGGCATCTTCTTCATCCCCCTGGTCTATATCCTGTCCAACACCCTGGGCCTCACCGGCGTAGAGATAACCCAGTCGGCGGCAGACGCCCTGACCCTCCTCTGCGCAGTCCCCATCCAGCTCAAGGCCCTCCGGGAAATGAACGCGCTGGAGGAAGCCCGATAACCCCCAAAAGAAGATCAAAGGAGGCCGGCGCTCAACCAGACGCCGCCCTCCTCCATCAAAAAATCTCCCGTTCCCCGTAAAAAATCACCTGCGAACCCAGCGGAGCGGATCGCAGGTGAGG
>CAJTZL010000041.1:12028-28199 GCA_910583695.1 uncultured Oscillibacter sp.
GCGAAGGAATTTTCCGTCCGGCGGAGCTTTCCGCCCCTTCGGGGCGGGAAGCGCATCAAAAAACCCCCGTCCCTGGTCCTCCGTCCCCCGTAAAAAAATCACCTGCGAACCCAGCGGAGCGGATCGCAGGTGAGGGCGAAGGAATTTTCCGTCCGGCGGAGCTTTCCGCCCCTTCGGGGCGGGAAGCGCAGCGGTAAGGAAAATTCCTGAGCTGGTACGCCCGAGGGGACTTGAACCCCTACCCGTTGCCGGAATGGAACCTAAATCCATCGTGTCTGCCAATTTCACCACGGGCGCATGGGAAAACTGTGATTGATTATACCACACCGCCCCGCTTCCGTCCAGCCCCTTTTTCTCCGGGAGTCTCCGTTCAAGCTGGAGCAGCTCCCAGAAATCATGAGAAAAAAGGGAAGCGAGGGTGGGGAGGGCAAGGCGGAGGACGCAGGCGGGCTGACGCCCGTCATGGACGGCAACGCGGCCCTGTGATTCCTGGACCGCTGAACGCTGCTCATTATTTTTGTGTGCTGCTCCAGGCCATGTTTGAAAAATGGCAAAACGCCGTCTTGGGGCATCTTCTTCCACCAGGACTGCGTTGATTGGACTTGAAATCCCTCAGGATTCCCGCATCAAATCGCCTTGCCCGGCAAAAAAATCTGCATCAATCCCGCATTCGGCCATTTTTCAAACAAGGCCTGATAACAGGAGAAATGCGCAGTAGGAACAGGCCGCCCGCCTGCCGGAAGCGCCGGGGCATCGGGAACCGGTGCGTCTAACCCAGGCCGGAGGAGGGCGGACATGCAGGCCCGCCCTGCCTTCCAACTTCCAATCGGACACGCGCTTTTGCTCTTGCGCTTTTCCGCGTTCCGTTGTAAAATACCCCCATCACCACAACGAAAAGAGGATGCCCATCATGCCGACTCCCCGCGCCGCTGTTATCCACGATCTCTCCGGCTTCGGCCGCTGTTCCCTCACCGAGGTCATCCCCATTCTCTCCGTCATGGGCGTCCAGTGCTGTCCCCTGCCCACCGCCTTTCTCTCCACCCACACCGGGGGCTTCACTGGCTTCACCTTCCTGGATATGACGGAGGAACTGCCCAAGGCAGCGGAGCACTGGAAGTCCCTGGGCCTCCGGTTCCAGGCCATCTACAGCGGCTTCTTGGGCAGTGAGCGGCAGATCGGCATTGTGGCGGACTTTATCCGCACCTTCCGGGGCCCGGACACCCTGGTGGTGGTGGACCCCGTCATGGGGGACGACGGGAAGGCCTACCAGACCTACACCCCCGCCATGTGCGCCGGCATGGCCCGTCTGGCGGAGCTGGCGGACGTGATCACCCCCAACCTCACGGAGACTGCCTTCCTGCTGGGCCGGGACTATGGAGAGTTCCTGGCCGGTGGCCGGGCCCTCCACGACGAAACCGCCCTCCGGCGCCTGGCCCAGGAGCTGAGCCTGGGGGGAAAGCGCTCCGTGGCCCTCACCGGGGCAGCGCTGTCACCGGGACAGACCGGGGCCATGTGCTTCGACGCCCGGACCGGGAAGACGGAGGCGGTTCAGACGGATTTTGTGGCCCACCCCCTCCACGGCACGGGGGACGTGTTTGCCAGCGTCCTCACCGGCGGGCTGCTGCGGGGGGATTCCCTCCGGAACGCGGCGGCGCTGGCGGTGGAGTTTATCCACGCCTGTGCCCTGCGGACAGTGGAGCAGGGCCTCTCCCTCCAGGAGGGCGTGGACTTTGAGCCCCTGCTGGGGCGGCTGCTTCCCCGCTAGAGAGGCGGCGGGTCCGCACCTGCGGCTCCTTTGCCGTTCGAGCACCCTGTAAGGGCGGACCGATGGGTCCGCCTGTTTTCCGCCCTCCCTTCCGCCGGCGGAACGTCTGCCTCCCCCCTCCGGACTGACGGGCCTTCCGGGGACCGGGCCGCCCGGGTGTCCTTGCGCTTGGCCGGCGGGGACAGTATTCGCAGGGGCCGCCGCTTGCGGAGGCCCTTCCCGTTCCCCCTCCCTGCCTGACGGTTCACGCAGTTCGGCAAAAAAGGCGCTCAGAGCATCGCTCTGAGCGCCTTTCGCATCAGGGGTTGATTGGAGAACCCCGGAGGCTTACGCCGCGGGAATCACCAGGACCTGACCGACCCGCAGATCGTTGGGGTTCTTGATGGCGTCCTTGTTGGCGTTGTAAATCAGCTGCCACTGGCGGCCGGTGCCGTAGGCCTCCTGGGCGATGCTCCAGAGGCAGTCGCCGGACTTGACCACGTAGTTGCCCTCGGCCACGGTGGGCGCGGGAGCGGGCTCAGGCTCGGGGGCAGGGGCGGGCTCCGGCGCGGGCTCGGGAACCGGCTCGGGAGCGGGGGCGGGCTCCTCCGCAGGAGCGGGCTCTTCCACGGGCTCCTCGGCGGGGGCCTCCTCCACGGGAGCGGCCTCGATGGTGATGCGGCCCGCGGGCTCGCCGTAGGCTTCCTCGGTAACAACGCCCTTGAGCTCTTCCTTGATGTAGTCCATCAGGACCTCGTCCATGGGCAGGCCCAGATCGTAGTTCACGGAGGCGGAGGCAAAGGCGTAGTAGGTGTCGCCGCCGGCGGCCATGAAGTCGTTGGTGGCGATGGTGTAGGTGGCTTTTTCGTCAAAGTCCTTTCCGCCCACAGAGGTGATGGTCACACGCTCGATGGAGGCGGGCTTGTGGTAGGTGGAGCCGGGATACAGGTCCCCGGCCTTGAACTCGTTGCCGGTGGCCACGGTGAACTCAATACCGCTGACCTGGGGGAAGCCGCCGATAGCGGTGGGGGTGCAGTGGGTGGAGGCTTCCAGGGCCTCCAGCAGCTCGGCGCCCGTGACCTTGACGATGCTCAGGGTGTTGCCAAAGGGCAGAACGGTGTTTACATCTTTTTTCGTGATGTCGCCCGCCGCAATGGGGGCCCGGATTCCGCCGCCGTTGGTGACGGCCGCATCCACGGACTCTCCGTTCTTGGCGGCGCCCCAGACCAGGGAATCGGTGATCAGGTCGCCCAGGTTGGTCTCCTGGGTGCGGTTGCCGGGGTCCTTGTCGCCGTTGAGGAGGACTTCGGTTTTGGCAAAGGCCGCGCCGTAGTCGTCGTCAATCTGCTTCTGGATGGCGGCGGCCCGGGCGGCGATGTCCGCATCCTCCGCCAGACCCTCGGTGGAGACGTTCTCCAGGGTGATCTCACCCTCGGGGCTGATGGTCACGACGCCGACGCTGGCCAGCTTCGTGCCGGTGGAGGTGATGGGCTTGTCCCCGGCGGCCTCTTTGACCTCTTCCAGGGTGGAGTGGGAGTGGCCGTCGATGAAGACGTCAATGCCCTCCACGGCGTCCATCAGGTCCACGGAGCGGTTGCCCTTGGACTCGTCGTCAATGCCCAGGTGGCCCAGGCACACGATGTAGTCGCAGCCCTCGTCCTCCAGGGCCTTGATCTCGGCCTCGGCGATGGCGAACATGTCCTTGCCCGCGGGGAAGGTCACGCCCTGGATCTTGGCGGGGTGGGCCTTGGTGGCGGTCTCGGGGGTGCTCAGGCCGAACACGCCGATCTTTTCGCCGCTCTCGGCGGTGAAGACGGTGCGGGTGCTCTCGGCCTTTCCGTTGACCAGCACGTTGGCGGCTACCACGGGGAACTTGGCGTCCTTGGTGATTTCCTTGAAGTTGGCGTAGCCATAGTCAAATTCGTGGTTTCCGATGGTGGCGGCGTCATAGCCCGCCAGATTCATCAGCTCAATGGCGGTTTTGCCCTGGCTGACGCTGACGGTGGGATCGCCCTGGATGTAGTCGCCCGCGTCCAGCAGCAGGGTGTAGGCGCCCTTGGCCTGGTATTCGGCCTTCAGGGCGGCCACCTTGGCGTATCCGGCGATTCCGCCGTGGACGTCGTTGGTGTGGAGGATGACGATGGAGCCTTCCAGGGCCGCGTCTTCCTCCGCGGCGTTGGCGGTGACGCTCAGGGAGAACATCATGGCCAGAGCCAGCAGCAGGGACAGGAACTTCTTGGTCTGCATTCTTTTACCTCCTCTTCTTTCGGGGCGGATTGCTCCGCGCTTCCTGCTGTCATTATACCACACTTTTTCCAAATAGAAAGCGCAAAGTTTCCGGAGAGGGGAAAAATTTTTCCGCCCCCTCCGCTCCGCCGGAAGCGCCCCGGCAGGGACCTTTGCCGAAGGCCGGAGCGGGGGAGTTGAAAACTTCCCCCGCTCCTGGTATACTGGTCCCATCCACATAAATAAAAAGAACGGAGGGACACCATATGCGCACACTGTTCAAGGGCGGCAGCGTGGTTTCCGGCAGGGGCGTCCGGCGGGCGGACCTGCTGGTGGAGGGGGAGAAGGTGGTCTCCCTGGGCCGGGGCCTCAGGGCGGAGGCGGACCGGGTCATCGACGTGGGCGGCTGCGTCCTCTTCCCCGGCTTCGTCGATGCCCACACCCACTTTGATCTGGAGGTGGCGGGCACCGTCACCGCCGACGGCTTTGCCACGGGCAGTCGGGCGGCCCTCCGGGGGGGCACCACCACCGTCATCGACTTCGCCTGCCCCAACAAGGGGGAGTCCCTGGCCTCGGGCCTTGCCCGCTGGCGGGAGAAGGCCGGGGGAAAGACCTTCTGCGACTACGGCTTCCATATGACCATCGACGACTGGAACGAGGGCATCCGGGGGGAGCTGCCCGCCATGTTTGCCCAGGGCATTTCCTCGTTTAAAATGTACATGACCTACCCCGCCATGCTGCTGGGGGACCGGGACCTCTACTGGGCGCTGAAGGAGCTGAAGGCCCTGGGGGGCGTCTGCGGCGTCCACTGCGAAAACGCCGGGGTCATCGACGGCATGATCGCGGAGAAAAAGGCCCTGGGGGAGCTGTCCCCCGCCAGCCATCCCGCCACGCGCCCGCCCTATCTGGAGGCGGAGGCCGTGGCCAGGCTCCTCCGCGTGGCCCAGGCGGCCCAGGCCCCGGTGATCATCGTCCACCTCACCAACGGCGAGGCCCTGGCGGAGGTCCTCCGGGCCCGGAAGCGGGGCCAGACGGTCTACGTGGAGACTTGCCCCCAGTACCTGGTTCTGGACGAGAGCCTTTATCATCAGGACCAGTTCTCCGATGCAGCCCGGTACGTCTGCGCTCCGCCCCTGCGGGAGAAGCGGGAGCAGGACGTGCTCTGGAAGGCCCTGCGCCACGGGGACATTCAGACCGTGTCCACGGACCACTGCTCCTTCACCCTGGAGCAGAAGAGCCTGGGGCTGGAGGATTTCACAAAGATTCCCGGGGGGCTCCCCGGCGTGGAGACCCGGGGAGAGCTGATGTGGTCCTGCGGCGTGGCGAGGCGGAAGCTCAGCGTGGCCCAGATGTGCCGCATCCTCAGCGAAAACCCGGCGAAGCTCTACGGCCTCTTCCCCCGGAAGGGGACCCTCCAGCCCGGGGCCGACGCGGACATCGTGGTTTACGACCCCAGCGGCGGGCACGTCATCCGGGCGGAGGACTGCGAGTCCGCCGCCGGGTACAGCCCCTATGAGGGCTTCGCCACGGACGGCGGCATCCGGCAGGTGTGGCTCCGGGGAAGGCTGGCGGTGGAGAGCGGAAACGTCCTCTTCTCCCAGCCGGAGGGGAAGTATATGGCCCGGGGGAAGTGCATGCTGTAAATGTCCGCCGGGAAAAAGGTGGACACTGAGGGAATGGCCTGACCCCCCAGGTCAGGCCCCGCAGGAAAGCCTTGGCACCCGGTCAAAGCCTGTCCCACTTTGAGGAAAGTTCTTTGGAAACCATTTTCCATGGTCAGCAGATATTTGTACAGGGGGACCGCAAAAGAGATGCCGCCTGAATAGAAGCAAGCACTGTCTTTGTGGGGCCTGACCCCCAGGTCAGGCCATTCCCCGGGAACATGGCGCTTTCCATAGAACACACAAACCCCCGGCGGACCCTTGAGGCCCGCCGGGGGTTCGATTTCTCAGGACAAGGGCTCCCGGCTGAACGTCACCGTCAGGGCATAGACGTGCTCATAATTCTGCTCCTCATAGGCTTCCGGCTGGAAGAAATACTCCGGGTCATAGGACAAAACCTCGTTTCTCGCCGTGTTGATCTGGACCGCCAAGGGGATCTCCTTCTCATAGACGATCTCCGTCCGGCCGGAGAGGAGCGCTGTCGTCCGGCCCATGCCCTCGGGGTCGTCCGGCTCCTCCGAAGAACCGTACTTCACTGCCGTGAACTCCTTCCCGAACTGAAAGGCTTCCCGGCACTCTCCCCGGAGGTCCTCAAATCCAAAGGCCATCCGGCCTTCCTTCACACCGTCTTTCAGTGCCATTCCCCCGCCGCCAGTGACCAGCCGCCATTCGCCGTCCTCCAGCACATAGCTATTGACGCTGACGGTTTTGGCCGTCCCGTCCAGCACCACGTCAAAGAGGTGCTGGTCCGTGTCCGCCCCCAGGAGCCTGGCGACGGCCTCCTCCTCCTCGTTCAGCTCCGCGGGCTGAATGTACATGGCCGGGGCCGCCTCGGCGGAGCACCCCGCCAGCAGGGCCAGCAGGACCAGGAGCGCAAATACTTTTTTCATAGGATGTTTCCTTTCCGCAAATCTGCGCCGCCGCCGCTCCGGCCCGGTTTACCACCGGACCCTCAGAGCGAAAGCTCTTTTGGCAACGTTTCTTTCAAAAAAAGTTACTCTCCCCACTGGACGTCGACCACCGTTCCGTTCTGGAACTCCACGGTTTCGCTCTTCATGATATAGTCCGTCTTCCCGATCCGGACCTCCTGCTCCCCCACCTTGGTGGTCATGACCTCCTCCTTGGGCACCGTGGCGGTGCAGGTGAAGTAGAGATTCACATGGTCCGGATCCTCGTGCCACTGTCCGTCGGGCCCCAGCTCCAGCCAGGGGGTCATCTCCACGGACTCGATGCGCCCGTTCAGCCGGGCCCCGGAGGCCATCAGCGGGGAGGGCAGGTTTTCCCTGGCGTTTTCATACAGCTCCGCGGCCACGTTCTGCACCCGGACCACATAGGTGATCTCCATGGTGGGCACCTCAATGGTCCCGCCCCGGTTCAGAACGCGCACGACGGCGTAGAGGGCCACGGCCAGAATCAGGGCCACGGCGATGATGTCAATGATGTTGAATTTTCCAATGCGAAATGCTTTCTTTTGTTCCATGCCAGACCTCCGTAACGGGCCCCAGGCCCGCCTTCTTTCGTATTGTGTGGAGCCTTTGGTAGACAAGGTCCGGAAAATATTATATAATATCTTTCAGAAAATCACAAGGGGATATTTTCCCGGGGCGCAAGGCGGCCCTCTGCACACGGCTTCATAGGAAGCGCAGACGCGCGCCGCCGGTCCGCCGGCTGAACAGGAGCCGGGACCCCCGTTCGGCTGCGTTGCCGATATCATCAAACAAAAGGGAGTTTCACATGAAGGTTATCCATCTCATCAGCGGCGGCGACTCCGGCGGGGCCAAGACCCACGTGCTGAGCCTCCTCCAGCACCTCAACGAGACCATCACCGCCCAGCTGGTCTGCTTCCGGGACGGCCCCTTTGCCGACGAGGCCCGGTCCCTGGGCATTCCCACCATGATCTGCGGAGGCAACCACATTTTCAAGATCCGCCGCCAGCTGGCGGACTATATCCGCCGGGAGGGCTTCCAGCTCATCCACTGCCACGGCTCCCGGGCCAATATGATCGGGGCCCTCCTCCGGGGCGTCACGGGACTGCCGGTGGCCACCACCATCCACAGCGACTACAAAATTGACTACATGGGCCGCCCCCTGGCCCGGTGCACCTTCGGCGTCATCAACACCTGGGCCCTGCGGCGGCTGGACTACCGCATCGGCGTGTCCGACGCCATGGTGGACCTGCTGATCTCCCGGGGCTTCCCGGCGGACCGGTTCTACGCCATCTATAACGGCATCGACTTCACCCCAGCACCAATCCAGGGGGACCGGCTCTCCTACCTCCGCTCCCTGGGGGCCGACGTGGAGGCGGATTCCGTCGTCGTGGGCATCGCCGCCCGGCTGAACCCGGTGAAGGACATGTCCACCCTCCTCCGGGGCTTCGCCAAGGCGTATCAATCCTGCGATAAATTACGTCTTGTTATCGCCGGAGACGGCGAGGAGCGGGAGAAGCTGGGGGCTCTTGCCCGGGAGCTGGGAGTGGAGCGGCAGGTGACGTTCGCCGGGTGGATCAGCGGCGGCATGGACCGCTTTTACAGCGCCCTGGACGTCAATGTTCTCACCAGTCTGTCCGAGACCTTTTCCTACGCCCTGACGGAGGGGGCCCGGTTCCACCTTGCCACCGTCTCCACCGCTGTGGGGGGCATCCCCTACCTCATTGACGACGGGGTCAACGGCTATCTGTTCACGCCCCGGGACTTCATGACCCTGGGGAAACGGCTGGCGGCCCTGGGGAACGACCCGGCCCTGCGGCGGGAGATGGGGGAAAAGCTCTTTGAAAAGGCCTCCGCTCAGTTCTCCATCGAAAAGACCGTGGATACCCAGCTCCACATTTACGGCGAAATTCTCCGCCGCCACGCCCGGCCCAGGCGGAAGCGGGACGGCGTGGTGATCTGCGGGGCCTACGGCCGGGGCAATGCCGGGGACGACGCGATTCTGGAGGCCATCCTGGGAGAGATGCGCTCCGTGGACCCGGACATGCCCGTGACGGTCATCTCCAAGGACCCCGGGTCCACCCGCCTGAGCTGCCGGGTCCGCTCCGTGGGGCAGGTGAACCTCCCCGGCTGGCTGGGGGCCATGAAGCAGGCGAAGCTCTATCTCAACGGCGGCGGCAGCCTCATCCAGGACGTGACCTCCCGCCGGTCCCTCTGGTTCTACCTCATGAACATCCGGGCCGCCAAATGGGCGGGCTGCAAGGTCCAGATGTACGGCTGCGGCATCGGCCCCGTCACCCGGTTCAAGCACCGGAAGCTGGCGGCCAAGACCCTGAACCGGAACGTGGACATCGTCACCCTCCGGGAGCCGGACTCCCTGGCGGAGCTGAAGTCCATGGGGGTGGACCGCCCGGAGATTCACCTGACGGCGGACCCGGCCCTGACGCTCTCCCCGGCGGCGGCGGAGAAGACGGACAGCGTCCTCCTCCGGGCGGGCATCCCGCCCCGGGGGAAGTACCTCTGCTTCGCCCTCCGGCCCTGGCCGGGCTTCCGGGAGAAGGCCCCCCTCTTCGGGGCCGCCGCCCGGTACGCCTGGGAGCGCTACGGCCTCACCCCGGTGTTCACGGCGGTGGAGAAGGGCCAGGACCCCGCCGCCGCCCGGGAGGCGGCAAAGCACCTGGGGGATGCGCCCCATTACTTCCTGGACGACGCGGGAACCGCCGGGACCATCATCGGGGCCTTGTCCCGGATGGAGGCGGTGGTGTCCATGCGGCTCCACGCCCTGATTTTCGCCGCAGGGCAGGGCATCCCCCTGGCGGGGGTGGTGTACGATCCCAAGGTCTCCTCCTTCCTCCGGTACATCGGGCAGGAGAACTTCACGGACCTGGAGGACGTAACCCTGGAAAATCTCAAGGCCATGATCGACCGGGCCGCCGCCCAGGCCGCGGACAAGCAGGCCCAGGCGGAGGCGGTCCGTAGGCTCCGGGAGCTGGAGCGGGGAAACGTGGACATTGCCGCCCGGCTTTTGCAGGACGGCGGCTGATTTTCCAAGGCGGCCGCTCCTCACCGGGAGCAGAAGGCCCGCTGGGCGGCGATGGTTGCCAGAGTGTCGCCCAATTGAACCAGAATCGCCGCCGTAAGTCCCAGCTCCTCGTCACTGAGGGAACCCGCAATGGCCACCGCCAGGGAGTTCACCATGGTGGTCAGGGCCAGGGGGTCGCAGTTGGGAAGGTTCATAGCATCACCCCTCCCATGGTATGAAACAAACAGCCGGGCCGTTCCTCCGTGGATTCCATGGAGAAACGGCCCGGCTGTTCATTTCCCGGGGGACCCTCAGGCCCCGGCGAAGCGGAAGGCGACGCCCACCGCGGCGGAGAGGGCGATGAATACGATGGGATGGAGGCTCGTCACCTTCTTGGGGGCAAAGTTGGTCAGCACGATCAAAAGCGCCGCCAGCAGCAGCCCCGGCACATTGAGGAGGCTCCCGCCGCTGAGGACCGGGGCCTTGACGATGCCGCCGCCCTGGACCACCAGCTGGACGCTGGTCAGCACCTCCAGCACCACCGCCGCGCAGGCCGCGCCGATGAGCCCCGTGGAGGCGGGGCGGAGGCCGTAGAAGGCCCGGTCCACGTAGGGGTTGTTCCGGAAGCTGTGGAGCACTGCCGCCACGATCAGAATGACAATGATGGAGGGCGTCACCTCCCCCAGGGTGGCGATGACCGCCCCGGGAATCCCCGCCGCCGTGAAGCCCACGTAGGTGGCCATGTTGATGCCGATGGGCCCGGGGGTGGACTCCGACACCGCCAGCATGTTCATCAGGTCCGTGTAGGTGTACCAGCCGGTGGATTCCCCGATGGCCTGGAGGAAGGGCAGCGTGGCCATGCCGCCGCCCACGGCGAAGAGGCCGGTTTTAAAGAACTCCCAGAAGAGCTGCAAACAGGTGGTGATCATGCCTTCCTCACCTCCAGATTCTTGAGAAGAATGCCCGCCAGGGCCGAGCCGATGACGAACCACACCGGGGAGAGCTTCAAGAATACGCCCCCCAGGAGGACCACGGCAAAGATCACCGCCGTCCGCTTATCCACCACGGATTTTTTCAGCAGCTTCAGCACGGCGTTGAAAATCAGCACGCAGACGCAGACCTGAATCCCGGCGAAGGCGTTCTTCACCCAATTGAGGTCCGCGAAGTTGGAAATGAGCCCCGCCAGAATGGAGATGATCACCACGGAGGGAAATACCAGCCCCAGAGTGGCCACAATGCCCCCGGAGATGCCGCCCTGCTTCTGCCCGATGAAGGTGGCCGTGTTGACGGCGATGATGCCCGGGGTGCACTGGCCGATGGCGTAGTAATCCGTCAGCTCCTCCTCGGTGGCCCAGCCCTTGCTGTCCACCACCTCCCGCTGGAGGATGGGCAGCATGGCCATGCCGCCGCCGAAGGTCATGACCCCCATTTTTGCAAAGGTCCAGAAGAGCTCCCAGAGCTCCCGGAATTTGTTCTTGTCGTTCATGAATGCCTCTCTCCTTGTTGTTACTCCGTATAGCCCCAAAGGCCCCGGACGGAGACCTCTCCGGAGCGGACCGTCCGCTCCCGCCCGTCCTCCCCCTGGACCACGAGGCTGAACTCCCCGTCCACGTCCAGGGCCCGGGCGGTCTCCCGTGCTCCGCCGCCGAAGGGGATGAGCTGGACGGTCTTCCCCAGGTTCACGCAGCGGCGGCGGTAGGCCTCCTGGTACTCCAACAGATCCCCCCGGAGCAGCGCGGCGTAGGCCCGGTCCAGCTCCTCCAGCAGCGCCGCCGCCAGCCGGGGCCGGGACACGGGCCGCCCCAGGACCTGGAGCAGGGACGTGGCCACCTCCCGGACCTCCGGGGAGAAGTCCTCGGGCCGCTGGCCCACGTTGATGCCGATGCCCAGCACCAGGGACTGGACCCGCCCGGTTTCCGCCTCCAGGGACATCTCCGTTAAAATGCCGCAGAGCTTCTTCCCGTTTAAAACCGGGTCGTTGGGCCATTTCAGCCCCGGGCAGAGGCCGCAGACCCGCTCCACCGCGGCGCACACGGAAACCCCCGCCAGGGCCGTCACCGGCGGCAGCCGGTCCGGCGGCAGAGGGGGCCGCAGCAGCACGGACAGATAGATGCCCTGGCCCTTGGGAGACTGGAAGGAGCGGTCCATCCGCCCCCGGCCCGCCGTCTGGCTGTCGGCAACGGCGGCAGTGCCGTCGGGGGCGTCCGGCTGGGATTTCAGGTAGTTGTTGGTGGAGTCCAGCTCCTCAAAACAGCGGAGCTCCCGGCCCACCACCGCCGTCTCCCCCAGAAAGCTCCGGATTTCCGGCTCCGTCAGGGCGTCCGGCGCGGCGGAGAGACGGTAGCCCAGGCCGGTGCGGGCCTCGATCTCGTAGCCCTCCCGCCGCAGGGCGTCCACGGCCTTCCAGACGGCGGCGCGGCTGAACCCCAGGCGGCGGCTCAGCTCCTGGCCGGAGAGGAACCCCTCCTCTTTTCGCAGCAGCGTCAAAACGGCTTCCCGGCTGTTCATAGCATCCCTCCTTGTGAAACGGAAACAGTGTAGCACATTTTTCCCCCGGTGTAAATACGGAAAGCGCAGGAGCATCCCCGCATCTTAAGGAACAGCAAGGATTGCGTTTTGTTCGGACGGATGGTATATTTTTGTTGTGACGGCAGAAGGCATGCCGGGTTTGCAGAGTGAAACCGTTTTAAGGAGGAACCGTTTTATGATTCGCTGGCTTCAGCAGGAAGATGGAGAAGGGCGCTTCCAAAGCAGATTTTTCCGCAATGATGAACATGGGGAAGAGATGATTGTTTACGCAAACAGCGGCCGTCCCGGCTTTATGGAATGCGCGGAAAAGGCGGTTGAAGCATTCAACAGCCTCTCCGAGCCTGCAATCCGTGAAATTTGCCGAAAGCTCATAAGCTGCGCCCGGGAGGAGGGCGGCTTTGAGCCGCCCGCGACGGACAATCCCCTTGCGATATTGAATGATTGCTGGTTTATGGCGTTGTATGTGGATATGAAAAGCAAGGAGGATGAACCCGCCTACGCGGTTGAAGGCGAAGGCGAGTGGGGCGAAAACATCGGCTTTGTCGTATCCGGCGGCCGGGTCGTCTATGTGGGGGCCGACTATTTGGCTCACATGGCAAACCCGGAGTAGGCCCTCCGTCTGCCGGGAGGACCAAAACGCCCGCCCCCTGCACAAAATCCCCGAATGGGGACACGCCCTTTGGCGAAGGTCCCCTTGACAAACCCTCTCCTGGGATAACACAAAGGGGCGGACATCCGTCCGCCCCTGTCCTCCGCTTACAGGGCCTTGTCCAGGGCCTCCGTGTAGACGGCGGCGGGAAAGGCTCCCACCTTCCGGTCGAACTCCCGGCCCTGCTTCAAAAAGACCACCGTGGGAATGTTCATCACGCCGAACCGCCGTGCCAGCTCCGGCTCCTCGTCCACGTTGACCTTGGCGATCAGCGCCTTGCCCTCGTATTGGGCCGCCAGCTCCTCCAGGACGGGGCCCAGCATCCGGCAGGGTCCGCACCAGGGGGCCCAGAAGTCCACCATGGCCAGGGGGGCCTCCCCTGCCTGGGCGTCAAAGTCCGCCGTCTTCAAATGCTGCAATGCCATTTTGCAACTCTCCTTTGTTTTGAATGTTTCCTGTTTTGAATTTCTCATGCCGCTGCCGCTGCGAAGGCCGCGGCCTTCTGCCCGGCGGTCAGGCCCTCTCCCACGGCCTTGGATACCTGCAAGGGCCCGCCGGTGCAGTCCCCGGCGGCAAAGACGCCGGGGAGGTTCGTCCGCATCTCCCGGTCCACAGTCACAAAGCCCCCCTCCGCCGCAAGGCCCGGGAACAGGTCCCCCGGGGCCATGGCGGGCCGCAGGAGGAACACGCCCTCCACCGCCTCCACCGTACCGCTGCAGGTGACGGACTCCACCTTCTCCGTGCCCTGGATGGAGCAGTCCCGGGGCTTGTCGAAGTAGAGGACCTCACAGCCGATGCCCTCCAGGAACGCCGCCTCCTTCCCGGCCGAGGGGGTCCAGCCCAGGACGGCCACCCGCTTCCCCCGGTAGAGCATTCCGTCGCAGGTGGCGCAGTAGCTGACGCCCCGGCCCAGCAGCTCCGCCTCCCCGGGGAACTTCTTCCCCCGGGCCACGCCCGCCGCCAGCACCACGGCCCTGGCCTGGACCATGGCGCTGCCGACGCTCACATACCAATCCTCCCCGGAGCGCAGGGCGCTGAGGGCCTTTCCCTCCAGGAACTCCGCCCCGGCGGCCTCCGCGTGGCGGCGGAAGGCCGTCAGCAGCTCCGCCCCGGATACGCCGGGAAGGCCCAGGTAGTTGTCCACCCGCTCCGCCCGCCAGAGAGGATTTTCCTCCAGGGGGTTGGAGACCACCAGCACGGTTCTCCCCCGGGCCCGGACGTTCTGGGCCGCCGACAGCCCTGCCGGGCCGCCTCCCACAACGATCACGTCATACGCCATAGCGCCGCCTCCTTTTTTCCTCTAGCATATGCCTTTTATCATAGCACGTTCCCGGTAAATTTTACAGAGCTTTTTGCAACAAAATTTCGCCCCGGCCCGGGACAAAAAATATCCCGGCCCTCGGTTGCTTTTGGGCTGGGAATTTGATACACTAGGGGAGAACCGGCCCGCTGGACGCGGAGTCCCGCGGGCCGGCTCCCAATATTCAAAAAAGCGGCGGCGCCGAACCCAGGGGCGGACGCTGCGCGGAGTTGGGGGCGTCTCGGCCGCTCAGGCTATCCTATGCGCCGCCCCGTCCTCCCGACACCGGGGCCGGATCCCATGTCCCGGTCCTCCCGCCGCCGGACTGACAGAAAAGAGGGGCTTTTCATGATCAAAATTGCGCCGTCCATCCTCTCCGCCGATTTTGCAAATCTGGAGCGGGATATCCAACGCATCGCCGCCGCCGACTACGTTCATGTGGACGTGATGGACGGGGTGTTTGTCCCCAACATCACCATCGGCGTCCCGGTGGTGAAGTCCATCCGGCCCACCACGGCCCTGCCCCTGGACGTCCACCTGATGATCACCCGGCCGGTGCGCTACGTGGAGCAGTTCTGCGACGCGGGGGCGGACCTGGTGACGGTCCACGTGGAGGCGGATGCGGAGGAAAACATCCACGCCGCCCTTGACAAGATCCACGCCAAGGGGAAAAAGGCGGGGATCGTGCTCAAGCCCAAGACTCCCGCCGAGGCGGCCCTGCCCTACCTTGCCAAGGTGGAGCTGATTCTGGTGATGACGGTGGAGCCGGGCTTCGGCGGGCAGACCTTTATGGCGGACATGATGCCGAAGGTGGCGGCCCTGCGGAAGCTGATTGACGAGAAGAACCCCGCCTGCGAGCTGGAGGTGGACGGCGGCGTGGCCCCGGAGACCTGCCAAACCTGCATCGACGCGGGAGCCAACGTGCTGGTGGCGGGGAGCGCGGTCTATAAGGCCGCCGATATCCCGGCGCGGATTGCGGAGCTCCGGGGGGCCGTCTGATAGACGGGGCTTGTACGCGCCCTTGCGGGCGGGGGGGATTGCAGCTAGGATGCTAGCTGGGCATTGCACCCCCCATTTTCTCTTTTTCTTCCAGAAGAAAAAGAGAAAACGGGCCGTGCACGGTCCAAAAGAGAAAAAGAAGTATACGGGGGTTTTGAGGAGGCGCTTGCGTTAGAGGCGGCCTAATCCTATCCCCATAGAAAGGCCGCAGGAGAATATGGCCTGGTCCTCCAGATAGGCAACTTTCCGTTCCCGGTCTAAGAGGGCTTTCAGGCTTTGCTCCTGCTCCGCCGTCAGCGTGGAACGGAAAGCGGTCCAGTCCGCCTCCAGGTCACAGGTGGCCCGGCGGTATTCCCAGGTTTCCAGGTAGGGCATCACGCACCGATCCTGGGCGTATTCGTAGAGGGCGTGGAGGAATCCTTCCATGAATGCGGCTACTTTCATAAAGAGAAACCCTTAGTCACCTCCCTTCTTGAAGGGAACTAGGGTATCTTTGTTCTAGACCTTTTGGTCTACGGCTATTATAACATTAGACCGAAAGGTCTGTCAAGGCTTTTGAGGTATCACGATGGAACAATTAGCTAAAAATTTATCGACCTTGCGCGGAGCCAAGAAATTGTCCCGCGAAAAGGTCTCCAGGGTTCTTGAGCTTTCCGCCAAAACCTATGAACGTTATGAAAAAAATGAACGGGACCCCACGGCTCCTACGCTGGTGAAGCTGGCCGGCCTCTATGGAGTAACCTTGGACCAGCTAGTGGGCCTTGCGCCGCTGCCCTTGGAGGAGGACCACCGGTAAAAGGGCGGCCCCTACAGGGTGTTCTACCGAAAGAAGGGCAATCCCGGAAAAAGGCGGACACATGCCCCCTACCACCAGATCAGCGGCAGCGGAAAGAGGAGCTGGTCCATTCGTCACGGGACAAACCCCCGCCGAATCCGATTGCGCGAGGGAAGTCATTCCGGCTCCGCCGATCATTCAGCCGCGGTCCCCCGTCCCCCGCAGGCCGTTACTTCTTTTTCTCTTTTGGACCGTGCACGGCCCGTTTTCTCGTTTTCTTCTGGCAAGAAAAAGAGAAAATGGGGGGTGCATTGCACCAGCCATCGCTGGTTGCCAATTC